>NZ_JBFECU010000028.1:0-11051 GCF_041379855.1 Microbacterium sp. BWT-B31
GTAACGTAAGACACGAGGACCTCCGTGGATCGAGTGAGTGTGGTAACCCACATCGATACCGGAGGTCCTCGCCCTACCCCATCACGCCACGCTGCACACAACCACCGTGGGAAGAACAGCTAGCCTGGTTCGTGCGGGGCCGGTCGCCGCGTCGGACCCCGCGCGGGAGGCGACATGGCCGGAGCGAACCGCCCCTCGGTGACGGGACTCGACGACCGCACGCTCGGCCGCATCGATCTCGTCCTGGCCGAAGCGGACTACGTGGACGCGCGGGCGGCGATCGACGATGCGTGGCGGGTCGCCGTGCTCGCCGCCCACCCCGGCCTTCGCGCGGATCGGGACCGTGCACGGGCCGCCGCGGTGCAGGCCGCCAACCGGCGACGCGACCCGCGCGCAGCCCGCGTGCGAACCTCGACCGGGCTTCATCGCGCTCTGCTGATCGTCGCGTTCCTGCTCGGCGCGTTCGCGGTGGCCCCCATCGCGGTGCCGCGGGGCCGGCCTCTCGCGCTCGACGGCGGCATGCTGACCGCGGGGGTGCTGGCGGTGGTGTCGGTGGCGCTGCTGTGGTGGCTCGAGCCGCGCCGTGCGAACGGATCGCTGTGGGGGGCGCGTGCGCCGGCCGTGATCGACCTGTTCTTCGGCGGGCTGTGGCTCGTCGCCGCGGCTGTCGCGATCGTGGTGGGGTGGGGTGCGGCCGGTGCCGGGGGCATGCCGGTGATCCTCGGTCTCGCGATGCTGACGGGTGCCGGCATCGCCGCGCTCGTGCTGTGGCGGCACGGGCTGCGGGCCGACCGCTCGGGGCGTCAGACCGGCCTCGCCCGGGTCACTGCCGACCTCGTCGACGAGCGCGACGCGGCCGGAGTGTTCGACGCGCTCGATCGATGGTGGGAGGCGGCCGGTCCGGAGGCGATGCGAACGGATGCCGCGCGCGTGCGCGACGCGCGCACCGAGGTGCTCGCACGCCTGCGCGGCGCGACGATGATCTCCGAGAGCGATGAGCGCGAGGCATCCGCTGCCCCCGTTCCCGCCCGCTGGAGCGAGCGCCGCCGATGACCGTTGTGCGCGGCTAGCCTGGCGTCATGACGGTAGGCAGAATCCTGACCAGCGCGCTCGGCGGCGCCCTCCTCGTCAACGCGGTGCCGCACGGGGTCAGCGGCGTGCAGGGGCGACCGTTCCCGACCCCGTTCGCCGACCCGCCGGGCGTCGGCCTGTCGTCGCCGCGCGTCAACGTCGCGTGGGGCGCTGCCAACGCGGTGGCCGGCGTGCTCGTGCTGGCGCTGCGCCGCGGCATCCGGTCGCCCGGTGAAGCGGTCGCGGTCGCCGCCGGCGGGGTCGTCACCGCGGTCGTGCTCGCGCAGCACTTCGGAAGCGTCCAGTCCGGAGGGACGGGGCTGCGCGGGCGCCTCCGATCGTCGAACGGGGCGCGTCCCTCGCGCTTCCAATAGTTCACGGAACGCTGTATCGTCAGCCGGGTGCCGACCCTCACCGCAACGCTCTCGCACACGGCGGCGCTCGCCCGGCTGGGCCACGCGCTGTCCGATCCCACCCGCACGGCGGTGCTTCTCGCGCTGCGCCGGGGACCGGCGTACCCTTCCGACCTCGCCGACCAGCTCGGAGTCTCCCGCCAGGTCATGTCGAACCAGCTCGCGTGCCTGCGCGGGTGCGGACTGGTCTCGGTCACCGCCGAAGGGCGCCGCTCGTCGTACCGGCTCGCCGACGCCCACCTCGCACCCGCGCTCGGCGAACTGCTTCAGGTGGTGCTCGCGGTCGACCCCGAGTGCTGCACCGGCAGCGAGTGCGCGTGCGCATGAACGAGCGGATGCCGACCCCCACGCGCCGCGCGACGCTCGAGCGCCGCATTCGCTGGATCGTCGCGGCGACCATCTCGTACAACGTGATCGAGGCGATCGTCGCCATCGCGGCGGGAACGATCGCCTCGTCGGGCGCGCTGGTGGCCTTCGGGCTCGACTCGACGATCGAGGTGCTCTCGGCGGCCGCGGTGGCGTGGCAGTTCACACGGCGCGACCCCGAACGGTGGGAGCGGGGCACCCTCCGCGTCATCGCGATCGCGTTCTTCGCGCTCGCCGCCTACGTCACGATCACGTCGCTGGCCACGCTCGTGCTGCGGATCGAGGCCGAGCACAGCCCTGTGGGCCTGGTCGTCACCGCGCTCAGTGTCGCCGTGATGCCGCTTCTGTCGCTCGCCGAGCGCCGCGCCGGCCGCGAGCTCGGCTCGGCGACGGCGGTCGCCGACTCGAAGCAGACCCTGATCTGCGCGTATCTTTCTGCCTCGGTGCTCGTCGGGCTGCTCGTCAACAGCCTCTTCGGCTGGTGGTGGGCCGATGCCGCCGCGGGCCTGGTCATCGCCGGCTTCGCCGTGCGAGAGGGCGTCGAGGCGTGGCGCGGGGATGCGTGCGCGACGGCGGTGGGGATGCTCCGTGAATCGGAGTAGGCCGCGACTCGTGGCAGTCTCGAGAAGACCACCGCAGAAGGAGCGCGCCGTGTCGCACCCGCATGACCACGCCGCCCTGCCCGTGCCGCGCGAGGTCACGCTGCCGACCGAGCCGGCCACCACGGTTCGTCTGGCCTGGCGGGCGGTGCCCGAGGGCACGCCGCGGCGCGAGACGGCGTGGGCGCTGCTGCGCGAACTGCTGGCGCCGGGCACGGAGCTTACCAACCCGTGCCCTCGGTGCGGGGGGCCGCACGGTCCGGTACGGACGACGGATGCCTCGGCCCGGCCGGCCGTCGCCTATGCGGGCGCCGTCGCGGTGGTCGCCGTCGCCGACGCGGGGCCGGGTGGGTTCGCGATCGACGCCGAGGCGGAGTCCGACCCGGTCCGCGACGCCGCCGGCCTGCGCGGAGTGCTCGGCACCCGCACAGGCGTGGGCCTGCGCGACTGGGTGCGCACCGAGGCGGCGCTCAAGGCCGACTCTCGCGGGCTGCGGGTGGACCCCGGCACCGTGGTCATCACGCCCGTGGGAACCGCCGCGTGGCACGCCACGGTGCCAGGCGGCGCCGCCGTGTCGGGGTGGGACCTGGACGGGCCGCCCGGCATCCTCGTGAGCGTCGCGCTCAGCGGGGGAGCGCGGGCAGCGGGGGCAGATCCAGCCACCCGGTGAGAAGGTCGTCGGCGCCGGGGCCCGCCATGCGCACGGCCAGGGCCCGAAAGTCGGCCGTCGTCACCACCTCGCCGGCGCCCGCCCGCACCCATTCGCGCATCAGCGCCGAGAACGTCGCGTCTCCGGCGAAGCGGCGCAGCGCGTACAGCGTGAGCGCACCCCGCTTGTAGACGCGGTCGTCGAACATGAGCGCCGGCCCCGGGTCCGAGAGCACGAGGTCCTGCGGCATCCCCGCCAGGCGGGCGTGATGCCGCTCGGCCTTCTCGGCCACGGTCTGCCGACCGGCCGCCTCGGACCACAGCCACTCGGCGTAGCAGGCGAACCCCTCGTTGAGCCAGATGTCCTGCCACCGGGCGAGCCCCACGCTGTTGCCGAACCACTGGTGCGCGAGCTCGTGCGCGACCAGGCGCTCGGACGCCGCATCGAGGTGGTTCGATCCGAACACCGCCATGCCCTGGGCTTCGAGCGGGATCTCGAGCGCATCCGGCGTGACGACCAGCGTGCACGCGTCCTGCGGGTAGGGGCCGAAGTCCCGTTCGAAGAGCGCGAGCATGCGGGGGACAGGGGCGAAGGCGCCGTCGACCGCCGCGCGCAGCGCCGGCGGGTGCACGAGCGTCACGGCGACCCCCCGGGCGCCGAGGTCGAGCGGCATCGCGCGGGTCTCGTACGGGCCGATGTGCACGGCGGTGAGGTAGGTCGCCGTCGGCACGGCGGAGCGGTAGGTGCGGGCCTCCAGCTGGCCGCGCCGCGCGCTGCCGACGAGCGCGCCCGTGGCCACTCCCGCGTACCCCGCGTCGGTCGCGATCGTGATCGTGTAGCCCGCTCGGTCGTCGGGACGGTCGTTGCACGGGAACCACGTCGGCGCGCCGACCGGCTGCCCCGCGACGAGCGCGCCGTCCTCGAGCTCCTCGAAGCCGATCGTGCCCCAGCGCGTGCGGCGCGGACCCGGCGCCCCCGCGTACGCCACCTCGATCGAGAACCGCTCGCCGGGCTCCATGCGGCGGGGGAGCGCGACCCGCACCTTCCGTGGTCCCTGGGCGAAGCGCGTCCGCCGATCGCCGTCCACGCGGACGCGGGACGCGCGCAGGCCGATCAGATCGAGCGCGACGGATGACGTCGCCACGGCGGCCACCGCGTTGACGGTGGCCACGCCCTCGAGACGGTTCGTGCGCACGCGGTAGGTCAGGTCGAGCTCGTAGGACTCGACATCGAAGGTCGTGTCGCCGCTCTGCGGTGCGTACGGATCGTGCGGGCTCACGATGTCGACTGGTAGGCGCGCACCTTGACCGCACGCCACGGGCCGATGGGGTTCCCGCTCCAGCGCGAGCCGACGGGCACCGTCTCGCCGCGCATCACGAGCGACGCGGGTCCGACCGTCGCGTGGGCTCCGAGCCTGGCGCCAGGCAGGATCACGCTGTGCGGACCGAGCGTCGCGCCCTCCTCGAGTTCGACTGCGTCCATGCTCATGATTCGATCATGGAACAGGTGCGTCTGCACGACGCATCCGCGGTTCACGGTCGACCCGTCGCCGAGGGCGACCAGATCCGGCTCGGGCAGCCAGTAGCTCTCGCACCACACCCCGCGGCCGATGCGTGCGCCCAGCGAGCGCAGCCACACCGCGAGCGCGGGCGTCCCCGCGGCGGCACGCGCGAACCAGGGGGCGGCCACCATCTCGGTGAACGTGTCCGAGACCTCCGTGCGCCACACGAAGCTCGACCACAGCGGCTGCTCGCCCGCGCGGATCGGGCCGACGATGACCCACTTCGCGACGGTCGAGATCCCGGCGGCCACGGCCCCCGCGGCGAGCAGCACGATCCCCGACACGAGCAGCGTCCACAGCGGGCCGAAGGCCTCCCACAGCGCGGCGAGGCCGAACAGCACCCCGAGCCCGATCGCGCACGTCACGACGACGGGCACGAACCGGCCGAGCTCCCACAGCGTGCGGGCGAGTCGCAGGCCCGCGGTGGGCCGGTAGGTGCGGCTCTCGTCGCCCTCGGCCGACAGCCGGCGCAGGCGCACGGCGGGCGAGCCGAGCCACGACGAACCCGGTTTCGCCTTGACCGGGGCGGACGAGAGCACTGCGACCAGCCCGTCCCGCGGCACGCGGTGCCCGGGGGCGGCCATGCCCGAGTTGCCCAGGAACGCGCGCTTCCCGATCCGCACCGGACCCAGCCTCAGCCAGCCGCCGCGCAGCTCGTACGAGCCGACCATGGTGTCGTCGGCGAGGAACGCGCCGTCGTCGATCCGGGTCATCGAGGGGATGAGCAGAACGGTGGATGCCTCGACCTCGCGCCCCACGCGGGCGCCGAGCAGGCGCAGCCACACCGGCGTGAAGAGGCTCGAGTACAGGGGGAAGAGCACCGTCCGCGAGGAGTCCAGCAGCCTCTCGATGCTCCACGCCTGCCACCCGATCCGGCTGCGCACCGGGTGCACCCCTTCGCGCAGGCCGATCGACAGCAGGCGGACGGCGAGTACGACCGACGCCGCGAACACGACCCCGGTGGCGAGCACCGCCGGCACGAGCCACGCGAGGGCCGCGAGGAAGGCGGCGCCCAGGTCTGCGGCATCCCGGATGCCCTGCGCGATCACGAGCCCGCCGACCGCGAACGCGACGATCGGCAGGAGGCCGAGCGCGACCGACGACACCGCATACGCCCAGAGCCATCGGGTCGGGGCCGGCGCCCGCTCGGCGGGCCAGCCCGACTCGATGCCGCCCACGCGCTCCGCGGGGGAGCCGGCCCACGACTGGTCGGCGCGTACGCGCCCGAACACCGCCGAGCCGGGCGCGACGTCGGCGCGCTGCCCGATGCGGGTGCCGGGGGCGAGCGTGCTGCGCGCGCCGATCGTCGCGTCGGCGCCGATGCGCACCTCGCCGATGCGCAGGACGTCGCCGTCGATCCACGTGCCGGTGAGGTCGACCTCGGGCTCGATGGCGGCGCCGTCGCCGATCTCGAGCATGCCCGTGATGGGCGGCAGCGTGTGCATGTCGACGCCGCGTCCGATCTTCGCGCCGAGCGCGCGGGCGTAGTACGTCACCCACGGGGCGCCGGCGAGGCCGACCGCGTCGATCTGGTCCGCGATCTGCTCGGCGAGCCACAGCCGCAGGTGCACGCTCCCGCCGCGCGGATAGTCGCCGGGCCGCAGCCCCGCGAGCAGCACGCGCGCGGCGACCACGGCGATCGCCATGCGGCCGAACGGCGTCGCGAACAGGATCAGTCCGATCGCCAGCACCCACCACGGGGTGCGGGGGAGCGCGTCGAACCCCGGGGTCAGCTGCAGCAGGGCGCTCGCGGTGAGGAGATAGAGGAGCCAGCGGATGCCGGTGATGATGAACAGCGGAACCGTGAGGAGCGTCTGCGCCCACTGCGTGGCGCGCGGGGTCGGCACGGGCTTGTGGAACGTCGCGGGGCCCTCGTCGCCGAGGGGACCGAGGGCCTTGGCCATCGCGCTCAGCCGGGGGACGTCGTAGATGTCGGCGACCGAGAACTCCGGCACGCGCACGCGGATCCGCGACACCAGCTGCGCGGCGGCCAGCGACCCGCCGCCGAGGTCGAAGAAGTCCGCGGACCGGCTGGGGACCGGCATCCCGAGCACCGCCTGCCATTCGCCCGCGAGCCACGCCTCGGCCGGCGACAGGCCCGCGAGGGGCGTCTCGACGCCCGGGAGCGGCCACGGCAGCGCGGCGCGATCGACCTTGCCCGAGGTGCGCGCGGGCAGCTCGTCGATCACGGCCAGGAGCGGGACGATCGCCGACGGCAGACGCTCAGCCAGCAGCGCCCGCGCATGGGCGGTGTCGAACTCGGCGCCCGTGGTGACGAGGTAGCCGACGAGCACGGGCACCCCCGCCGCGGTCGAGCGCACCGCGGCGGCGGCTGCTGTGACGCCGGGAAGGTCTTGCAAGGCCGACTCGACCTCGCCGAGCTCGATCCGCCGGCCGCCGACCTTCACCTGATCGTCTGCGCGGCCCATGAACACCAGACCCGCCGGCTCGTAGCGCACGAGGTCGCCCGAGCGATAGGCGCGATCCCAGCCCAGTGTCGGCATGGGCGCGTACTTCTCGGCGTCTTTGGCGGGGTCCAGGTACCGCGCGAGCCCCACCCCGCCGATGATCAGCTCGCCCACCTCGCCCTCGGCGACGCGCTCGCCGTCGCCGTCGACGACGGCGAGCACCCAGCCGTCCAGCGGCAGGCCGATGCGCACCGGCCCCGCGCCGAGGGGGGCCGCGCACGCGACGACCGTCGCCTCGGTGGGACCGTACGTGTTCCACACCTCGCGACCCTCCGCCGCGAGGCGCGCGGCGAGGTCGGGCGGGCACGCCTCGCCGCCGAAGATCAGCAGCCGCACGTTCTCGATGGCGTCCTCGGGCCACATCGCGGCGAGCGTCGGCACCGTCGAGACGACCGTGATCCCCTGGCGGATCAGCCACGGCGCGAGATCCTCGCCCGAACGCACCAGGGCGCGCGGGGCCGGCACCAGGCACGCGCCGTGACGCCAGGCCAGCCACATCTCCTCGCACGACGCGTCGAAGGCCACCGAGAGCCCGGCGAGCACGCGGTCCTGCGGGCCGAGCGGATCGCCCTGCAGAAAGAGGTTCGCCTCGGCGTCGACGAACGCCGCCGCCGACCGGTGCGTCACCGCCACGCCCTTGGGCACCCCCGTCGAACCGGACGTGAAGATGATCCACGCGTCGTCGGTCTGTTCGGGCGGCGGAACCGTCACGATCGCCGCGGTGCTCGGGTGCGGAGCATCCCCCGAGAAGAGCGCAGCGGATGCCTCGTCCTCAGGCCCCGGCTGAGCCGGGACGTACACGCCTCCCGCGCCGATGATCCCGCGCACCCCGGCTTCGCCGAACACGAGGCGAGCCCGCTCGTCGGGATCGTCGACGTCCACCGGGACGTAGGCGGCACCGGCCGCGAGCACACCGAGGATCGCGATGTAGAGGTCCTTCGACCCCGAAGGAACGCGCACCCCGACGCGGTCGCCGCGCCGGACGCCCGCGTCGCGCAGCAGCGCGGCGGTGCGTCCGACCCGCGCCATGAGGTCGCGATAGCTGAGGGCGCCCGAACCGTCGTCCAGAGCGGATGCCTCGGGGTGGCGTGCCGTCGTGTCGCGCAGGATGTCGACGAGCGTCCGCGCGGGCGTCACCGCCGCCGACCGGTCGAGCTCGAGCTGGCGGACCGGTTCCTCCACCGCCGTCACCTCAGGACAGGAGGGCGACGAGCTGCGCCTTGGTCAGCCGCGAGTATCCGGTACTGCCTGCCTCCCGCGCCAGCGCGCGGAGCTGCGCGACTGTCAGCGACGACAGGTCGGACGAGTCGCCGGCGGCGGGTGCGTCGGGCTCTTCTGCTGTCGGGGGCTCGTCTGCCGCCGCGGGTGGTTCCGCTGCTTCGGGCTCGTCCGTCGCTTCCCGTTCTGCGGCCGGTTGGGGTTCAGGTTCGGGTTCAGGCTCGGGCTCGGGCTCGGGCTCGGGCTCGGGCTCAGGCTCAGGCTCGTCCGCGCCGGCGAGCTCGGCCTCGAGCGCGATCCGTGCGGCCTCGGCGTCGCGCTCGGCGCGCTCTGCTGCCCGCGCGGCCTTGGCGGACTCCTTCTTGGCCGCCTTGGCGGCCAAGACCCGTTCCTCGGCCTCGGCGGCGAGGCGCTCGGCTTCGGCGGCGGCGCGTTCGGCTTCGGCTCGCAGGAGCGCCTTCTTCTCAGCCTTGGCCACGGCCTGCGCGGTCGCCTTGACGAGCGCCCCCGCGGCGCGGGCTGCCTGTTTGGCCACTTTGCCCGGGTTCTTCCGAATCGACTTCTTGGGGGTGCCGGCCGCGTCCCTGGCATCGTCGGCCAGATCGCGGAGCTTCTTCGCAGCTTTGTCGGGCAGCGTCTTCGCCGCTCTCTTCGCCTGCTTCACCGCATAGGCGGCGTCGTCAATCGCCTCCAGCGCCTTGCGCTGAGCTTTCGTCGTCTTGGCCATGAGCGCACCTTAGTAGGCGAGGGTGAACAACGGGCCGCTCATCCGCAGACACCGACGGCGATCTGCCCGCGTCGTGCGGGCGTTCGTCACCTGTGGTGGGTAGAGTCTGCCCACGCACAGACCCGGGCACGACCGCAGAAAAGAGCAGCAAGCCATGCCTGACGACAAATCCATCGACGAGGAGCGTGCTGTCGCAGAGATCGCAGTCAGGCTTCAGGAGCGGTTCCCCGACGCCACGCCGCAGGCGATCGCCGCCGCGATCGAGCAGGCCCGCGACTCGCTCTCCGGCGCCAAGGTGAAGGACTTCGTCCTGGTGCTGATCGAGAAGGAGGCCAAGGCCCGCCTCAAAGGCAAACGCTGACGCCGGACCCGTCTCGAGCGCGGGATCGCAGCACGCGCAGCACTTCGCCCTCCACCAGCACCGGCACGTAGGCGCGCAGCCTCACCCCGTCGTAGCGTGTGAGCACATCGGCGACGAGCTCGAAGAGCGCGGCCTCTGCGACCTCAGGGAATCGTCGTGCGATGCGCTCGACGATGTGCACGAGCTCCTCGTACTCGTTCGCCGGATTGGTCGCACTCACCCTTCCAGCATGCGCCCGTTCGCCCGCGGCATCCAGCCCGGCTGTCGTTCACCGTTGTGCCGCAGGACAGCCGGACCGCATCACAGAGGCCTCGGTGCACGCGGTCGCACCCGATCAGCCTCTGGGCGAGAACAGCCCCCGCAGACGTCCGCGGACGGACGGACTCACACCGGCGGCGACCCCGATCGTGAGGGCGCAGCCGGCCAGAATCCCGCCGCCGACGATTGCGGTCACGGCGAGGGGCGACTGACCCCGTGCGAGAGCATCTTCGGCTTCGACGGATGTCTCATCGACCGGCTCGAGGTTCTTCCGAGAGGTGTCCGGGCGGTCAGGCGCCGCGGGAGTGGCTGCCGTGCTCTTGGAGGCGTCGGCGGGTGGGCTCGGCGTGGGCGCCTGGGGGGCTCCACCATGCTGTGCCGGGTCCGCGGCATCGCCGGGCACGCCAGGAGCAGGGGCCGCTGCGCTCGGCGCGACCCCCGGGGCCGACTCGGCGCCGGGCTCGACCGGCATCGTCGGCGCCGAGGCAGCTGGGCCTGAGCCCGCCGCGTCGGGCGAGTACACCTCGAGGCCGTCGTCGGTGGAGTAGCGGCCGAACACCTGCACGCCGAACATGCTCCCGTCCTCGCTGATGGCGACGGCGGCTCCCATGTGCGTGAAGTCCCCGGTGAGGTTTGCGTAATGGCCCGGGCTGTCGACCCATTGGCGCTGCAACGCGGCAACGTCGGAGTCCCAGCGGTAGGCCACGTTCTCACCGACCAGGGACCAACCGCGCGGAACCTGGGAGGGGTGGTCCGGGTTGTGGGCGAAGGGCTCGCCTGCGGCCATCTTGTCGGCCCAGGCCTGCGCGACCCGGTCGATCGCTGCACTGTGCGTGTACGCGTCGAGCCCGAGCGTCGCACGCAACTCGTTCGTGAGCGACACCAGCAGAGCGGATGCAGGGCTCGCAGTCTGTGTCGCGAAGGTGGCTGCCAGCGGAGTCGTCCGTTCGACGGCGACTGCGGGGGACGTGAACGCAAGAACGGCCATCAGCGCTGCGGCGCCCGCCGTGCCTGCGATGCCTGCGGTTCGGGGACTCATCGAAACTCTCCTTCAGAAGGTCGGGCGCACGCCAAGAACCCCTCATCCGGGGGTGTTCAAACATGTGCGCGGCAGGCTCTGAAGAGGTTCGATCGGGGGGTGGCCATGACGCAACGACACGATTTCGTGGGAGCCGGGGGGCTGCCCGCAGTCAGATGAGGCTTGGCGAACGCCCGCCATGATAGCGCGTCAGGCGCTGGTCAAGTCCTGGGACGTGGTGTATCTGATTCGTGATCCTTCGAGGGTGGGGGTCAGGTGGTGAGGGCTTTCAGGTCTGGCTCGGTTGCCTCCTCGGGGGCGGGTTCGGGTTCGCCGATGCGG
>NZ_JBFECU010000029.1:0-9773 GCF_041379855.1 Microbacterium sp. BWT-B31
AGTGTGATCAGGAGGGTGTTGAGTTCAGTTTTCACACACCGGGGTTAACACCCTCCGCCAGCCATTAACAGCGTCCACGCCGCATCAACGACGATCAGGGCAAACGGACTCACTCATCTAGGCTGGGCGAATGCTCTCGGCCCTCGTCGCACTCGCCGGCGCCCTCGTCTACGGCTCGGCGGACTTTCTCGGCGGACTCGCAGCGAAGCGCCTGCGCTCGATCGTCGTCACGGCGGTGTCGGCGTGCGCCGGCCTCGTCGCGCTGGTTCTCGCTCTGCCGCTCCTGGGCGGCGTGTGGAGCGCAGCCGACGTCGCGTGGGGCATCATCGCGGGCGTCTTCGGCATCGTCGCCGTCGCGCTGCTCTACGCGTGCCTCGCGATCGGGCCGATGAGCATCCTGTCGCCGCTCACCGCCGTGGTCTCAGCCATCGCCCCCATGCTGTGGGGACTCCTGGTCAACGGCGAGACGCTCTCACCCCTGGGGTACGCGGGCCTCGGCGTCGCCCTCGTCGCCGTGGTGCTCGTGGGGTTCATCCCGGGCGAGAAGGCGGTGCGGCCATCGGTGCGCGGCATCGTCATGGCCGTCGGCGCGGGGGCAGCGATCGGCGGATTCCTCATCGTGATCGATCAGACCAGCCACGCGAGCGGGCTCGTGCCGCTGGTCATGAGCCGCGCGACCAGCAGCGTCGTCACCGGTGCGCTCGTGGCCGGGCTCGCGATCGCCGCCGTGCGGCGCGGGCGGGAGGCGGCATCCGTCCTGGACGTCTCGGCGCCCGCGGTCGGCGTGATGCCCAGCGGCCACGCCGACCTCGAGCACGTGTCGATGGCGCCACCCGCGCGGGTGCTCCCCGATCGTGCGCGCGCGCTCTGGCTCGCGCTCGCGTGCGGGGTGCTGGATGCCGCCGCGAACGCGATCATGCTCGTCGCGCTCCGGCTCGGCGACCTGTCGATCGTGTCGGCGCTGACCGCGCTGTACCCGGCCGGGACGATCCTGCTCGCGGCGATCGTGCTGCGCGAGCGCATCGCGACGGTGCAGTGGGCCGGACTCGCCCTCGCGCTCGTCGCGGGCGCACTGCTCGCGGTCGGCTGACGCGGCGGCCGATGACGCGACCCGGCGGGTCAGCCGCGGGCGAAGAGCAGCACCCACGACCCGGCGAGCGCCAGGATGCCGAGCGCCGCAAGGCTCGCGGCGAGGCTCGCGGTGAATCGCACGCGGCGTGAGGTGCGCTCGAGCCGCACGCGATCGTTCGACCCACGGCGGGCGTAGACATCGGCGGCGTCCTTGCCGGCGAGCGCTTGATCGTCGTGCGGCGACAGCCTCGCCTCGCCGACGCGGCCGTCATCGGCGAACCAGCGGGCGACGCGGCCGCCGTCCGCGTCCTCGATGACCACGTGGACCGGCGCCCAACTCCCGTCGACGGCGCGCACCACCAGTGCGAGGATGCCGAACACGACACCCGCGCCGATTCCGACCCACGCGAAGATCTCGAGGACGGCATCGAGCACGTGATCCATCCGGCCTCCCCGTGGTATCGAAAAGGCCCGGGCGAACCCGGGCCGTTTCTGTTCGAGCCACCTAAGGGAATCGAACCCTTGACCTATTCATTACGAGTGAATCGCTCTGCCGACTGAGCTAAGGTGGCGCGCTTCGCTTGCGCGTTGCACGATCATCGATCTTACAGGTTCGCGAGACCACTCGCGAACCAGGCCCGGCCCCCGAGCGGGTCCGGACTGCTCGCGTCCGCGCTCACTCGCACCGCAGGCCGTCTTCGGGCACCGTTGCGTCGATGAAGAAGGAGTCGATCGCGTCGTCGACGCAGGCGTTGCCCTTGTTGTAGCCGGTGTGCCCCTCGCCGACGCGGGTCACCAGCACACCCGACGACAGCTGCTCGGCCAGCGACACCGACCACGCGTACGGCGTCGCCGGGTCGTTCGTCGTGCCCACCACGACGATCGGCGCGGCGCCCTCCGCGGTGATGGGCTCGCGCACCCCGGTCGGCGGGTACGGCCACTGCTCGCACGGGTCGGGACCGAGGTTGAACTCTGCGATGGTGGGCGCCTCGGCGCGCATGAGCGCCTCGGCGGCGGCCTGCTCCTCATCGGTGGCGTCCAGCGGATAGTCCATGCAGTTGTACGCCATGAACGCCTCGGTGCTGTTCGTCGTGTACACGCCGTTCTCGCGGTCGTAGTAGAAGTCGGCGAGGATGAACGCGAACTCCGCGTCGCCGGCCAGCACGTCGGTGAGGGCCTGCGTGAGGTAGGGCCAGTTCTCTTGCGAATACAGCGCCGTGATGACGGAGGTGTTGAGCGAGTCGGCGCCGAGGAGCCGCCCGTCCGCCGCGGGGATCGGCGAGCGATCGACGCTCGCGTAGAGCGTGTTGAGGTCGGCCAGGGCGTCGTCCACCGTGCCCGAGAACGGGCAGTCGTCGCCGCTCAGGCAGTCTGCCATGTAGGCCCGCAGCGCAGACTCGAAGCCGATGATCTGGGTCGTGCCGATATCCAGCGACGGGATCGACGGGTCGACGGCCCCATCGAGCACGAGCCGCCCGGCCCGCTCGGGGAACAGGTTCGCGTAGGTCGCGCCGAGCGAGGTGCCGTACGAGTAGCCGAGGTAGGTCAGGGTGCGCTCGCCGAGCACGGCGCGCAGCAGATCGAGGTCACGCGCCGCGTTCTCGGTCGTGATGAACGGCAGGATGCCGTCGCTGTTCTCGTCGCACGCCTGGGCGAAGTCCGCATTCGCAGCCTCGAGCTCGGCGGTCCACTGGTCGCTGTTGCGCTCCCCCGCCGGGATGTCGAACAGGAACGAGTCCATCGCGGGCGCATCGAAGCACTGCACCGCCGTGGAGGCCTGGACGCCGCGCGGATCGAAGCCGACGATGTCGTATGCCGCGCGCAGCCGCTCGCTCGTCGCGTACGTGATCGAGTCGCGCACGAAGTCCACGCCGCTGGCCCCGGGGCCACCGGGGTTGATGAACAGCGCGCCCTGCGACTGTCCCGTCGCCCGGTGCCGGATGATCGCGAGGTCGATGTCGCGGTCGCCGGGGTTCTGCCAGTCCAGGGGCGCGACCACGGTCGCGCACTCGAACTCGTCGCCGCACGAGTCCCAGGTGAGGCTCTGGCCGTAGTACGGCAGCAGCTCGGCCGCGACGTTCTCGGTGTCGGGGCTCTTGGTCGGCGACGGCTGCGACTCGGGGATCATCGAGTACAGGCATCCGGACAGGACGAGGGATGCCGTGGCGAGGCCCGCCATGACGATGGCGAGGCGCCGCGCGCGGCGGGCGATGTTGGCGGTCACAGGGTCCTCCCACTGGCGACGGTGACGAGCATGCTTTCGAGGGCAAGGGTCGGCGCGACGTTCTGATCGAGGTTGCGGCGCGTCTCAGACACGCGGTCGAGCACGACCAGGGTGCGCTCGGTCGTCCACGCCGCAGCGAGAGAGCGCAGCTCGGGCTCGAGCTCGCAGTTGACGAGATCGTCGTCGCGGCCGAACTGCAGCACGACGACGTCGCGGAACATCGACTGCAGGTCGGTGAGCACCCGGTCGATGCCGTCGCGAAGGCTCCGCGTCGCGCGGCGCTTCTGGTCGTCTTCGAGCGCGGTGAGCTGCGAGCGCACCGCCGGGGGCACCGGCGAGCCGGGAGCGATCCCCAGCGTGTGCAGCAGGCTCGCGCGCTCGGCCTCGTCACGCTCGGCGGTGAGCGCCTTGGCGTCGTCGGTCGCGGCCTGCACGATGCGGCCCGCCACCTCGACGGCGTCGCCCACGCCGCGCACGGCCAGTGCGCCGCGCAGCGTCGCGTCACGGCGCGCTCGGGCGGCGGCATCCGTCGCCAGCCTCTGGGCCATGCCGATGTGGCGTTGCGCGTGCCGTGCGGACTGCTCGGCCGTCGCGATGTCGACCCCGGTGCGCCGCGCGATCAGTCGCGCGACCTCGGCGACGTCGGGCTCGCGCAGGCGGAGCGTGCGCACGCGGGATCGGATCGTCGGCAGCAGGTCGGCGTCGCTGGGCGCGCACAGGATCCAGACGGTGCGCTCGGGCGGCTCTTCGAGGGCCTTCAGCAGCACGTTCGACGTGCGCTCGGCCATGCGGTCGGCGTCTTCCATCACGATCACGCGGTGCCGACCCAGCGACGGGCCGAAGTACGAGCGCTCGACCAGGGCGCGGGCGTCTTTGATCGAGATGATCACGCCCTCGGTGCGCAGCGCCGTGAGATCGGGGTGGGTTCGGGCGAGCACCTGGCGCATGGTCTGCTCGTCGCCGGGCTCGGCGATCAGGGCGGCGGCGAACGCGTAGGCGAGCGTCGAGCGGCCCGATCCGGGCGGGCCGGTGATGAGCCACGCGTGGGTCATGCTCTGCGAGTCGGATGCCGCGGCCTGCAGCACCTCGACGGCGGCCTGCTGACCCCACACCGCGCCCCAGGGCAGCTCGGCGAGGTCGGCGTCGGCCGTGGCATCCATGGTGTTCAGCCTAACCGGGGGCACCGACGCGAAGCGGATCCGCTCCCCCGTCGAGGAGCCGGCTCACACGATCGCGGATGGCCGCGGCCAGCTCGCCTTGCGGACGTGCCGCGTCCAGCACGAGGAAGCGCTGCGGCTCGGCCGCGGCGAGCGCGAGGAACTCGGCGCGCACGCTGTCGTGGAACGCCGCCTTCTCGGCCTCGAGCCGGTCGAACGGCTTGTCGGCGGCGTCGAGGCGTCGGCGCGCGGCGGCCGGATCGAGGTCGAGGAGCACGGTGAGGTCGGGAAGAAGACCCTCGGTCGCCCACAGCGACAGCCGCCGCACCTCGTCGCGACCGAGCACCCGGCCTGCGCCCTGGTAGGCCACCGACGAGTCGAGGTAGCGGTCCTGAATCACGACCTCGCCGCGGGCGAGTGCGGGACGCACGACCGTCGCGACGTGGTGCGCCCGGTCGGCGGCGTACAGCAGCGCCTCGGCGCGGGCATCCACTTCGCCGCGGTGGTGCAGCACGATGTCGCGCACGAGGACGCCGACCTCGGTGCCGCCCGGCTCGCGCGTGCGCACGACCGTGCGCCCCCCGGACTCGAGCCACTCCTGCAGCAGCGCCGCCTGGGTGGTCTTGCCGACCCCGTCGCCGCCCTCGAAGGTGACGAACACGCCGCGGTCTGCGCGCGGCGTCATGGCACCCGACTGCTGCGCCCGGTCGGCGTCATGCGCGCCGCCGTCACCGCGCGAGGTCACTTCTTCGCCGGTGTCTTGCGGGTGGTCGTCGTGCGGCGCGCCGCCGTGCGCTTGGGCGCGGGACCCTTCGCGCGCTTGTCGGCAAGCAATTGGACAGCCCGCTCGAAGGTGACCTCCATCGCATCCTCGCCGCGCGGGATGGTCGCGTTGGTCTCTCCGTCGGTCACGTACGGGCCGAAGCGGCCGTCCTTGAGCTTGATCGGCTTTCCGCTGGTCGGGTCGGCCTCGAACTCCTTCAGCGCCGAACTGGCGCCGCGGGCACCGTACTTCGGCTGCGCGTAGACGGCCAGAGCCTCATCGAGCGTGATGTCGAAGATCTGCTGCTCGCTCTGCAGAGTGCGCGAGTCGGTGCCGCGCTTGAGGTACGGGCCGTATCGGCCGTTCTGCGCGGTGATCTCGGCGCCGGACTCGGGGTCGACGCCGACGACGCGGGGCAGTTCCAGCAGGCGCAGCGCCGTCTCGAGGTCGACGGTCTCGACGTTCATGGATTTGAACAACGACGCGGTGCGCGGCTTGGGCGCGGCATCCTTCTTCGCGCCGCGCTTCTTCGGCGCCTCGACGACCTCGCCCGTCGCCTCGTCGACGAGTTCCGGCTCGACCGGGTTCTCCTCCTGCACATAGGGCCCGAACCGGCCGTCCTTGACGACGATGATCTTGCCGTTGGCGGGATTCTCGCCCAGCACGCGGTCGCCGGCGATCGGGGCGTCGATGAGCTCCTGCGCCTTGGCGGGCGTGAGCTCGTCGGGCGCGAGATCTTCGGGGATGTTGACGTTGCGCGGCTTCGCGTCGGGGTTCGCGGGGTCGGTCACCTCGAGGTACGGGCCGTACTTGCCGAAGCGCAGCGTGACGCCTTCGGCGATGCGCGTCGAGTTCAGCTCGCGCGCGTCGATCTCGCCGAGGTTCTCGACCACGTTGCGAAGCCCCACCTGCTGGTCGGAGCCGAAGTAGAACTCGTTGAGCCACTCGCTGCGCTTCTGCTCACCGCGGGCGATCGCGTCGAGGTCGTCTTCGAGCGCCGCGGTGAAGTCGTAGTCGACGAGGTCGGAGAAGTGCTGCTCCAGCAGTCGCACGACGCTGAACGCCAGCCAGCTCGGCACGAGCGCCTGCCCGCGCTTGGTGACGTAGCCGCGGGCGAGGATCACGTCGATGATGCTCGCGAACGTCGAGGGCCGGCCGATCCCCTTCTCTTCGAGCGCCTTCACGAGGCTCGCCTCGGTGTAGCGGGGCTTGGGGGTGGTCGAGTGGCCTTTGGCCTCGGTGTCGCGCAGACGCAGCGTGTCGCCGACCGCGAGCGTCGGGAGCGACTGGTCCTCGGCTTTGTCGGCGTCGCCGCGCTTCTCGTCGCGGCTCTCTTCGTACGCCTCGAGGAAGCCTTTGAACGTGTAGACGGTGCCCGATGCGGTGAATTCGGCCTTCTCGCCCGCGGCATCCGCCACCAGGGTCACGGTCGTCGTCTCGTACTTGGCGTCGGACATCTGGCTGGCGAGCGTGCGCTTCCAGATGAGGTCGTACAGACGCAGCTGGTCGCGGCTGAGGGCGCCTGCGACCGACGACGGCGTGCGGAACGCCTCGCCTGACGGGCGGATCGCCTCGTGCGCCTCCTGTGCGTTCTTGCTGTTGTTGCGATACGTGCGCGGGTTCGCCGGCACGGCCTTGTCTCCGTACAGTTCGACGGCCTGCGCGCGCGCGGCCTGAACCGCCTGCGTCGACAGGGCGGTCGAGTCCGTGCGCATATAGGTGATGTATCCCTCTTCGTACAGCGACTGCGCGACGCTCATCGCGTGCTTCGCGCTCATCGAGAGCTTGCGCCCGGCCTCCTGCTGCAGGGTAGAGGTCGTGAAGGGAGCCTTGGGGCTGCGGGTTCCCGGCTTCGCCTCGATCGATGAGACGGATGCCTCGCCCGCCGCCTCGACGGCCGCCGCGAGCGCCCGTGCCCGCGCCTCGTCGAGCACCAGCACGGCCTTCTTGAGCCGGCCGTCGTCGTCGAAGTCGGTGCCGCGGGCCAGGGGCGCCCCGTCGACGCGCGCGAGGCGGGCCGCGAAGTCGTCGGCGCCCTTGATCGCGGTCGTCGCCAGATCCCAGTACGACGCCGATACGAACGACATGCGCTCGCGCTCGCGGTCGACGACCAGTCGTGTCGCGGCGGACTGCACGCGGCCCGCCGACGTGCCCTGCTGCACCTTGAACCAGAGCACGGGGCTGACGTCCCACCCGAACAGGCGGTCGAGGATGCGGCGGGTCTCCTGCGCGTCGACGAGCGCGAGGTCGAGTTCGCGGGTGTTGTCGACGGCGGCGCGGATGGCCTCCTTGGTGATCTCGTGGAACACCATGCGCTTGACGGGAACCTTGGGCTTGAGGGTCTCGAGCAGGTGCCACGCGATGGCCTCGCCCTCGCGGTCCTCATCGGTGGCGAGCAGGACCTCGTCGGCGTTCTTGAGCGCGCGCTTGAGCTCGGCGACCGTCTTGGTCTTGCGCGCGTTCACGACGTAGTAGGCGTCGAATCCGTTGTCGACGTCGATCGAGTACTTGCCGTACGCGGCCTTCAACTCGGCCGGAATGTCCTTCTTGTCCGCCAGGTCGCGGATGTGACCGACGGAGCTGAGCACCTCGTAGCCGTCGCCGAGGTATCCCTGAATCGACTTCATCTTCGTCGGTGACTCGACGATGACGAGTTTCTTGCCTGTAGCCAACGGGGCTTCCTCTCTTCGACGCACACCATACACGCCGGATCCTGTGAACCGCGCGCCGCCGCCATCAGGGTTCGGCCCGGGAGCGCGCGGCGCGATGCCGAGCCGCGACGCTAGAAGTCGCCGCCGGGGTACACGTCTTCGGGGAGGGTGAAGCAGTGCGACGCGGAGAGTATCTCGAACTGATCGGGCTTCGCGGACGGCCCGGCGAAGTAGTGCTCCTCGCCATCGGACGAGACGATCTCGGCCACCGTGGCGCCGTCCAGGGTCGTGTACGGGGCCGCGGTGAATCCGTCGCGGCCCTCGAACCGAGCGATCACCTTCTCCACGAGCGCCTCGGCGTCCGTGCCGGGCACGAGGTGGACCACGGTCTGACCCGTCCACTGATGACGGCCTCCGCTGCAGCCGAGCAGAGTTCCCGTCTCCGCCTGATCCGTGGACTCGATCGAGTCCGCCGGGACGACCCGCGCGATCTCGAGCTCCATGGATTGGGTGGCCGCTTTGGCGTCCTGCCATGTCGCCGTGTCATCCATGGCTCCTCCTTCGTCGCCGCACGCGGCCAATGACAGCAGCATCGCGATCGCGCCGCACATCGCAACGACCTTCACCCGCGCGTTCCTAGCCATCCAGCCATCTCTGCAGATCGAAGAGAACACGGAAGTTGGAGGGGGTGTTCTGTGTGATCAGGTTGTGGTTGTCCACGAGCACGCCGAGGGCCCTCCCGTCGTACGTGGTCACGGGTCCATCCATGGTGTGCACCGTCACCGGATCAAGATACTTGTCGTCGGGTCCGCGGTAGTACTCGCCGTGCTCGAACGCGGGGTTCGTGCGCGGGTTGTTTCCGTCCCAGACGACGCCGAGGCCCTGTCCGGACTGCAGGATGTCGCGGAATGAGAGATCCAGGTACGTCGTCTGCGGGTTCTTCTGCCATTCGGGGAGCATTCCCGCACCGGACAGCGACACCACCTTGTCGTAGTGCGCGCCGGCGACTTCGGACGAGGTCACGTTCGCGAGCCCCCAGCTGTGTCCGATCGCGACCTGTCGGGCCGCTCCCAGCACCGGATCGGACCGCATCCCCGCCTCGAACGAGGCGAGCTGCTTCCCGGCGCTCCGGGCGCGGTCGGCGTCGTTCGCCTCGCCGATCCTCAGGGCGTTCATCCCACCGGTCGCCGTGTCCTCGCCGGGGAAGAGGCCGTCCTTGTAGACGAACGCGATCGTGCCGGGGACTTTGTCGGTCAGGTGTTTCGAGACCTGCTGGACTCCGCCGTCGTAGAAGTTGAACAGGCTGGTGTAGGTGCCCGGCCCGGAAGTGACGACGGTCGTCGTCGTTGCGGAGGGGGCGCCGATCATCTCGATGATGCGTGACGCGTCGTGGTCGTACAGGTAGAGCTGCACGGTGCCGGCGACGACCCTCTCGAGGTACTCGGCCTCCTTCCGAAGGCGCGCGACACGCTCGTCGTCACGGTCGGGATCGGTGGCGAGGATGCGGTCGATCCGGGTGATCCGATCCTGTGCGTTGACGCGGTTCGCGGCGACGCGGTCGATCCACCGATGGCGAGGCGGAGCGGCATGTACCCGACGATGTGATCTCACTCCCGGCAGCGTGACGACGCCTCGTACTCTAGACAAGTCCTATTCTCCCAGACCAGGAGCACTTTCTACGTCTACGCCATGACCACCCCATCCCTCAACGACGAAAGCCCGAGGCCAGTTCGGGAAGCGAACAAGGCTTGTTGAAACCCGCAGCGGGTGGAACAGCACTCGCGCTAGATGTTCTTCCCATTGACGTTGTGGACGCGGTCGATGGGTGCTTGGCCTCCGATGCCGGTGTGGGGTCGATGGTGATTGTAGTGGTGCAGCCAGGCGGGGTAGCTTGCGGCTCGCTGCTG
>NZ_JBFECU010000003.1:0-344874 GCF_041379855.1 Microbacterium sp. BWT-B31
AATGTCACTGACATCCATAAATTGATCCAAAGGAATTCTCAACCAGACCAAAAAGCCTGGACGAGGATAAAATTTGGCATTTGACAAGTGCACGCTGTTGAGTTCTCAAGGAACGGACGCTCCTGCCTTCCAGCCTCTCGGCCTTCTCTGCAGGGCAACCTGTTCATCTTACCCCCTCGATGGGAGCACAGTCAAATCGCAGCGGGCGTTCTTTCGAGACGCACACAGCCTTCGACTGCTCCGTGGTGGAGGAGGCGAACCCTTCCTTCGACCCGGAGGTCGTGCCGCGCCGATGCGAGGCTGGAAGGATCTTGTTCTCCGCTTGAGGGGGGCGGGACTCTCAGTCCCGCGCTCTTCCCTGTGGGGCGAACAAGTAATACTTTACGTGCGATCCCCCCATCCGTCGAATCCAGCCCGCACCCCGGGCGTGTCGCACCCCACAACCCGCAGAAAACCGCGGAAGAAGGCCGATGGCTGCTCGGGCATGCGGCTCGATCACGACAGGGACGCCACGAAGGATTCGGCCCCCGGCCGCTGGCGGGCGCGCGCGCGACGGGCTATCGTCCGCGCATGTCCTCCGATCCGCACGCGGGCCTCGCCCTGCTCTCCCGGCTGTGGGGAGAGCTTGAGCGACACCCTCGTGAGCTCGCGTCCATTGCCGCGGCGCGGCATCCGGTGCCCCTGCCTGCCCGCACCGACGTCGCAGGCCTCGCCTGGGCGAGCGTGGCCGCCGCATCGCTGGCCGCCGCACGCGCGGCGGGCGCCGCGAGCGTGGAGCTCGATCCGGATCGCATCGCCGTCGCCTACGCGAGCGAGAAGCACGGGCAGGTGGACGGGGCTGCCCCGACGGCGTTCGCGCCGCTGTCGGGCTTCTTCCGCACCGCAGACGGATGGGTGCGCACGCACGGCAACTATCCGCACCACGCGCGTGCCCTGCGTTGCGCGCTCGGCCTCGCACCCGACGCCGGGCGCGAGGCCGTCGCCGACGCACTGGGCACACGCGGCGCCGCAGAGGCGTCGGAGGCGATCGTCGCTGCCGGCGGGATCTGCGCCCCGGTCGCGCGCGAAGACGCCGTCGCCGACCGGGTGCTGCGCACGAATCCGCTGGTCACGATCACGCGCCTCGGCCCCGCCGACGCCGGCAGGTGGAGTCCGGACGCCCTCGATGCGCCGCTGCGCGGCATCCGTGTGCTCGATCTCACCCGCGTGATCGCCGGCTCGGTCTGCACCCGCACACTGGCCCTGCTCGGAGCCGACGTGCTGCGTATCGACCCGCCCGCGATGCCTGAGCCGCGATGGCAGCACCTCGACACCGGGCACGGCAAGCGCTCGGCCCTGCTCGATCTGGACGACGCCGCGGATCGACTGCGCTTGGACGAACTGCTGGCCACCGCCGACGCCGTGGTGCTGGGCTACCGCCCGGCGGGGCTCGCGCGCCTCGGCCTGTCTCCCGCCTCGCTCGCCGCTCGCAAGCCGGGCATCGTCGTCGCGCAGCTGTCGGCATGGGGCGCGGACTGGCCGGCCCGTCGCGGATTCGACAGCGTCGTGCAGGCGGCGAGCGGCATCTCGTGGATCGAGTCCGCCGACGGCCAGGCACCCGGCGTGCTGCCCGCGCAGGCCCTCGACCACAGCGCGGGCTACCTGCTGGCGACCGCCGTGATCACGCTGCTCGAGCGTCGGCGAGCCGAGGGCGGATCGTGGCTGGCGCACACGTCGCTGCGCCGCGTCGCGGCAGAGCTATGCGGGATGCCGCGCACGTCCGAGCCGGCACCCGCGGCATCCGTGGCCGCACCGGCGCGGCACCTGCAGACGTTCCGTGTCGCCGGGGCCCGGGTCACCACCGCCGCCCCGGCCGTGGCCTATGCAGGCGGGCCGACCGTGTTCGCGTCGCCTCGGCCGTGGGGGCAGGACGCACCCGCCTGGCTCTGACGCGCCCGGGCTCTCCCGGCGCGACCGCTATCGGACAGCCTCGCCTATCGCACCCGGGCGCGGCCTCGCACCGCCCGCACGACCTGCACCCCCACGCACAGCCCGAGCGTCGCCGCGCCCCACACCGCACAGGCCGGCGGGAGCACCGCATAGGCCAGATGCTGCGGTGTGAACGCGGGCGTGAAGCCGCCCGCGGCCGCATAGCCGAGGGCCAGCGCGACCACGAGGACCACCGGCAGCGCGGGCATCCACGCCACACGCACCCCTGCGGGGAGGAGTCGGTCGACGTGCGAACGCGAACGCCGACGCAGCCACAGCACCGCCCACACCGCGACGATCGCCAGACCCAGCACACTCGAGCCGTGCTGCAGCCACCGGTAGCCGTCGAGCAACCCCCACCGTTGGCTGAGCAGCGGCAGTGCCGCGACGCCCCAACGGCCATCGTGCGTGAACAGGTCCCACACGATGTGCGAGACGACGCCGAGCGCGAGGGAGACCGCCAGCAGCGCGATCGCGACCCCGCGCGACCGGCGCCCCGGCCCGTCGCTGCGCCCGCCGAACGTCTCGCCCGCGGCCGCCGCGGCGCCGGCATCCCACTCCCCCGGCAGCCGCGCTGCCAGCCACCCCGGCGAGAGCTCGCGCACGGCCGGGCGCACGGCGCACCGCCACACGAGCAGCAGCGCGAGCGCGAGCAGCATCGTCACCGGCAGCCATGCGAGGTCGTGGGTCCAGCCGTAGCGGATCGGCGTCCCGCGCACGAACAGCGGCAGGTCCGGCGTCATCGCGCCCACCGCGATCGCCGCCGGAACGAGCGGCGTGCGCAGGAACGGGAGCGCAACGACCGCGTGGCTCGGCGTGAACGGCATGAGCGCCTCGTCCCGCCCGCTACCGGCTCAACGACCGGCGCGGACGAACAGTCCCGCGAGCGTCTTCTTTCCGCGACGGAGCACCGACACCCCGCCCGGCAGCGCGCCCGTCACCAGCGCGCCCTCGTCCTCGACGCGCACGCCGTCGAGCGACACGCCGCCCTGGGCGATCGCACGCCGGCCCTCGGACAGCGACGAGACGAGGCCTGTCTCGACGAGCGCCTGCACGACGGTCGTGGAGACAGGCACCTCCGCATGCGGCAGCTCGACAAGCGCGCTGCGCAGCACGTCCGAGTCGAGCGATGTGAGGTCGCCCTGTCCGAAGAGGGCGTCGGATGCCGCGATCACCGCGGCCGTGGCATCCGGTCCGTGCACGAAAGCGGTCACCTCGAGGGCGAGCCTGCGCTGGGCCTCGCGGCGGAACGGCTCGGCGGCGACCAGGCGCTCGTACTGGTCGATCTCGTCGCGCGTGAGGAAGGTGAAGACCTTCAGGCGATCGACGACGTCGGCGTCGTCCTGGTTGAGCCAGAACTGGTAGAAGGCGTAGGGGCTGCACATCGCCGCATCCAGCCAGATCGCGTTGCCCTCGCTCTTGCCGAACTTGGTGCCGTCGCTGTTGGTGATCAGCGGCGTGCCGATGGCGTGCACGTGGACGCCCTCAACCCGGTGGATGAGATCGGTGCCGCTGGTGAGGTTGCCCCACTGGTCGCTGCCGCCTGTCTGCAGCACGCAGTCGTACGCGCGGTACAGCTCCAGGTAGTCCAGGCCCTGCAGGATCTGGTAGCTGAACTCGGTGTAACTGATGCCCGCCTCGGAGTTCAGGCGCGCGGCGACCGCATCTTTCTTCAGCATCGTGCCGACACGGTAGTGCTTGCCGATCTCGCGCAGGAAGTCGATCGCCGACATCGGCGCGGTCCAGTCGAGGTTGTTCACGATGCGCGCGGCGTTCTCGCCCTCGAAGCTGAGGAAGCGCTCGACCTGTGCGCGCAGGTACCCGACCCACTCGGCGACGGTCTCTTTCGTGTTGAGCGTGCGCTCGGCGCTCGGGCGCGGATCGCCGATGAGGCCGGTCGATCCTCCGACGAGCCCGAGCGGCTTGTGCCCGGCCAGCTGCAGGCGCCGCAGCAGCAGCAGCTGCACGAGATTGCCGAGGTGAAGGCTCGGCGCGGTGGGGTCGAACCCGCAGTAGTACGTGATCGGGGCTCCGCCGAGAAGGGCGCGCAGCGCCTGCTGGTCGGTGGACACATGCACGAGGCCACGCCAGACGATCTCGTCCCACACGTTCTCGAACGAGGGGTCGTTTGCCGGGGTGGTCGCGCTCACGACGGGCGTAGACACGCGTCTCAGGCTATCAGCGCGAGACAGAGGGGCCGGATGCCGCGACCGGCCGCACTCCGTCGCGGTGGCGCATTACCGTGCCTACCTGGATGGACTGCGTGAGCCGGCTGTGATCCGGATGGTGAATCGCTGGGAGATCACTGGATAATCCGCTGTGGTCTGACAACAGGTGTTAGATAAAGGTGTGCCCCACCCCGAGGGGCATCCCGTGGACCAGTCGCCCACCGAAGGCGACCCGGTACCCCTCCGGAGAGCGACCCGTCGCCGTAGCGGTTCGTCGAACCCCGGAAGCGCCCCGTCGCACTCCTCTGACGACCCGTCGTCACCGAAACGACGCCACGTCGGACGCACCTGATCGCGCGTCACTCCCGTGCGCAGCCACTTGGAGGTGCATTGTGCGCACCCAGAAGAAGAGGTCCCTGAGGGGACTGGTCGCTGCCGTCGCAGCGATCGGCGTCCTGCTGTCAGGCGGTATCGCCCAGACAGCGTATGCCGACGATCCACCACCGACCGATACGAGCTGGACGATCACCGCGTTCCAGTACCGCGCCACCGTCTCAGGCGGTCTGCCGACAGCCTCGGCCCCGGCCCCCGACGTGACGCAAGGGTATCCCGCCGCTCCGCCCGTCGGGTATCAGGCGACCTCGCCGACGGCGTCGCTCGTCGAAGCCGTCGGCGACGAGTCCGGCCAGACGCTGCAGCTGTACTGCATCGATCTCAAGACGGGCACGACGACCGGCAACATGTACCAGCTCGGAACGTGGGGCGACGCCGACGTCCCGAACTCCGCCTATATCGCGCAGCTGCTCGGGAACTACTTCCCGAACGCCGGCAGCCCCTCAGATGTGCCGGCAGTCCAGGCCGCGATCTGGTTCTTCAGCGACGGGTTCATCCTCGACGACTCGAACCCCGTCCTGCGGGCGAAGGTCGCCGCGATCGTTCAGGACGTCCTCGACCGGGGCCCTGCCCCCGAGCCGACTCCCCCGTCGATCGCGATCCAGGCCCCCGGGTCTACGACCATGTTCGCGGACCAGGCCGTCGGGCCCTTCGTTCCCGTGGCCAACGGTGACGTCACCGTCACCGTGGTCGGCGGGACCATGTGGACCGCCGACGGCGGCACCCAGATCGCCGACGGGACGACGGTGCCTGCGGGCACCGCGATCTATCTGCGGGCCGATCCCGGCCAGACCTCGAGCACCCTCACCGCGGTCGGCAGCGCGACCATCGCGGGCGGCACCGCGTTCCTGTTCACAAAGGGCGCGGGCGCCGCGCAGAAGCTGATCCTCGGCAGGAACGCCACGCTCACCGCGAGCGCGGAAGCCACCGCGACGTTCGTCCCGTTCGGCTCACTCGTCGTGGACAAGACGATCGCCGGTGAAGGCGCGGGACTGCAGGGCGAGGTCGTGCTCCACGTCTCGTACCCCGGATTCGAGCAGGACTTCGTGATCCCCGCGGGCACCGCCGGACCCACCACGATGCTGATCGAACGCGTCCCGCTGGGGACGGTCGTGACCATCACCGAACCGGCCGACGGCAGCAGCGTCGGGCTGAGCGTCGAGGTCACCGGTCTCCGACAGGTGCTGGTCGACACCGCCGAGGGCGCACACGCCGACGTGGTGAACACCTACACCCGCCAGTACGGCTCGCTCGTCGTCGACAAGACGTTCACCGGCGACGGCGCGGGACTGCAGGGCGAGGTCGTGCTCCACGTCTCGTACCCCGGGTACGACCGGGACATCGTGATCCCCGCCCGCACCACCGCAGCCGTCTCGACGCTGATCGAGAACGTGCCGCTGGGAACTGCGGTGACCATCACCGAACCGGCCGACGGCAGCAGCGTCGGGCTGAGCGTCGAGGTCACCGGTCTCGGACAGGTGCTGGTCGACACCGCCGAAGGCGCACACGCCGACGTGGTGAACACCTACACCCGCCAGTACGGCTCGCTCGTCGTCGACAAGACGTTCACCGGCGACGGCGCGGGACTGCAGGGCGAGGTCGTGCTCCACGTCTCGTACCCCGGGTACGACCGGGACATCGTGATCCCCGCCCGCACCACCGCAGCCGTCTCGACGCTGATCGAGAACGTGCCGCTGGGTACGCAGGTCACCGTGACCGAGTCCGCGAACGGCGCCCGCGACGGGCTGACCGTGAAGGTCACCGGCCTCGGCCAGACCTTGGTCGTCGCCCCCGAGGGCGCGCGCGTGAACGTCGTGAACACCTACGACACGCCCAAGCCGGGCACACTGTCCTGGACCGGCCTGGACGCCTTCGCGATCGGCGTCCCCGCCGCTCTCGCGGCAGCGCTGCTCGCCGCCGGCGCCATCGTGCTGGCCGTCAGGCGCAAGAAGGCCTGAACCGCGCGCCCGATCGCCGGATGCCCCGACCGGGCGTCCGGCGATCGGGGCTGCCCGGGCGTGGTCGAAGGTCATGTCGTCGGCTCGTGCGAGACTGACCGACATGCCCCTCGCGATTCCCGCCGACGTCGTCGCCGCGATCCTGTCGATCTTCCTCTTCCTGGCGCTGTGCGGCGCGCTGGCCCTCGTCACGCTCAGCCTGCGCCGGCCCCCGACGATGTCGCTTGCGATCGCGACCGGACTGATCGTGCTGTCGCTGGCCGTGGTGGCGGTGTCGCCGGTGAACGTGCCGACCCTGATGGGCTTCATCCTGGCTCTGCTGGGCATCGCGCTGGCGGTGCTCGGCGGAAACCCGCTCACCCGTCGGGTGCTCGAGATCGCCGCCCACGGCCGGGTGCGTGAGACACCCGACGGCGGGATCATCCTGAACGCCGCGACCGGCGACGAGCCGGGGCCCGCGCTGATGCGCGGCGGAACCGTGATCGGCTACCTCGAGCGACTGGCGTCGGTCGTGGCGATCCTCGCCGGCTATCCCGAGGCGATCGCCGTGATCGTCGCCGTGAAGGGAATCGGCCGCTTCTCGGAACTGGCGACCCCCGAAGCGCGCGAGAGGTTCATCATCGGCACCTTCGGGAGCCTGCTGTGGGCGTGCGTCGTCGGTGGGCTGGTGCGTCTGGCGATCTGGTGACGACCGAGACGGCGCCGGGTCAGCCTGTCATGGCGAGCAGCCGGTAGCCCTCGACCACGGCAGACCCGCCCGCGCTCGCGAGCGCCTGCGACACCGCGGACTGGGTGACGCCTTCGTCCTCGGCGAGGGCGCGCTGCGTGAGGCCCAGGCACCGCCCGTAGGCCAGGCGCCGTGTGCGCTCCGGCATGTTCGTGACGAGCTCGTCGCGCGCGAGCAGGTACGCGTTCGCCCGTCGCACGGCACCGGGGTCGAGGTCGCCGTCGACGGATGCCGCCACCCACGTCCGCAGGCCGGGAGCGCTGCGCCGCTGCATCCGTTCCACGGTCTCGATCGCGTCGCGCGCCGCCCACCAGCCGGGACCTTCGGAGATGTCGCCGGTCGCCGAGGGGATGGTCCCGACCGCTCCGATGCCGAGCCCGAATCGGCAGTCCAGGGGCGCCGGCAGCGCGAGCCGGAAGAGCAGGATCGCGGCGAGGGCGTGATCGAGCGTGCCGTAGACGCCCTGCAGCTCGTCGCCGACGATCGGGTGCAGCGCGGTCGTGGGCGTGGGCCCGGCATCGGTGATGGCGGCGACCGTGTCATCGAGCGCGCGCTGAGCGGCGACGCGGTCGGCGATACCGCGCGAGCCGATGATGTCGACGATCACCGCAACGGGCATGGGAACAGTGTATCGCTGATTTTTACTGAATATCAGCAGATCACTGATGTTCTGAAACGATAAGCCGAAGGCCGATCCGGCCGCTCACAGACCCAGCGCGTGAGCGGCCGTCTGCGCGCGCGCGATGAGCTCGGTGCGCTGCTCGGCGACACGGACGGGCGCGGTTCCTCCCGCGCCGTCGCGGCTAGCGACCGAACCCTCGGCCGTCAGCACGTCTCGCACCTCGGGGGTCAGGTGCGGCGACACCGCGGCGAAGTCCTCATCGCCGGCCTCGTGCAGTTCGATCCCACGGTCTTCGCACAGCTTCACGAGGGCGCCGGACACCTCGTGCGCCTCGCGGAACGGGATGCCGCGCTTGACGAGCCAGTCCGCGACATCCGTCGCCAGCGAGAAGCCCTGCGGCGCGAGCGCCGCCATCCGCTCCGTGTCGAAGCGCAGCGTCGCGATCATGCCCGCCACCGCAGGCAGCACGATCTCGAGCGTGCGGACCGAGTCGAACACCGGTTCCTTGTCCTCCTGCAGATCGCGGTTGTAGGCCAGCGGGAGTCCCTTGAGCGTTGCCAGCAGGCCAGCGAGGTTGCCGATGAGCCGCCCGGACTTGCCGCGCGCGAGCTCGGCGATGTCGGGGTTCTTCTTCTGCGGCATGATGCTCGAGCCGGTCGAGTACGCGTCGTCGAGTCGCACGAACCCGAACTCGCGCGTGTTCCAGATGATCAGGTCTTCCGACAGCCGCGAGACGTCGACGCCGATCATCGCAGCGATGAACGCGAACTCGGCCACGACGTCGCGTGCCGACGTGCCGTCGATCGAGTTCTCGGACGGCCGGGCGAGCCCCAGTTCGGCGGCGACGAGCTGCGGGTCGAGCCCGAGGCTGGAACCGGCGAGCGCTCCCCCGCCGTAGGGCGAGACCGATGCCCGCGCCGACCAGTCCCGCAGGCGCTCGATCTCGCGCACGAGCGGCCACGCGTGAGCCTGCAGATGGTGCGCGAGCAGGATCGGCTGCGCGTGCTGCAGGTGCGTGCGGCCGGGCATGATCGCGTCGGGGTGCGCCTCGGCCTGCGCGACCAGCGCGTCGATGATCCGCAGCAGGTCGCGCGCGATCGTGCGGGAGTGGTCCAGGAGGTACATCCGCACGAGCGTCGCGATCTGGTCGTTGCGGCTGCGCCCGGCGCGCAGCTTCCCGCCGAGCTCTGGCCCGACCTCGGCGATCAGCGCCGCCTCAAGCGCTCCGTGCACGTCCTCGTCGCCGGGAGCGGCCACGAGCGAGCCGTCCGAGATGCGCCGGGCCAGCGCGTCGAGCCCCGCGTGCATGCGGATGGCCTCGTCGTCGGTCAGATAGCCCGCGGCGGCGAGCGCCTTGGCGTGAGCGTGCGAGCCCGCGATGTCGTACAGCGCGAGCGCCCAATCGAAGTGGGTCGAGACGCTCAGAGCCGCCAGCTCAGGCGACGGCCCTCCCGCGAATCGCGCACCCCACAGCGCGCCCTTGTTCGTTCCGTCCTGCTTCTCGCCGCTCACCGCTCCAGCCTACCCAGCGACCCCCGAGCGTTCGGGCAGGTGAGGGTACCCTAAGCTGTCGGGCGTGACCCGAATCCCGACACCCGCCCCGAAGACCGGCGCCACGGCATCCCCCCGCTTCTTCTCGACCCGGACCCTGCTCACCCTCGCCGCAATCGGCGTGGCCGGCGCCATCGTGGTCACGCCGTCGGCGTGGCTGGCCCGGGGTCTGTGGGTGGCCGCGCCCATGCTGTACGGACTCGCGGTGGTGCCCTACGTGATCCCGGGGGTCATCGCTCAGTCCCTCGTGCGGCGCGGCGGCGCCGCCCTCCTCGTGGGGGTCGTGGCCGGAGTCGTCGCGATCCCGTTCACGGGAGGCATCGGAACGCTCACGCTCTTGCTGTTCGTGGCGGTGTTCCAGGAGTTGACGTACCTGATCACGCGCTGGCGCCGCTGGACGACGGCCCTGGCCTACCTGGCCGCCGCCGTGCTCACCGTCGCCTACGCCGCCTATTGGGCCGTCACCCTCAACGCCGAGGTGTTTCCCGGCTGGGTCAAGGCCGGCGCGATCGCCCTGCTCGCGGTGACGATCTTCGCCTCCACGACCCTCGGCCTGGTGATCTCGTCAGGGCTGCGCCGCGCGGGCGTCGGGCGCTGACGGTTCGCGCACGATGCGCGAGGCCCGATCGAACACCCACTCGAGCGGACCTCGCCCGATCAGCAGCGCCCACGCGGAGCATCCGACGATCGTCCACAGCGTCAGCGGGATGAACGGCTCCAGGTCCCGGAATCCCGTGAGGTCATCGGGCCGACCGAGCACCGCGGTCGCGACCCACGCCCACACCAGCAGCTGAACCGTGTAGGCGGTGAGCGGCATCGCGCCGACAGCGCGCAGCGGCAGCACGACCCACACGAGCACGGTGCGGCACACGAGCATGCTCGCCGCGATCACCGCGATCGCGAACCCGCCCGACCCGATCACCTCCAGCAGCCCGCTCGAGTGGGGCCGCGCAGTCCAGACCGCACCCCAGAACGAGAAGACCTCGGATGCCTCGTCCGCGCCGGTCGCGGCATCCGCACCGTAGCCGGCCACCGCGAGCACCGCACCCGACGCCAGCGCGATCAGCTGCACGCGCGTGCGCCGCAGGCCCGCGCGCGCGAGCCCCAGGCCGGCCACGACGAAGGCGATCCACACCGGGAACGGGTAGTGCCAACCGAGCACCGTCGCCACGGCCCGGCCCTCGTCGGTGCGCCAGAACGGCGCCGCGTCCAGCCACACCTGGATGAACGGCATGACGAGCGCGAGCGCACCGGCGAGCGGAAAGAGCACGCGCGCATCGAGCGCGGTCAGCGGCAGCGCGAGGAGGAACAGAATGCCGTAGGCGGGCAGGATCACGTAGACCGGGACCCCCGTCGCCCACAGCAGCAGACCCAGCACCCACAGAAGCAGCGCGCGGACGGCCAGACGCCCGCGGGCAGTGGCCATCGCCTCACGCGCGAGCGGCCGGGTGCCGCCGGTGACCAGGCCGATCGACACGCCGGCGAGCGTCGCGAAGAGGATCGACGAACGCCCGTTCACGATGTCGATCCAGGTGGCGGGAGTCCCCCAGTCGAAGGGTCCGCTGTCGGGCAGCAGGTGCGCGGCGAACATGCCGAGCACCGCGAGCCCCCGCGCGAGGTCGACTCCGGCCAGGCGCGCGGGACCGTTCAGGCGCCGCCAGTGCGTCGCGAGCGGGCGCGCGCCGGGACGCGCGGTGCGTTTGGTCTGGCTTGCCTCGCTCAACGACAGGGTCTTCCGCTCACCTTCGCCCCGCTGCGCGCCCGGGTCAGTCCTGCTGGCTCAGCAGCCAGACCAGCAGCGCCTTCTGCGCGTGGAGCCGGTTCTCGGCCTCGTCCCACACGACGCTCTGCGGACCGTCGATGACTTCGGCGTCGACCTCGTAGCCGCGGTCGGCAGGCAGGCAGTGGATGAAGATCGCCTCGCCCGCAGCCAGTGACATGATCTCGCTCGTCACCTTGTAGCCGCCGAGGTCGCGCAGACGTGCGAGCTTCTCCTCCTCCTTGCCCATCGACACCCACGTGTCGGTGACGATGACATCTGCACCGGCCGCGGCCTCGTTGGCGTCGGTGTACAGCGTGACCGACCCCCCGGTCCCGACGGCAAGGCGGTCCGCGTCGGCGATCACGTCCTCGCGCGGGGCGTAGTCCTCGGGCGAGGCGACGCGCACGTGCATCCCGGCGGTGACCCCGGCGAGCACGTAGGAGTGGGCCATGTTCGATCGGCCGTCGCCGAAGAACGTGAGGGTGAGTCCCTTCAACTCGCCCTTGTGCTCGCGGATGGTGAGCAGGTCGGCGAGCAGCTGGCACGGGTGGAAGTCGTCGCTCAGCGCGTTGACCACCGGCACGCGCGTGCCCCGCGCCATCTCCTCGAGCCCCGCCTGCGCATAGGTGCGCCACACGATCGCCGCGACCTGGCGCTCGAGCACACGGGCCGTGTCGGCCGGGGTCTCCTTGCCGCCGAGCTGGCTGTTGGCCGTCGAGATGATCAGCGGCGAGCCGCCCAGGTCGGCGATGCCGACAGCGAACGAGACGCGCGTGCGGGTCGAGGACTTGTCGAAGATCACGGCGACCGTCTGCGGGCCGGCGAGCGGCTTGCGGGCCCAGCGGTCCTTCTTCAGCTCGATCGCGAGGTCGAGGATCTCGCGCTGCTCGGCCTGCGTCAGGTCGTCGTCGCGCAGCAGGTGGCGGGTCATGCGCGGGCTCCTTCGGACTCGGCCGGCTCGTGCGCATTCAGCAGCACGGCGGACTCGACGGTGGCCAGCGCCGCGGCGAACTTCTGCGCGAACTCGTCGATCTCTTCGTCACCGATGTTCAGCGGCGGGGCGATGCGGATCGTGTCGTCGTTCACGGCGTTGACGATCAGGCCGTGCTGCTGGGCGGCTGCGGCCACGGACGCCGACACCGGATGCTTCAGCCCGATGCCGATGAGAAGGCCCTGGCCGCGGCATCCGGTCACAAGCGGCGACCCGATCGCCTCGATCGCCGCGCGCAGCTGCGGGCCGCGCTCGGCGGCGTTCTGCACGAGACCGGCGGACTCGATCTCGGCGAGCACTGCCGCAGCCACCGCCGTGCCGAGCGCGTTTCCGCCGAAGGTCGACCCGTGCGTGCCCGGGTAGAACAGCTCGCTGGCCGCGCCGAAGGTGATGAGGCCGCCGATCGGGAACCCGCCGCCGATGCCTTTGGCGACAGTGATCGCGTCGGGGGTGATGCCCTCGTGCTGGAACGCGAACCACGCCCCCGTGCGCCCGGCGCCGGTCTGGATCTCGTCGAGGATCAGCAGCGCGCCGTGCTTCTCGGTGAGTGCGCGCGCCGCGGCGAGGTACCCGTCGGGCAGCGGCAGCACGCCCGCCTCGCCCTTGATCGGCTCGAGGAACACCGCCGCAACGCGGTCGTCGATCGCCGCCTCGAGGTCTTCGATGGCCGAGTCGATGTGCTCGACGCCTTCGACCATGGGCTGGAACGGCTCCTGCATCGCCGGCTTGCCGGTGAGGGCGAGGGTGCCCATGGTGCGGCCGTGGAACGCGTTGCGCAGGGCCAGGATGCGCGGCTTCTCTGCCCCGCCGTGCAGCCGCGCGAGCTTGAACGCGGCCTCATTGGCCTCGGCGCCGGAGTTGCAGAAGTACACGCGCCCCTCGGGGCCGGTTCCCGCCAGGCGCTTCAGACGCGCCGCGAGGGCGAGCTGCGGCGGGGTGGCGAAGTAGTTCGAGACGTGCGCGAGCGTCGCGGCCTGCTGCGCGACCGCCTCGACGAACACGGGGTGCGCGTGCCCGAGCGAGTTCACCGCGACTCCGGCCAGGAAGTCGAGGTAGCGCCTGCCGTCGGCGTCCCACACGTGGGCGCCCTCGCCGCGCACGATGAGTGCGAGGCGGTCGCCCGCGTTGCGCACGAGGTCGCGCGCCACGTCCTCCTGCCAGCCGTCGGTCGTCTGCTGCTGCGGCACGTCGATCTGTCGGCTCATTGGGCCACCACCTCTGTTCCGATTCCCTTGCTTGTGAAGATCTCGACGAGCACCGAGTGCGGCACCCGTCCGTCGATGATCGCCGCCGTCTCGACCCCGCCCTCGACGGCGTCCAGGCACGCCTGCATCTTGGGGATCATGCCCGACTCAAGGGTCGGCAGCATCGCGCGGAGGTCCTGCGCGGTCAGGTGCGACACCAGCGAGTCGCGGTTGGGCCAGTCGGCGTACAGTCCCGGGACGTCGGTCAGCACGACGAGCTTGGCCGCGCCCAGGGCGATCGCGAGCGCCGCGGCCGCCGCGTCGGCGTTGACGTTGAGCGAGTGGCCCGGTTTGTCGAGGTCGGGCGCGATGCTCGAGACGACCGGGATGCGACCGGCGCCCAGCTGGTCGAGCACCGGCTGCGGGTCGACCTCGACCACATCGCCCACCCGACCCAGGTCGTGCTCCACACCGCCGATCACGACTCCGCGGCGGCGACCGCCGAACAGGCCCGCGTCCTCGCCGCTCAGACCCGTCGCGACCGGTCCGTGCGCGTTGATCTTCGCCACCAACTGCGGATTGATCTGGCCGGTGAGCACCATCCGGACGACTCCGATGGCCTCGGTCGAGGTGACGCGGTAGCCGCCCTTGAACTCGCTCGGGATCTCGAGCCGGTCAAGCATCGACGAGATCTGCGGCCCACCCCCGTGCACGACGACGGGCTTGACCCCGACGTACCGCAGGTAAGCGATGTCGGCGGCGAAGGCATCCTGCAGCTGGTCGCTGATCATGGCGTTGCCGCCGTATTTGACCACCACGATCTGGTCGCGGAAGCGCCGCAGCCACGGCAGCGACTCGATGAGGGTCGCGGCCTTGGCCGACGCCTCGCCGGGATCAGTCTCTTGCAGATCGGTCATGATGAGTACGCGCTGTTCTCGTGGACGTAGTCGTGGGTGAGATCGTTGGTGCGGATGATCGCCGACGCGTCTGCGGCCTTGAGGTCGATCAGCACGTGCGTCGCCCGCGGCGTCAGGTCGACCTCTTCGCGGGGCCGGTCCGGTCCCCCGTTCGAGCACACCCGCACGCCGTTCATCTCGACGTCGACCGAGTACGGGTCAAACTCCGCCTGCGTCGTGCCGATCGCCGCGAGCACACGGCCCCAGTTCGGGTCGTTGCCGAAGATCGCCGCCTTGAACAGGTTGTTGCGGGCGACCGCCCGGCCGACCTCGACCGCGTCGGACTCGGATGCCGCGTGCACGACCTCGATCGAGATGTCGTGGCTCGCACCCTCGGCGTCGCCCTGCAGCTGCACCGCGAGGTTCGTGCACACGTCGACGAGCGCGAAGCGGAACGCGTCGGGGTCGGGCGTCACGCCGCTGGCGCCGCTGACCATCAGAGTCACCTGATCGTTGGTCGACATGCAGCCGTCCGAGTCGAGGCGGTCGAAGCTCACGTGCGTCGCGGCGCGCAGGTGCGCATCGGCCTGGTCGGCGGTGAGCACGGCGTCGGTCGTGATGACGACGAGCATCGTCGCAAGGCCCGGCGCCAGCATCCCGGCGCCCTTCGCCATGCCCCCGATCATCCACCCGTCGCCGCGGAACGTGCTCGTCTTGTCGACGGAGTCGGTGGTCATGATCGCGCGGGCCGCGTCGGATCCGCCGTCGGGACTGAGCTCGGCGATCGCCTGCTCCGTTCCCGCAAGCACCTTCGCACGGAACACCTCGTCGCCGGCGCCGATGAGGCCCGTCGAGCACACGAGCACGTCTCCGGCGCTCACGCCCAGCAGCGCGGCCGCCTTCTCGGCGGTCTGATGCGTCGTCTGGAAGCCGAAGGACCCCGTGAAGCAGTTCGCGCCGCCGGAGTTCAGCACGATCGCCTCGACGACGCCGTCCTGGATGACCTGCTGCGACCAGATGATCGGGTTCGCCTTGGCGCGGTTGGACGTGAACACCGCCGCGCCGACCTTGAGCGGACCGCGGTTGACGACCACGGCGACGTCGGGCTTGCCGGTCGACTTCAGACCCGCCGCAACGCCGGCGGCCTCGAATCCCTGGGGCGCGGTGACGCTCACGGCGCGACTCCGTTCACGGTGAGGGCACGGCCTTCGGGGAGGCCGAGCGCGATGTTCATGGACTGCACGGCCGCGCCCGCGGTGCCCTTGACGAGGTTGTCGACGGCGGTCACGACGACCACGCGGTTCGCGGCGCGGTCGATCGCAAGCCCCATCAGGGCCGTATTGGCGCCGAGCACGTCGGCGGTGCGCGGGAACTGCCCCTCGGGCAGCAGCTGCACGAAGGTCTCGTCGCCGTACGCGGCCTCCCACGCGGCGCGGATCTCGTCGTCGCTCACCCCGGGCGCGATCGGCGCGGACGAGGTGGCGAGGATGCCCCGCGCCATCGGCACGAGCACGGGCGTGAACGACACGCGGATGCTCTCCTTCGGCGTGCCTTCGACGGGGGCGCTCGCGCTCCGCCGGGCCGCGGCGAGCGCCTGGCGGATCTCGGGGATGTGCCGGTGCACTCCGCCCACCGAGTACGGGTTCGCGGTGCCGAGGATCTCGCTGGCGAGCAGGTTCGTCTTGAGGCTCTTGCCCGCACCCGAAGGGCCGACGGCGAGCACCGTCACGATGTCGGACGGGTCGATCACGCCCGCCGCGACACCCGGCGCGAGGCTCAACGACACGGTCGACGCGTTGCAGCCGGGGGCGGCGATGCGCGTCGCACCCACGAGTCGCTCGCGCTGCTTCGAGCCGTTCACCGGCAGCTCGGGCACCCCGTACGTCCACGGATCGTGGAAGTCGCCCCCGTAGAAGCGATCCCAGTCCGCGACGGACTCGAGGCGGTGGTCGGCGCCCGCGTCGATCACGAGGGGCGTGTCGCCCAGCGCATCGGTGTACTGGCCCGACTGCCCGTGCGGGAGGGCCAGGAAGACGATGTCGTGACCGGCGAGGATGTCGGGAGTCGTCGGCTGCAGGGTGAGGTGCGCGAGCGAGCGCAGGTGCGGCTGGTGCTCGAGCAGCCGCTGCCCCGCGTTCGCGTGCGCGGTGACGGTGCGGATCTCGATGTCGGGGTGATCGGCGAGAAGACGGAGGATCTCGCCGCCCGCATAGCCGGAGGCGCCGGAGACGGCGACCGAATAGGTCATGCTTCAACCTTATTGTCTGGGGATCGGGGCCTGAGACGGGCGACACCCACGACGGCCGCTCGGGACCGGTTGCGGGGTCGCCTAGAGTCGGCGCTCGCCCAGACGGCGTCGGCGCACGGGAGCGGTGCTCGGAGCGAGCATCGCCAGTCCCACCGTGGCCGAAGGCATGGGGCGACGATAGCGCCTGGCGCCGGAGGTTGCCAAATCGCCGGCTCGAGGCATCCGCGCGTCCCGCTGATCGGCGATTCAGCCGATCAGCACGCGCTCGATCAGGTCGAGCTCTTCCGCGTGCGAGAGGCCCGCGCGTCGCTCGCGGTCGAGCCCGCGCGCCCGCTCATCGGCGAGCGTGCGCTCGAGCGTGTCGCGCAGCGCACGCAGCCGGCCGCCGCCGGCGCGATAGGCCGCGTTCGAGCGCGTCGCGGACCCGGGCAGATCGTCGGGCAGCCACAGCGGCAGCGACCGCGGCCCCATCCAGTGCGCGACTGCGCTCTCGGCGAGCAGGTCGGGATCCGCCGCGACCAGATCGCCGGTGTGTCCCGCGACCTCGCGTGCGAGAGCGGTGAACCCAGCGAACGACAGCGTGTCGCCGACCGCGTTCGCGACGACTGCGCTCCCGGTGCGGCCGACCTCGTGCACGAAGGCGGCGACATTGTCGACGTCGATCACCTGCACGCCGAGGCCGGGCACGTCGGGCACGAGCACCGGTCCGTCGCCCGCGAGGGCGAAGCGGCCGACCCAATAGCCGAAGCGATCCGTGGGGTCGCCCTCCCCGACGATGAGCCCGGGGCGCACGATCGCGGCCCGCTGCGCGAGCGCTGTGCGCACGGATGCCTCGGCCGCCGACTTCTCCCGGGCGTAGTCGTACTCGTCGCCCGGCGCCGCCGGCTCGGCCGTCGCCGCCGACTCGTCCGCCCCGGCGGTGGTGTCGTCGGCGTAGACCGAGACCGTCGAGACGTAGGTCCAGTGCGCGGTGCGCTCCGCGAGGGCCTCGACCGCCGCCGCGACGTGCCCCGCGCGGGAGGAGACATCGACGACCTCGTCCCAGTCGCGGGCCGCCGCCTCGTCGTATGCGCCGGGGTCGTCGCGGTCGGCCCGCAGCAGCCGCACCCCCTCGGGCGCGGGGCGTCCGCCTCGGGCAAGGCAGGTGACGGATGCTCCGGCCTCGGTCCATCGGCGCGCGACGCGCCCGCTCAGCCAGCCGGTTCCCCCGAGGATCAGCACATCGGTCATGCGTTCATCCCAGCAGACCGGCGCGGGCGCGGCATCCGTTTCCGCTCCTGGCGGACACGAGAGCCGCACCCTCGCGGGATCAGATCGAGAACGCCTTGATGCGCGCCAGGAGGTCGGGACCGGTGCGGTCGAGGGTCTGGCCGCCGATCGCGACGCCCGCCGCGATCACGCCCGCGCCCACGAGCGGACCGACCACGAGCGCGATCCATCCGAGCAGCGCCGACCCCGTCACGAGGGACACGATCGCCAGCCCGAGTCCCGGAGCGGCCAGCACCGTGCACAGGGCGAGCACGCCCAGCACCGCGATGCCGTTGATCCAGGTCTGCCCCGGGGCGGACTTGAACGGGCTGTCTCCGGACGCGGGCACGGGCACGACGATCAGCGCCGACGACACGGCGCCCACACCGTTGCCCACCAGCACCAGCGCGAGCGCGCCGCCGAGGACCGCGGGCAGCTGATGCCACGTGCCGGCGATCGCCGTCGTCACCAGAGCCACCGCGACCACTGCCGGCACGCCCACGGAGGCGGCGCCCAGCACGCGACCCCAGCGGTCGGCGCGACCCCGGATCCCTGTCGACAGGACCGAGGCGAACGCGGTGCCGTCGTAGGAGATGTCGGTGTAGCCGCCGATCGCGAGGACGAACGCCACCATGAGGGCGGATGCCCCGAACAGCCATCCGTCGACGCCGCTGGTCAACGCGAACAGAGCGGGGAAGATCGGCACGAAGATGAGCTGGCGCAGGTAGCGCGGGTCGCGCACCCACGAGGTGAGCGAGCGCGCCCACGTCGCACCCACCCCGCCGGTGGGAAGCACGCCGAACAGACCGAGCGCTCCGGGCTTGACCGTACGCGCCGCCTGATGCGGGGGCGAGGCCACCGAGGCTTCGAGCGCGCGACGCCACAGCAGCCACAGTGCCGCGAACGTCGCGACGGCGATCACGAGCTTGGCGAGCGCCGCCGGCCATTCCCCCGCGGCCACATCGCCGGGAACGGCCCACGCGGCACCGACCGGCGTCCAGCCGAGCACGGCGCCGGCCCGCGCGGCGAGCCCCGGCACATCGACGGCTGCGCCGAGCAGCGCGGCGGCGGCGGTGAAGATCGGGCCGGCCAGAACCACGAGCACGAGCACGATCGTGCCAACGATCTCGCGGCCGCGCCGATGCCCGCCGAGCCCCGACGACAGCGTCGTGGTGAGGCGACTTGCCACGACGCAGGTCAGCACCGCGAGCACGATCGCCGGAATCGCGGCGATCGCCGCCAGGGGCCACCGCACCCACAGCACGATCGTCGAGAGCGCCACCACGCCGGTGACGATCCCCGGCACGCCCGTCAGCCCCATCGCGGTCAGCGCGGTCATGACCTGGCGCCTCGACAGGGGGTAGGGCGCCAGGCGCCCGGCATCCACCGTCGCATCCGCCCCCGCGATCAGCAGCGGACCGATCACCCAGCCGAGCACGAGTGCGCAGCCGCCGACGACCGCGAGAGTGCGGGTCACGTCCAGGCCCTGCAGCAGGCTCAGCGCGACGAGGCCGGCGATCACGCCGATGACCAGCCACAACGCCCACAGGATTCCGAGGCAGAAGCCGACGAGCTGCCACGGGCGCCGGGCGAGCATGTTGCCCAGTATGCGGTACCGCAGCCTCAGGACTGTCGCAACCACTGCGGCCCCTCCGCTGTGTGACGGCCGCCGACGAGAGAGAAGAAGCGGTCCTGCAGGCTCTCGCCCGCGCGCACCTCGTCGAGCGTGCCCGCGGCCAGCACGCGGCCCGCGGACATGACCGCGACATGGTCGCACATGCGCTGCACCAGGTCCATCGAATGGCTCGACACCACGACGGTGCCGCCGGATGCCGTATAGCTGCGCAGCACGTCCTCGATGTTGGCGGCAGAGACCGGGTCGACCGACTCGAACGGCTCGTCGAGCACGAGCAGGCCCGGCGCGTGCACGAGCGCGCACGCGAGCGCGACCTTCTTCGCCATGCCGGCGGAGTAGTCGGCGACGATCGTGCCGGCGGCCTCGCGCAGATCCATCAGTGCGAGCAGGTCCGCGACGCGCTCGGCGATCTCGGGCCGCGGGATACCGAACATCATCGCCGTGTAGGTGATGAGCTGCTCGCCGGTGAGACGGTCGAACATCCGCACACCGTCGGCGAGGTTGCCGATCGTGCGCTTGGCCTCGACGGGCTGCTGCCACACGTCGATGCCGTGCACCCACGCCGCACCGGCGTCGGGGCGCAGGAGGCCGGTCGCCATCGACAGCGTCGTGGTCTTGCCGGCGCCGTTGGGCCCGACCAGGCCGTAGAACGATCCGGCGGGGACGGTCAGGTCGAGGCCCGCGACCGCGGCCCTCTCGCCGAACCTCTTGACGAGCCCCACGAGCTGCAGGGCGGGAATCTCGGATGCAACACTCATCATCCCGACACTAGCGAACCCGCCCGCCGCCGCCGTCACACGTGCGTGTCGAGGAACTCCAGCGTGCGCCGCCACGCGTCGGCCGCGGCATCCGGGTCGTAGCGGCTGCCGGTGTCGTTGAAGAACGCGTGCGAGGAGTCGGGGTAGACCACCGACTCGAACGCGACACCGGCGTCGGCCATCGCCTGCTCGACGCCGGGCAGCGCCTCGATGAGCGAGGGATCGTGGTGCCCGTAGAGCGCGAGGACCGGCGCCTGGATGCGGGCGATCGCCTCAGCGGCAGGCGCCGACCCGTAGAACGGCACGGCCGCGCGCACGCGGTCGTCTGCCGCGGCCAGGGCGAAGGCGTACGTGCCGCCGAAGCAGAACCCCGTCACCGCGACGCGCCCCTCCACCCCGGGCTGAGCAACGAGCCAGTCGACGGTCGCCCGAAGCGCCGCGACCCCCCACACGGCATAGTCGGGCGAGCGCATCGCTGTCATCGCGTCGCGCATTCGGGGCTGGGCGGCGACCCGGGCGTCCTCGTCGTCGCTGTTCATGATCGCGAACAGCTCGGCGCCGAGCGCGGGCTCGACACCGCCGTGGCTCAGGATGTCGGGCGCGGCGACCAGCCACCCTTCGGCCGCGTAGCGGTCGGCGACACCGCGGATGTGCTCGACGAGGCCCCAGATCTCGTGGACGAGCACGAGTCCGCCGCGCGGCGATCCGGCGGGGCGGGCGACGTAGACGTCGAACACGTCCGCGCCTTTGGACAGGGTGATGGTCTCGGACATGGCGCTCCTTCACGACGGCGGCGCACGGCGGGGTGCAGACAGAACGCTAACGCCGGGTGCGCCCCGAAAGGCGCACCCGGCGTCATTGAGCGGGAGACGGAGCCTATTCGCGCAGCACGGCGCCGAAGCGCGCGGACGCCGCCGCCACGCCCGCGAGCTTCGCGTCGGTCGCCTCGGCGGCGGTCAGCGTGCGATCGGCCGCGCGGAAGCGCAGCGCGAACGTGAGGCTCTTGGTGCCGTCGGCAAGGCCCGTTCCGCGGTAGTCGTCGACGAGCCGCAGCGACTCGAGCAGCTCGCCCGCGCCCTCGACGAGCGCCTGGCGCACATACGCGGCGGGCACGTCGTCGCCGACGACGACCGAGACGTCCTGCGTGGCGGCGGGGAAGCCGGACAGCGACGCGGCGACCACGCGCTCCCCCGCGAGCTGCAGAAGCAGGTCGAGATCGACCTCGGCGATGACGACGCGACCCGGCAGATCGGATGCCTCTGCCACCGCCGGCAGCAGCTCGCCGACGTAGCCCACCTCGGTGTCGCCCACAGACAGCACACCCGTGCGTCCGGGGTGCAGCGCCTTGCGCTCCCCCTGGGCGACGTCGATCGAGACGCCCGCGGCGGAGGCGATCGTGCGAACGGCGTCCAGCGCGTCGGCGAGGGACGCGGCGACCGCGGCCTGGCCGGGCTGCTTCGCGATGAGGTGCCCGGTCAAGAGCACGGCCACATGCCGCCGCTGCGGCGGGATCGACGCGTCGAGCTCGGCGAGGGTCGCGGCATCCGGCCGCACCGCCAGCGGCGGGACGAACGACGTGCCGTACCGCACCCCCGGCTCGGGCAGGAACACCGCGCCGGTCTCGAACAGCGCGAGGTCGGTGAAGCCGCGCGACAGGTTGCGGTGCGCGACCTGCAGCAGCCCCGGCACGAGCGACCGGCGCAGGAACGGAGCCTGCCCGTCGAGCGGATTGGCGAGCTTGACGCTCGGCAGGTGCTCGCCCGACGGCGACCCGTGCAGGTCGTTGTGCTCCGCGGTCGTGAACGGGAACGAGGGCGTCTCGACGTACCCGGCGGCGGCCAGCGCGTCCGAGACGCGGCGTCGGCCCTGCTGCGCGGGGGTGAGGCCTCGGCCCGACGGCGGAAGCGGCAGCACCGAGGGGATGCGGTCGTACCCCTCGATGCGGGCGACCTCTTCGGCGAGGGTCCACCTGTCGGTGAGGTCGGGGCGCCACGACGGCGGCGAGACCGTCCAGCTCGCGTCGTGCTCGTCGACCGTGCAGCCGATCATCTCGAGCGCTGCGACGATCTCGGACTCGGTGTACTCGACGCCGATGAGCGCGGCGACGAACGGCTTCGGCAGCTCGACCCCACGTGTCTCGAACGTGCTGTTCAGAGCGCCGCCCGCACGCGTGTCGGTTCCGCCGGCGTAGGCCGCCATGAGCTCGGCGACGCGCGCGGCAGCGACGAACGGGATCGCCGGGTCGACGCCGCGCTCGAAGCGGCGCGACGCCTCGCTGGGCAGCTTGTGCCGGCGGGCCGTGCGCGCGATCGACACCGTGTCGAAGGTGGCCGCCTCGATGAGCACGTTGCGCGTGGCATCCGTCATCTCGGTCGTGCCGCCGCCCATGACGCCCGCGAGCCCGATCGGTCCGGACGCGTCGGTGATCAGCAGGTCTTCGGGGTCGAGGTCGCGCACCTTGCCGTCGAGGGTCTCGAGCTTCTCGCCCACCGTCGCGCGGCGCACCGTGATGCCGCCCTGCAGCTTGTCGAGGTCATAGCCGTGGATCGGCTGGCCGAGCTCGACCATCACGTAATTGGTGATGTCGATCAGGATGCCCAGCGAGCGGATGCCGGCGAGGGTGAGCCGCGCGACCATCCACGCGGGGGTCGGCTTGGTCGGGTCGACGTCGCGCACGATGCGGGCGACGAACTCGGTCGCCCCGGCGCGACCGCGGATCGGGGCGGTGTCGTCGACGGCCACGGCGAACGCGGAGTCGTCGGACAAGGCGACCTCGGCGGCGGCCGTCGCACCCGGGTCGCGGAACGCCGCGCCCGTCGCGTGCGCGTACTCGCGCGCCACGCCGCGCACCGACAGCGCGTAACCGCGATCGGGCGTCACGTTGATGTCCACGGCGACGTCGTCGAGACCGAGCAGCGCGATCGCGTCGGTTCCCACGGGTGCGTCGATGCCGAGTTCGACGAGGCGCAGGATGCCGCTGTGCTCGTCGCCGAGCCCGAGTTCGCGCGCCGACGCGATCATGCCGTCCGACACATGCCCGTACGTCTTGCGCGCCGCGATCGGGAACGGACCCGGAAGCACTGCTCCGGGAAGGGTCACGACGACCTTGTCGCCGACGAAGAAGTTGCGCGCGCCGCACACGATGCCCCGGACGCCGCCCTGCTCGGCGCCGACGTCGACCTGACACCAGCGGATCGTCTTGCCGTTGGACTGCGGCTCCTCGACGAACTCGAGCACCTCACCCACCACGATGGGGCCGGCCAGCTCGAAGCGGTGGACGTCCTCCTCTTCGAACCCGACGGACACCAGCGCCGCGAGGACGTCCTCGGGCGCGGCATCTGCCGGAAGATCCACGTACTCACGCAGCCACGAAAGCGGGACGCGCATCACACCACCATCCCGAACTGCTCGCTGAAACGGATATCGCCCTCGGCCATGTCGCGCATGTCCTGCACGTCCGAGCGGAACATGAGCGTGCGCTCGATGCCCATGCCGAACGCGAAGCCCGAGTAAACCTCGGGGTCGATCCCCGCCGCGCGCAGCACGTTCGGGTTGACCATTCCGCAGCCGCCCCACTCGATCCAGCGCGCGCCGCCCTTGAAGGTCGGGTGCCACAGGTCGAGCTCGGCCGACGGCTCGGTGAAGGGGAAGAAGTTCGCGCGGAACCGCGTCTTGGCCTCGGGGCCGAACAGCACGCGCGCGGCGTGGTCGAGCGTGCCCTTGAGGTTCGCCATCGTGATGCCCTTGTCGATCACAAGGCCCTCGAACTGGGTGAACACCGGCAGGTGCGTCGCATCGAACTCGTCGGTGCGGTAGACCCGGCCCGGGCACAGCACGTAGATCGGCAGGTCGCGCTCGAGCATCGAGCGCACCTGCACGGGGCTGGTGTGCGTGCGCATGACGAGGTGGCGTGCGACCGGGTCGACGAAGAACGTGTCCTGCATCTGGCGCGCGGGGTGGTCCTCGTCGAAGTTCAGCGCGTCGAAGTTGAACCACTCGTGCTCGAGCTCGGGGCCCTCGGCGATCTCCCACCCCATGCCCACGAAGATGTCGGCGACCCGCTCCTGCAGGAGCGAGATCGGATGCCGCGCCCCGACGCGGGCCCGCGCCGCGAGCGCCGTGATGTCGAGGGTCTCGGCCTTGAGGCGCGCCACCGTCTCGGCCTCGATGATCTCGCCCTCGCGCGCCGCGAACGCCTGGTTCACGCGGGCGCGCGCCTGGCCGACGAGCTTGCCGAACTCGGCCTTGCGCTCGTTCGGCACGTCGCGCAGGCGCGCGTTGAGCGCGGCCAGCGGCGATCCCTCCCCCGCGTGGGCGGAGCGCGCGGCCTTCAGACCGGCGGAGTCGGATGCCGCGGCGACGGCGTGGAGCGCTGCCTGGACGGCGGCATCCACCGCCTCGGGCGTGATCTCGGAGTTCTGTGGTGCGTCGGACACGAGTACCGAGTCTACCGAGCGCGGCAGGCCCGCCAGGCGCGCCCCTAGACGACGCCGCCCGGGCCGCGATGCTCCGAGGCGCGGGCGTCGGCATTCGCCTCCGCAAGCCGGATCGCCGTCGTCGGGTCGACAAGTGCCGGGGCCGCGCCGCCGCCCTTCACGCGGCGTCCGCCGCTCGCGGTGCGCCGCGCAAGCCAGCGGGCGAACCACGACAGCGTGAGGTTGATCGCGAGGTAGATGGCCAGCGTGACGAAGAACAGCGAGAAGAGATACCGGTTGCCGTAGAAGCTCGCCAACTGGTTCATCGTCGTGCGGATGAGCTCGTGGTAGCCCACGATGTAGCCGAGCGACGTGTCTTTCAGCAGCACGACGAGCTGAGCGACGATGATCGGCAGCATCTGCCGGAACGCCTGCGGGAACTCCACCAGCATCTTGGACTGGAACTCGCGCATGCCGACGCTCAGGGCCGCCTCGCGCTGCCCGCGGGGAAGGGACGCCAGGCCGGCGCGCAGAGCCTCGCCGATCAACGTGCCGTTGTAGAGCACCAGGGCGATCACGACGGCCCAGAAGGCCCCGGTGGACGCGACCAGCAGGATGAACAGCATCATCAGCAGCACGGGCATGCCGCGCAGGAACTCCAGCAGCCACGCCGTGGGGACGCGCACCCAGCCGATCGCCGAACTGCGCAGCAGCGAGAAGACGATGCCGAGCGCGATGGCGCCCACCGCGGCGACCGCGGCCGCCTGCAGCGTCGCGATCGTGCCGCGACCGATCGCCCCCCACACCTCGGGGTCGGCGAAGATGTCCCAGCGGACGGGATCGAGGATCGCCGGAACGGGGACGCCGCCGGAAACCCGCGGCATCGCGAGGGTCCACACCACCCACGCGAGGACGCCCAGGATGACGACGCCTCCGACGATCGACGCGATCAGGGACAGCCGACGGGAACGGGGGCCGGGCGCGTCGAAGAGAACGCTCGATCCGCTCATCGGCGCACCACCAATCGCTTCTCGAGGTTGACGGCGAGCAGCCCGAGCGGAACGGTGACCACGAGGTACAGCGCTGCGGCCGTGACCAGGATGAGGATCACCATGTTGCCGTTCGCGTTCGCCAGTTCGCGCGTGGCGGCGAACAGTTCGAAGACGAAGAACCCGCCCGCGACCGACGAGTTCTTGGTGAGGGCGATGAAGACGTTGATCAGCGGCGGGATCGTCATGCGGAACGCCTGCGGCAGCACGACGAGCGAGACGGTCTGCCCGAACCCGAGTCCGATGCTGCGCGCGGCCTCGGCCTGCCCCTGCGGGACGCCGTTGATCCCGGAGCGCAGCGCCTCGGCGACGAAGGGCGACGTGTAGTACGCGAGTGCCGCGATCGCGAGGGGCACGAAGGGCACCCGCACGCCGAGGAAGGGCACCACGACCGTGAAGAAGAAGAAGACGAGGGTGAGGGGCGTATTGCGCGCGATCTCGGTCCAGAATGCGGCGAAGCCGCGCAGCGAGCCGACCGGAGAGATGCGCATCGCGGCGATGAGAGTCCCCAGCACGAGCGACAGCACGCCGGAAACGACGAGCAGCAGCAGTGTCATGCGGAACCCTTCCCAGAACACCGGGAAGAACGACAGGTACTGCTCCACTTCACCTCCTTTCGTCGTCGGCGATGCCGACGAGCCGATGGGCGGATGCCCCGGCCCGGCGCGAGCGGCCGGGCCGGGGCATCCCTTCGATCAATAGCGGTCGGGAGTCGGCGGCGAGACGAACGGCAGCACGGTGCCGGCCGTCTTGTTCCACGCCTCTTCGTAGCGACCGTCCTCGTAGATCTTCTCGAGGACGTCGTTGATCCACATGCGGAAGTCGGTGTCGTCCAGTGCGAGGCCGATGCCGTACGGCTCCTCGGTGAACGGCTTGCCGACGACCTTGAACTCGCCCTCGTTCTGCGCGGCGAGACCGGCCAGGATCACGTTGTCGGTCGACACAGCGACGACCTGACCCGTGCGCAGCGGCTCGAGGCAGTTCGAGTACGTGTCGGTGAGCACCGGCTCAGCGCCGATCTCGGCGAGCTTGGCCGCCGGCGTCGATCCGGTCACCGAGCACACCGGTTGGCCGACGAGGTCGTCTTCGTTCTCGATGTCGTCGTTGTCGGCGAGCACGAGGATGGACTGCCCTGCGAGGTAGTACGGGCCCGCGAAGGACACGACTTCCTTGCGCTTGTCGTTGATGGTGTACGTGGCGATGACGATGTCGACCTCGCCGTTCTGGATGAACGGCTCACGGTTGGCTGACACAGCCTCCTTCCACTCGATGTTGTCCTCGTCGATGCCGAGCTCTGACGCGATGAGCTTGCCGATCTCGACGTCGAACCCTTCCGGCACACCGGTGGGGCCCATCAGACCGAACAGCGGCTGGTCGAACTTCGTGCCGATCGTGATCGTGCCCGCCTCGTTCAGGGCGGCCATCGTGGTGCCTGCCTCGAACGTCGGCTCGGCGACCGGGGTGGTCGTCTCCTCGGAGGGGGCCTCTCCGGCGCCGGAGGCGCACGCGGACAGCGCCAGCGCACCGGCCGCGGCCAGTGCGATCAACGGAAGTCGCATTCGCTTCATGTCTTCGTCCTTTGCTGTGTACGGACCGCTCGTGGCGGTCCTCTCGGATCCCGGCCGCTGGGAACGGCGGGAGCTTCTCAGTGCTCGAGGATCTTCGACAGGAAATCCTTCGCCCGTGCGCTCTGCGGGTTCGTGAAGAACTCGTCAGGTGTCGCCTCCTCGACGATCGCGCCGTCGGCCATGAACAGCACGCGGTCGGCAGCCTTGCGCGCGAACCCCATCTCGTGCGTCACGACGATCATCGTCATGCCGTCGCCGGCCAGCCCGATCATGACGTCGAGCACTTCGTTGATCATCTCGGGATCGAGCGCGCTCGTGGGCTCGTCCATCAGGATGAGCTTGGGATTCATCGCGAGCGACCGTGCGATCGCGACGCGCTGCTGCTGGCCGCCCGAGAGCTGGTTCGGCATCTTCTTGGCCTGGTTCGCGACGCCCACACGGTCCAGCAGCTGCATCGCCTTCTCGTCGGCGTCCTTCTTCTTCAGGCCGCGCACACGGATCGGACCCAGCGTCACGTTCTCGAGCACGGTCTTGTGCGCGAACAGGTTGAACGACTGGAACACCATCCCCACGTCGGCGCGCAGGTGCGCGAGCGCCTTGCCCTCTTCGGGCAGGGGCTGGCCGTCGATGGTGATCGTGCCCGAGTCGATCGTCTCGAGCCTGTTGATCGCACGGCACAGCGTCGACTTGCCCGAGCCGGACGGGCCGATCACCACCACGACCTCACCACGGCTCACGACCGTGTTGATGTCCTTCAGGACGTGGAGCTCACCGAAGTGCTTGTCGACGTGGTCCACCACCACCAGGGGCTCGCCCCGCCGGACGTTGATGTTCGAAGTGCGCGGCGCCGGTGCCGGTGCATCAGGAGTCGCCATGACCTCAACCCTATGGGGACGTCTGACCCTCGGCCAACGATACGACACGGTCTTAACCGTTCCGTAACAGGGCGCGAACGTTCTGAGTCAGCGCAATCGTTCTGAGTCAGGATGCGGCGCGCTGAGCGAACGCCGTCTCGTACAGACACACGCTCGCGGCGGTCGCGAGGTTCAGCGACTCGGCGCGGCCGTAGATCGGCAGGCGCAGCGAGAGGTCCGCGAGCGCGAGCGCCTCGGGTTCGAGCCCGCGCGCCTCGTTGCCGAACAGCCACGCGGTCGGCTCGGCGAGCACGTCGCGCGACGTGAGGAAGTCCCCTCCGCCGACGTCGGCGGCGACCACGCGCACACCCGCGGCGTGTGCTCTTTCGACAGCGGTCGCAAGATCGACGCCGACAGCGACCGGCAGGTGGAACAGCGAACCCGTCGTGGCTCGCACGACCTTCGGGTTGTACGGGTCGACCGTGCGGCCGGTGAGCACGACCGCGTCCGCTCCCGCGGCGTCAGCCGCGCGGATGATCGTGCCGAGGTTGCCGGGATCGCGCACCTCCTCGCAGATCGCAACGAGACGGGGGGATGCCGCGAACACGTCGCGCACCGACGTCGGCGACTGCCGCGCCACGGCGACGATCCCCTGCGGGGTGACCGTGTCTGCCATCGCGTCGAGCACGGCCTCGGTCGTGAAGACGACCTCGATGCCCGCGTCGCGCGCGGCGTCGCGCACATCAGGGTGCCGTTCCATCGCGGTGGGCGTCGCGAACATCTCGACGACCGTGTCGGGCCGGTAGGCGACCACCTCGCGCGCCGCCTGCGGCCCCTCCAGCAGGAACAGCCCGGTCTCCTGGCGGGCGGAGCGCTTGGTCAGCTTCGCGACGGCGCGCACGCGCGGCGAACGCGGATTCTCGAGCACGCAGCCAGTCTAGGGTTCCGCGGGGCCGGGCCGAGGCATCCGTGGCGATCTTCTCGCGCCCTCCGGAGTACGCCAGAGGGCGCCCTCCGAACGGAGGGCGCCCTCTGGATCTCGATACACCGCCTTCGGCGGCACTCGATCACCGGCTCGATACACCGCCTTCGGCGGCGCCGGTCATCGAATGCGTCAGGCGCTCTTGGGCGCGTTCACGTCGGTCGGCAGCGCCTTCTTCGCGGTCGCCACGAGCGACGCGAACGTCTTGGGCTCGTTCACCGCGAGTTCGGCGAGCATGCGACGGTCCACCTGCACGCCCGCAAGGCCCAGGCCCTGGATGAAGCGGTTGTACGTGATGCCGTTCTGACGGGCGGCGGCGTTGATGCGCTGGATCCACAGGCGGCGGAAGTCGCCCTTGCGCTTGCGGCGGTCGCGGTATGCGTAGACGAGCGAGTGGGTGACCTGCTCCTTCGCCTTGCGGTACAGACGCGAACGCTGGCCCCGGTAACCGGAGGCGCGCTCGAGGATGACGCGACGCTTCTTGTGGGCGTTGACGGCCCGCTTGACTCTAGCCATTTCGTTTCGTTCCTATTCGTGCGTCGGCGCGCTCAGCGGCCGAGGAGCTTCTTCGCGACCTTGGCGTCGCCCTTGGCGAGGACCTGGTCCTGCGACAGGCGACGGGTGCGGCGCGTGGGCTTGCCTTCGAAGTTGTGGCGAAGGTTCGCCTGCTGCTTCATGAGCTTCCCGCTGCCGGTGACCTTGAAGCGCTTCTTGGCGCCCGAATGGGTCTTCTGCTTCGGCATCTCTTCTTCCTTCGTTTCACGTCCCGCCCAGGCGGGAGTCGGATCCCGCGGTGCGGGAGATCGTGGGGGCCTACTCCGAGGGAGCGGCCTCGGCGGCGGCGGGCGCCTCCGTCGCGGCGGGCGCATCGGCGCCGCCGGTGCGGGCCGAGCGGGCCGCCTCGCGGTTCGCCGCGCGCTGAGCGTTCTGCTCGGTCTTCACCTCGGACTTGTTCTTGTGCGGGGCGACCACCATCACCATGTTGCGGCCGTCGATCGTGGGGTTCGACTCGACCGTGCCGAACTCCGCGACGTCTTCTGCGAACTTGCGCAGCAGCCGTACGCCCTGCTCGGGGCGCGACTGCTCGCGACCGCGGAACAGGATCATCGCCTTGACCTTGTCGCCGGACTTCAGGAAGCCCTCGGCGCGCTTGAGTTTGGTGATGTAGTCGTGGGCTTCGATCTTCAAGCGGAACCGGACCTCCTTGAGGACGGTGTTCGCCTGATTGCGACGCGCTTCCTTGGCCTTCTGCGCGGCCTCGTACTTGAACTTGCCGTAGTCCATGATCTTGACTACGGGAGGCTTCGAGTTGGGGGCCACCTCGACGAGATCGAGGTCGGCCTCCTGAGCCAGGCGCAGCGCCACCTCGATGCGGACGACGCCGACCTGCTCACCCGCGGGGCCCACGAGGCGGACCTCGGGAACGCGGATGCGGTCATTGGTGCGGGGATCGCTGATGCGGAACTCCTCTTCGTGCGTTTTCGCGGCTCCGCGGCACAGGGTTGTACCGCGGGCGGAAGAGGGACATCCACCCGTCGCGGCGCCCAAACGCCGACTTGCTGCACCCTGCTCCCGATCCGTACTGGCTTCGGGGCTCCCGCGTGGCGGGACTGCCCCGTACACAGTTCGTGCGGGGCGGAGCGCGTGACCCGGTAGCCTGGAGCGGCAAGCGCGGGTGGGATGTGGATCCTCTTTCGTTCCGGAGCAGATCGCTCCGGTGCCCGCTGAAGTCTACCAGAGAGTGGCACGTGAACACGATTCAGGACGCCGGCGACAGCACCCCTCCCCAGAACGGCGCTCCCGACGCCGAGCGCATCGCCCAGTGGGAGGCGCAGGAGCAGGCCGCGGCGTCTGCCACCCGCGACATCGCAGACGTGCCCGCCGTCGAGGTCATCACGACCGCCGCCGTGCACCTCATGAGCGCCGCCGCGGTGAAGACCGGCCTCGCCGACGACCCCGCGACCCAGCTCGACCTCGACGAGGCGCGCAAGCTCATCAACGCCCTCGCCGGGCTCATCACCGCCGGCGCGCCCGAGATCAGCGACATGCACGCCCGGTCGCTGCGCGACGGCCTGCGCTCGCTGCAACTGGCCTTCCGCGAGGCCTCCGTGATCCCCGACCCGATCGGCAAGGGCCCCGGCGAGAAGTGGACCGGCCCGGTCACCTGACACCGCAGCGATTCCGGAGCGGATGCCTCAACCCGCGTCGTGCGTGATCCCCAGCGCCCGCGCGCCGCGGGCCACCGCATCGACCGTACGCCGCACCGCCTCGGCGTCGGTGCCGCGATTGCTCACGGCGAACCGCACCACCGTGCGGCCCTGCCAGCGCGAGGACGACGCCCACACCGTGCCCTCGGCGCGCAGCCACTGGCCCAGCGCCGCGGTCGCGGCGTCGTCGGGGGCGGCGAGGCACACCTGGGTGAAGACGACGTCGTTGAGAACCTCCAGCCCCGGGATGCGCCGGAAGCCGTCGGCGAGGCCGGCCGCAGCATCCGCCAGCCCTTCGACCAGCCCGATGACACCTCGCCGGCCGAGCGACCGCAGCGCCGCCCACACCGGCACGCCCCGCGCGCGCCGCGACAGCTCGGGAACGCGGTCGTAGGGGTCGGGGATCTCCTCGACCGCGGGCAGGTACGCGGCGTGCGCGCCCAGTGCGGCCGTCATCGCGGCGTCGTCTCGCACGATCGCCACACCGCAGTCGTACGGCACGTTCAGAGTCTTGTGCGCGTCGGTCGCCCACGAATCGGCCTCCGCGAGCCCCCGCACGAGGTGCGCGAGGCGCGGCGTCGCGGCCGCCCACAGCCCGAAGGCCCCGTCGACGTGCACCCACGCGCCCGCGTCGTGGGCGACGGTCACCGCTGCGGCGAAGTCGTCGAACGCGCCGGAGTGCACATCCCCCGCCTGCAGCGCCACGATCGCCTGCCCCTCGCCCTGCGCGAGGGCCCGCGCGAGGCCATCGACATCGATGCGCCCCTGATCGTCGGCGCCCACCGTCTGCGGCGCGCCGAGACCCGCCATGCGACCGGCGAGCACCATCGACGTGTGCACGGCCTCACCCGCCAGGAACCGGATCACGGGAGCGTGCTGCAGACCACGCACCGGATCGTGGCCGCTCGCGCGGATCACGGCGTCGCGCGCGGCGAGCAGACACGTGAGGTTGGCGCTCGTTCCGCCGGTCACAAACCCCACCCCGCTCTCGCGCGGAAGGCCGAGAAGGTCGAGGATCCATCGTGCCGCGGTCTCTTCCACCGCGGCGGTCGCGGGCGTCGGCTGGCGGGAGCCGGTGTTCTGGTCCCACGCCGACACGAGCCAGTCCGCCCCGAGCGCCGCCGGGTACGTCCCGCCGATCACGAAGCCGTAGAACCGCGGCGATCCCATCGCCATGAGACCCGGTGCGCTCACCGCCGCGAGCTCGTCCACCACGGCGACGGCGTCCAGCCCGTCGTCGGGGAGGTCGCGATCGAGCATCGAGAGGATGCCGTCGGCGTCCTGCTCCGGACGGATGGGCTGCTCGGCGACCGAGCCGAGCCACACGCGCGCGTGCCGCTGCGCGGCCTCCAGCACGGCCCGGTACTGGTCGTTGTCCATCCGCGCCTCCGTCCTCGCCTCTCGCAGCTGCGGGTCGCCGACTCCTCGCCGATCATCTGCCTCGGCGCGCGCGCATGCAAGGGGTGTGCGCCCCGCGCCGAGGCATCCGTCGCCTGCGTGTCCCGGCGACTCGGCGGGACGAGCGGCGCGAGGCCGCGACGCGCGGGGCGGATATCAGCCGCGGACGAGCTTGACCGTCAGCGAGTCGACGAGCACCGCGACGCGGTCGTCGGCGGCCCAGCGCTTCGCGAGGCGCTGGAGGACGCCGTCCAGCTCCTCCTGCGACAGCCCCGCCATCAGGTGCAGGCGCACGACCAGTTCCTGGCCGCGCAGGCGCGCAGTCGGGTCGCCCGGCTCGACCCCCAGATCGAGCACCGCCAGCTCCCCGGCGATGCTCGCCTGCAGGGCCGTGTAGACCTCCGGCGATGCGAACGAGGGCTCCCACGGCTGGCTCTGGGCGATCGCCCACACCGCGGGACGCCGCAGCACGAACTCAGTGCCGGAGCCGGGATCGATCACGACCAGGTCGGTGTCGTCGTCCGACGCCGACAGCGCCACGCGGATGCCCTCGGCGGGAACCGGGCGGGCCGAGGCATCCCATCTGCCCATCGCCTCGACCGAGGTGAACACCGGCAGCACTCGGCGCCCGTCGGGGGCGGCGACCGTCACGATCGACAGTTCCTGCGTCTTGTCGACGCGAAGGCCGGTCGGGCCCACGCCCTCATCGCCCTTCTCGGCGACGAGCGGGATCAGCAGTCGCGCCTCGCGGAACGCGTCGACGACCGCGACCTGATCGCCCACCCCCGCCCGGAACGCCTCGAGCGCCGCCAGCAGCGCCGGATCGGCCGAGCCGTCGTCGCCCGCATGCGGGTTGGAGCGGAAGCTGCGCCCCTCCCACGGCACGCCCGCCGAGTCGGCCGGCGGGTGGTCGTGATCAGGATGCTGCGGCTCAGCCTGCGGCGACATCCAGCGCCTCGACCAGCGTGAACGCGCCCGTGTACAGGGCTTTGCCGACGATCGCTCCTTCGACGCCGAGGGGCACCAGCTCGCGCAGGGCGGCCAGGTCGTCGAGGCTCGAGACCCCGCCCGACGCGATGACCGGCTTCGGAGTGCGCGCGGTGATCTCGCGCAGCAGGTCGAGGTTCGGACCGCGCAGGGTGCCGTCCTTCGTGACGTCGGTGACGACGTAGCGGCTGCATCCGGCCTCTTCGAGGCGCTTGAGCACAGTCCACAGGTCGCCGCCCTCGCGCGTCCAGCCGCGCGCCGCGAGGGTCGTCCCTCGCACGTCGAGCCCCACGGCGATGACGTCGCCGTAGCGGCTGATCACGTCGGCGGCCCACTCGGGGTTCTCCAGCGCCGCCGTGCCGAGGTTGATGCGAGACGCACCGATCTCGAGGGCCTGCTCGAGCGAGCGGTCGTCGCGGATGCCGCCCGAGACCTCGACCTGGACGCCCTTGACCTGCTTGATGACCTTGCGCAGCACGTGGGAGTTGCTGCCGCGCCCGAACGCCGCGTCGAGGTCGACGAGGTGAATCCACGACGCCCCCTGGCGGGCCCATTCCGCCGCCGCTTCGACGGGGTCGCCGAAGCTCGTCTCGGAGCCGGCCTCGCCTTGCGTCAGCCGCACGGCCTTGCCGTCGGCGACATCCACGGCGGGAAAGAGGATCAGCTCTGGCGTTGACGCGAAATCGTTCATGGCTCCTCGTGCGGCGGATCGAATCGGGGTGGCCGAACTGCCTCCCCCGATGGGCACGAGGTCAAAGGCTACGCCCGCCGAGCCCGCCGATCCAATTGGAGAGCAGGCGGATGCCGGCAGCACCCGACTTCTCGGGGTGGAACTGCGTCGCCGACAGCGGTCCGTTCTCGACCGCCGCCAGGAACGGACGGCCGTAGTCGCACCACGTGAGCGCGGGGCTCGGGAACGGCGGCATGACCTCCAGCAGCCACTGCTGGGCGGCGAAGGAGTGCACGAAATAGAAGCGCTCGTGCTCGATGCCCTCGAACAGCCGCGACCCCTCGCCGACCTCGACCGTGTTCCAGCCCATGTGCGGCAGCACCGGCGCGTCGAGCTCGGTGACCACCCCGGGCCACTCACCGAGACCCTCGGTGTCGACACCGCGCTCGACCCCGCGCTCGAACAGCACCTGCATGCCGACGCAGATGCCCAGCACCGGGCGCCCTCCGGCGAGCCGACGCTCGATCATCTGGTCGCCGCGGCTCGCCCGCAGCGCGTCCATGACGGCGCGGAAGGCGCCCACGCCCGGCACGACCAGCCCGTCGGCGTCGAGGACCAGCCCGCGATCGGAGGTGAGCCGGGCATCGGCCCCCGCGGCCTGCAGCGCCTTGACCGCGGAGTGCACATTGCCGGAGCCGTAGTCCAGGACGGCGACCAGCGGCCGGTCGGTCACAGCGCGCCCTTGGTGCTCGGGATCCCCTCGACGAGGGGATCGAGCGCCTTGGCCTGACGGAACGCGCGGGCGAACGCCTTGAACTCGGCCTCAGCGATGTGGTGCGGGTCGCGGCCGCCGAGCACCGTCACGTGCACCGTGAGCCCCGCGTTGAACGTGATCGCCTCGAACGAGTGCCGCACGAGGGAGCCGGTGAAGTGCCCCCCGATCAGGTGGAACTCGTAGCCCTCGGGTTCACCGCCGTGCACGAGATAGGGGCGTCCGCTGATGTCGACGACGGCCTGCGCGAGCGCTTCATCCAGCGGCACGAGCGCATCGCCGTAGCGCGAGATTCCCGCCTTGTCGCCGAGGGCCTCGCGGATGGCCTGACCGAGCACGATCGAGATGTCTTCGACGGTGTGGTGCGCGTCGATGTCGGTGTCACCCGACGCCCGCACGGTGAGGTCTGTCAGCGAGTGCTTGGCGAATGCCGTGAGCAGGTGATCGAAGAACGGGACCGTCGTGTCGATGCGGCTGCGGCCGCTCCCGTCGAGGTTCAGCTCCAGCTCGACCGACGACTCGCTCGTGGCGCGGCGCAGCGATGCGGTGCGCGGCGCGGACTGGCTCGTCATGATGCCGATCCTATCGACGCGAGGGCATCGAGAAACGCCGTGGTCTCTTCCTCGGTGCCCGCCGTCACGCGCAGGTGGTGCGCGATCCCCACGTCGCGGATCAGGATGCCCCGATCGAACAGCTTCTGCCACGCCACCCCGCTGTCTTCGACGCCGCCGAACAGCACGAAGTTGGTCCACGACTCGTAAGGCGTGTAGCCCAGCGCCTCGACCGTCGCCGAGATGCGATCGCGCTGGGCGACGATATCGTCCACCATCCGCAGCATCGTGGGGGCGTGGCGCAGCGCCGCAGTCGCCGCCGCCTGCGTGAGGGCGCTCAGGTGGTACGGGAGCCGCACGAGGCGGAGCGCGTCGATGAATGCGGGATCCGCGGCGAGGTAGCCGACCCGCGCGCCCGCGAAGGCGAACGCTTTGCTCATCGTGCGCGAGACGACGAGCCGCTCGCGGCCGGGCAGCAGCGTCAGCGCAGAGCGCTCATCACGAGGCGCGAACTCGTGGTAGGCCTCGTCGACCACGACGATTCCCGGGGCCGCGTCGTACACGGCCTCGATCACGTCGAGGTGCATCGGGGTGCCCGAGGGGTTGTTCGGCGCGCACAGGAACACGACGTCCGGCGCGGCGGCCTCGATCTGGGCCGCCGCCTCGGCGGGGTCGAGGGTGAAGTCGTGACCGCTCCTGCCCGCGACCCACCTCGCCCCGGTGCCCTGCGTGAGGAGCGGATACATCGAGTACGTCGGCGCGAAGCCGAACGCGGTGCGCCCGGGCCCGGCGAAGGCCTGCAAGATGTGCTGGAGCACCTCGTTCGAGCCGTTGCCGGCCCAGATCTGGTCGCGCGTGAGGCCGTGGCCGAGATAGCCGGCGAAGGACTCGCGCAGCGCCGTGAACTCGCGATCGGGGTAGCGGTTCACCTCGCGCAGCGCGTGGGCGAGCGCATCGACGATGTCGTCGGCGACGTCCTGCGGAACGGGGTGCGTGTTCTCGTTGACGTTCAGCGCCACGGGGAGGGGCGCCTGGGGGGCGCCGTAGGGCTTCAGTCCGCGCAGATCGTCGCGGAGGGGCAGATCGTCAAGGCTTACGCTCACCCCTCCCATCGTAGAGCGCCCGGCTCAGCGCGCCGACGAGTACGCAGCGGGGATCGCGAGCTCCTGCCCCGCGACGATCCCCACGCTGCCGAGCGCATTGAGTCGGACGATCGCGTCGACCACGTCGCGCGGATCGGACCCGGGCGCGACCCCTTCGGCGATCGCCCACAGCGTGTCGCCGGGCTGCACGGTCACTGTCTCGAACGTGCCGGCGGGCGCGCCCGCGTCGCGGGACGCCAGAGCGGCGCCCCCGCCGACGATGGCGGCGGCCAGGGCCACGGCGGCCGGGAGGGCCGCCAGAAGCGTGAGCACGCGCCGCCCTCGGGTGGTCAGGCGCAGGCGCGTACGCGGGGCGAGCGATGCGGTGGTGACGGCGAAGGTGCTCATGTGTTCCTCCCGACGGTGGCGAGAAGTTCGCACCCGACTCGCGGCCGGGCGGATCGGATGCGAACTTTCCTTCCGAACGTATCTTCGATTTGTGGAGACGTCAAGCCTGTCTGTCGAGCCCGTTCCTTCGAAGAGCGACACGCGCGTCGATTCGCGCGGATCGTCCCGTGATCGGATACGGTTTCGATAGCAACACCCCACCATCGACCTCCGACATTCGAAGACCGGTGCACCCCCGGGATTCGCTCGATGCGGCGCCGCATGCGGCGGGGTGAGACAGGAGCACCCACGATGACCGACGCGACCGCCGGACGCGACAAGCCTCAGACCCGTCGCCGCAAGAGCCTGAGCGACAAGCAGCAGGCGATCCTCGAGGTCATCCAGCGCTCGATCTCGCGGCAGGGCTACCCGCCGAGCATGCGCGAGATCGGCGACGCGGTCGGCCTCAAGTCGCTTTCGAGCGTGACCCATCAGCTCAACCAGCTCGAGCTGAGCGGCTACCTCCGTCGTGACCCGGGCAAGACCCGCGCCCTCGAGGTGCTGATCGACCTGCCCGGCGCCACCGAGAACCCGGCCGACAGCGCCCCGCCGGTCGGCGACGCGGCGCTGGTCCCGCTCGTGGGCCGCATCGCGGCAGGCGTTCCCATCACCGCCGACCAGCAGGTCGAAGAGATCTTCCCGCTCCCCCGCCAGCTCGTCGGCAAGGGCGACCTGTTCATGCTCAAGATCGTCGGCGAGTCGATGATCGACGCGGCCATCTGCGACGGCGACTGGGTCGTCGTGCGCGCGCAGAACGTCGCCGAGAACGGCGACATCGTCGCCGCGATGCTCGACGACGAGGCCACCGTCAAGACGTTCCGCCGCCGTGACGGCCACACGTGGCTGCTCCCGCGCAACTCGGCGTTCGAGCCGATCCTCGGCGACGAGGCGACGGTCCTCGGCAAGGTGGTCGCGGTCCTGCGGGCGGTCTGAGCGGCTTCTTCCCGGTCCCGTGGCGCCCTCTCCCGGGCTTCGCACCGCGCACCTGGCGCGCACATGTCGGTCCGCGCCGATAGTGTGAGCGTCATCGCCGGGGGGACGATCCCTTCGCCGGTCGCACGCTCCCTGCGTGTTCACGATCGAGGGGTGGGACCATGCCTTCTGAGATCGACGATCTGCGCGCCGAGATCGCGGCGCTTCGCGCAGACAACGATCGGCTGCGCACCGGGGGCACGCTTCCGGTCACCCCGATCACGCCCGCCGCACCGGGCGGCGCCTCCCGAGCGAACAAACGCGACGGGTGGCGTGCGCTCGTCTCGGCGGTGTGCATCGTGATCGCCGGCATCCTGGTCCCGATCTCGATCGTCGCCACCTGGACCCGCACCCAGCTCGTCGACGAGGCCGCCTTCGTGCAGACCTTCGCACCGCTCGCCGACGATCCCGACGTGCAGGCGCTCATCATCGGCGAGGCGACCGCCGCGATCGAAGACAGTCTCGACATCGAGTCCTTCACGAACGATCTGTTCGACGGGATCGCGACGCTCGATCTGCCGCCGGCGGCGCTGCGGGCTCTCGACCTGCTGCGCCAGCCCGCGGTCTCGGGCATCCAGAGCCTCATCGACACGACCGTCACCCGCGTGGTCGAATCCGACGCGTTCGCCGACGTGTGGGAGCGCGCGCTGCAGGTGAGCCATCGCGCCCTCGTCGCGACCGCGACCAACGACGGCACCGGCGCGGTCACGATCGACCAGGCCGGCACCCTAGGGATCCAGCTCGGTCCGATCATCGAAGAGCTCAAGCAGCGGCTGGTCGATCAGGGGATCACGTTCGCGGCGTCGATCCCACCGGTCACCCACACCATCGTGCTCGTGCAATCCGAGGCGCTCGCGCTCGTGGGCACGATCTACAGCCTCGCGGTCACCGTCGTCTGGTGGCTGCCCGTGATCGCGCTCGCGCTGTTGGTCGTCGGCATCGTCGTGGCGCGCCGGCGGTTCACCGCCCTGCTCGGCACCGGAGTGGCGATCCTGGTCGGCGCCGGCCTCCTGTGGATCGGGCTCGACAGCGGGCGGATCATCGTCTCGCTCAGCGCGCCGCAGCTCGGCCTGCCGCCGCGCGCGCTCGACGCGGCCTACGCGATGATCACGGCCGCGATGCGCGACACCACGATCGTGATCACGTTCCTCGGAGCCGTGATCGCCCTGGCGGCGTGGCTGGGCGGGCGCTGGGCGCCCGCGCGGCGGGTGCGCGCGCTGTCGGGGTCGCTCACATCGCGTGCGCGCGCGGGGCTTGCGAGGTGGGGCTTGGACACCGGCTCTTTCGGCGACTGGATGCACCGGCAGCGCGTGCTCGTGCGCCTGATGATCGTCGTGCTCGCGGTGCTGCTGCTCATCGCCCTGCGGCCCCTGTCAGTGAGCGACATCGTGCTCACGGTCGTTCTCGCCCTGATCGTCTGGCTCTGCGCCGAACTGCTCCAGCGCGAGGCCGACGAGACCGCCGCAGGCCACGGCGCTGGCACCGAGGCGCTCGGCGAGACAGAGACCGGGGCACAGGCCGAGGCCGCGACCCAGGCCGCACCCGAAGACGACGAGGCGGTGGAGGCCGCCGCTGCGCCCGCGGCATCCGTCCGCTCCGACGACAGCACGGTCACAAGCTGACGGTGGCAGCGGACGGTGTCGATGTCACTATGCGCATCGACATCGACCCAAGGTATGCATTTCGCCTGGCTGCGACGGGGGGCGTCCGGGCGTCGTAGGTTGGTCTCTTGTGGAGACGCTCCCCTACGGAACCTGGCCATCGCCGGTCACGGCCGCCTCGGTCGCCGCCGCCTCGCCGCGCATCGAAGGCGCACTGCTCGTGCGGGATCACGACGGCGGCGAAGAGGTGTGGTGGGGCGAGACCGTCCCGGCGGAGGGCGGGCGCACGACCGTGCGGCGCCGCCTCGCGTCCGGTGAGATGCAGGAACTGCTCCCCGCCCCGTGGAGCGCACGCTCACGCGTGCACGAGTACGGCGGAGGCGCGTGGACGGCGATCGATCGCGGACGCCTCGCGTTCGTCGACAAGGACTCGCAACGCGTGTGGGCGCTGCCGCCCGGCGGCGCCCCGCGTGCGCTCACTCCCCCCGACGACGACACCCGGTACGGGGGGCTGACCTGGCAGGGCGGGCTGCTCATCGCGGTGCGCGAGGTGCATCAGAATGCCGGCATCCCGCGTCGCGACCTCGTCGCGATCGCCACCGGCGAGCGCTGGAACGTGACCGACCTCACCGCCGACAGCCACTTCCTCGCCCAGCCCGCGCTCTCACCCGGCGGTCGGCACCTCGCCTGGGTCGCGTGGAACCACCCCGACATGCCCTGGGACCGCACCGAGCTGCGTGTGGGCCGCATCGAGGCGGGCACGGTCGTCGAGTGGACGACCGTCTCTGCCTCCGCGGCGACCGCGCCCCTGCAGCCGGCCTGGCTCGACGCCGACGACCTCGTGTACCTCGACGACCCGACCGGCCGCTGGAACCTATGGCGCATGCGCCTGGACGCCGAACTGGCCCACGCCCCGGTCGCGCCCGCAGACGCCGACACCGGCGGCGCGCTGTGGTCGCTCGGCGCGCGCTGGTACGGCCTGCTCGGCGACGGCCGCATAGCCGCCGTGCGCACGAACGGCCGCGACGAACTGGTCGTCGTCGATCCGGCCACCGGTGACGCCCAGACGCTCCCTTCCCCGGCGACGGCGGGCGTCACCGTCGAGCACACCGCGGGCACCCGCATCCTCGTGTCGGGATCGGGTCCCACCACCCCGAGCGGCCTATGGTTGCTCGACGCCGACCATCCCGAGCGCATCGACACGGTGCGCGGGGGCGAATCGCCGTGGGGTGTCGAATGGATGCCCCGTCCCCGCCCCGTGACCTACGAGGGGCCGCGCGGCCCGGTGCACGCGTTCGCCTATCCCCCTACGAACCCGATCGCCAGCGCTCCCGAGGGCGAACTGCCCCCCTACGTCGTGTTCGTCCACGGCGGGCCGACCTCGCACGTCGGGGGCGCGGCATCCGCCAAGATCGCGTATCTCACCAGCCGCGGCATCGGCGTGCTCGACGTCAACTACGGCGGCTCGACCGGCTACGGGCGGGAGTACCGCGAAAGACTGCGCGGACAGTGGGGGGTCGTCGACGTCGACGATGTCGCGGCGGCGGCACGAGGGCTCGGCGCCCAGGGCCTCGCCGATCCCGCCCGCATCGCGATCGCGGGCGGCTCGGCGGGCGGCTGGACGGTGCTGTGCGCGCTCACCGGGACGGACGCGTTCGCCGCCGGCATCAGCCGCTACGGGGTCGCCGACCTCCGGCGGCTGGCCGAAGACACGCACGACTTCGAGGCCCGCTACCTCGACGGCATGGTGGGGCCCCTGCCCCAGGCCGAGGCGCTGTACGTCGAGCGCTCACCGCTGTCGCGCCTCGAGCGGCTCACGACGCCCCTGCTCATCGAGCAGGGCCTCGACGACCTCGTCGTTCCCCCGTCGCAGTCCGAGGCGGTGCGCGACGCCCTCGCCGAGAACGGCGTCGCGCACGCCTACCTCACGTTCGAGGGCGAGGGGCACGGGTTCCGGCGCGCCGAGACGATCGTGGCAACGCTCGAGGCCGAGCTGAGCTTTCTCGGCCAGGTCCTGGGATTCGACCCGCCCGGAGTCGAGCGCGTCGAGCTCAGCTGACGGTCAGCCCGAGGGCAGGGCCGGCACCTCAGCCGCGCGCGAAGGGCGCGAGCCTCGCCGCGAGGTTCTGACCGACGCGCACGTGCAGCGCGGTGCCGTCCTCCTCGTGCTCCTGCGACAGGATGATGCCGTGCTCGTGCACGGCAGAGACGAGATCCCCGCGGTTGTACGGGACCAGCGCCCGCACCTCGACCTCGGGCAGCGGAAGCGTGCGCTCGATCTCGGCGCGAAGCTGCTCGATCCCCTCGCCGGAGCGCGACGACGCGAAAAGCGCGGCAGGCTCCAGCCCGCGCAGCACCAGACGCGTGTCGTCGTCGACGAGGTCGGCCTTGTTGAACACCACGATCTCGGGAATGCCGCGCGCGCCCACGTCGCCGATCACGTCGCGCACCGTGGCGAGCTGGGCGGCCGGATCAGGATGCGCCGCGTCGACGACGTGGATGATCACATCGGCTTCGCCGACCTCCTCGAGCGTCGAGCGGAACGCCTCGACCAGCTGGTGCGGAAGGTTCCTGACGAACCCGACCGTGTCGGTCAGCGTGTAGACGCGGCCGTCGGAGGTCTCAGAGCGCCGCACCGTGGCATCCAGCGTCGCGAACAGCGCGTTCTCCACCAGCACGCCCGCGCTCGTGAGGCGGTTCAGCAGGCTCGACTTGCCCGCGTTCGTGTACCCGGCGATCGCCACCGACGGGATCGTGTTGCGCTTGCGCTCGGCGCGCTTGGCGTCGCGGGCGGGCGCGAAGTCACGGATCTGCTTGCGCAGCTGGGCCATCTTCGTGCGGATGCGGCGGCGGTCGAGCTCGATCTTGGTCTCACCGGGACCGCGCGAACCCATGCCCGCGCCGCCGGCGCCCACCTGGCCACCGGCCTGCCGGCTCATCGAGTCGCCCCAGCCGCGCAGACGCGGCAGAAGGTACTCGAGCTGCGCGAGCTCGACCTGCGCCTTGCCCTCGCGGCTCTTGGCGTGCTGACTGAAGATGTCGAGGATCACGGTGGTGCGGTCGATGACCTTGACCTTCACGACGTCCTCGAGCGCACGGCGCTGGCTGGGAGCGAGCTCGGTGTCGGCGATCACGGTGTCGGCGCCGACGGCCGCGACGATGTCCTTCAGCTCCTGGGCCTTGCCTCGGCCGATGTAGGTCGCAGGATCCGGATGCGGGCGCCGCTGCAGCACCGCGTCGAGCACGACCGCGCCCGCCGTCTCGGCCAGGGCGGCAAGCTCTCGCAGCGAGTTCTCGGCGTCATCCTGCGCACCCTGCGGGTGCACCCCGACGAGCACGACGTTCTCGAGCCGCAGCTGCCTGTACTCGACCTCGGTGACATCCTCGAGCTCGGTCGAAAGCCCCGGCACGCGGCGCAGCGCCGCGCGCTCCTCGCGATCCCACTGCTCGCCGTCGGTGTCGGCGCCCGCAGCCGTCGCCGAGTCCTGCAGCGCCTGCGCGGCACCGAACAGCCGCACACCCGACCGGGGCTCGGCGTGCGCGAGCACGCGGTCGACGGGGTCGACCTGCGCCTCTTCGGTGGCACGGGGCGTGGTGGTGTCGGTCATTCGTTCCTTTCGGGGTGCCACAGCCGCGGCATCCGTAAACTCTAGCCTCCCCGGGTGAGAGACGACCCGCTACGCTCATGCGCATGCAGAGCGATCACTACTTCAGTGCGTCGCCGGCGAGTGCCGAGAATCTGCGTCGGATCCGCGTCGTCCTCGCCGGACGCGATGTCGAGGTCACGACCGCGGGCGGGGTCTTCAGCCCCGACCACATCGATTCCGGAACGGGCGTCCTGCTCGCGAACACTCCCGCGCCACCGCAGAGCGGCAACTTCCTCGACCTCGGTGCGGGGTGGGGGCCGATCTCGCTGACCCTCGCGCTCCAGTCCCCGCACGCGACCGTGTGGGCGGTCGACGTCAACGAGCGGGCACTGGACCTCGTCAGGCGCAACGCCGAGGCTCTCGGGCTCAGCAACGTCAACGCCGTGCAGCCGAACGGTGTTCCCGACCACGTCGAGTTCCGCACGATCCGCTCCAACCCGCCCATCCGCGTGGGCAAGAACGAACTGCACGGCATGCTCGAACGCTGGATCCCGCGCCTGGCCGAACGCAGCGACGGATGGTTCGTCGTACAGCGCAATCTCGGCTCCGACTCGCTGCAGCGCTGGCTCGCGGCGACGTTCGAGCACGGCTACTCCGTGTCGCGGGCGGCGACCGGTCGCGGCTTCCGCGTCATCAAGGTGCGCCGCCACGGTGTGCCCCCGACCGATCCGGTCGACGTCATCGGCTGAGTGACCTCGCGCGGGTGCGCGCTCGCGCGTCAGGCGAGCGAGAACTCGCCCGAGAACACCAGCGACGCGGGACCCGACAACAGCACGTGCTCGCCGTCGGCATCGCGGCGGACGCGCACGCCCAGCGTGCCGCCGGGCACCTCGACGCTCCACCGGTCGGGGGCGCCATCGCCCGCCCAGTAGCGCACCGCGAGCGCCGCCGCGGCCACGCCCGTGCCGCAGCTGAGGGTCTCACCGACGCCGCGCTCGAACACGCGCATGCGCACCGACCCGACGGCGCCCCGCACCAGCGGATCGCTCGGCACGACGAACTCGACGTTCGCGCCATGCGGCGGCACGGGGTCGAGGATCGGCTGGGCGAGCAGATCGAGCGCCTCGAGCTCGGCGAGCGAGCCGAGGGCGACGACCACGTGCGGATTGCCGACGTCGATGCCCTGACCCGGGCGCGCCACATCGAGTCCGCGCGCCCGCACGAGCACGTCGGGCTCGCGCCGCCACAGCCCCAGGTCGACCTCGAAGCCGTCCTCGGACAGGGTCACCGTCTTCACACCGGCGCGCGTGCCGATCGCGAGGGACTCCCCCGGCGCGAGGGTCGCAAGACCCGCCTTGAGCAGGTACCGCACGAACACGCGCACGCCGTTGCCGCACATCTCGGCCTTGGTGCCGTCCGCGTTGCGGTAGTCCATGAACCATTCCGCGGCCGGTGTCGCGGCGCCCTCGGCGGTGCGCGCGGAGCGCACCACGCGCAGGATGCCGTCCGCGCCGATCCCGAAGCGCCGGTCGCACAGCACGGCGACCTGATCCTCGGTGAGGTCGATCTCGGCGTCCGGGTCGGCGACGATCACGAAGTCGTTCCCGGTGCCGTGACCCTTGGTGAACGCGATGGTGCGGGGCATCCTCCAATCCTACGGACGCCGCCGGCTACTCGTCCGCGATCAGGCGCTTGCCCGTGGCCCACGTGTCGAAAGGCTCGTACCCGAGCGCGTCGTAGAACCCGCGCGCCGCGTGGTTCTCGGGCCTCACCATGAGCTGCACCTTGGGGCATCCCATCGCCTGCAGGCGATGCTCCGCCTCGGCGACGAGCCGGCGCGCGATGCCCTCGCCCCGGCGGCCCGGGTCGCTCGCGAGGTAGTAGAGCCAGCCCCGATGCCCGTCGTAGCCGGCCATCACCGAGCCGACGACCGTTTCCGCGTCGTGCGCGACGAGGAACAGCTCCGGCTGCACCGCGAGCTTGCGCTCGATGTCCTTGTGCGGGTCGTTCCACGGCCGCGTGAGCCCGCTCGCGTGCCACAGCGCGATGACCGCGTCGGAGTCGGAGCGGTCGAAGGTGCGGATGCCGATGCTCACCCACCCGAGTCTGCCAGGCGAGCGGCCGCCGCCATGCACGGCAAGACCCGGGTGCGCAGGCGGCAATACGCGCCGGAAGCGCGGCGGCCGCGGGTCGCAGGGCTCAGGCGCCGTCCAGCGCGAGCGCGGGCACCGTGCCCGGCTCGACCCAGCGCAGACTGGCGTATCGGCGGAACCACGACACCTGCCGCCGGGCGTACCGCCGCGTCAGCGCCTGGGTCTCGGAGATCGCCTCGGCCTCGCTCTTCTGGCCGCCCAGCTGCGCGAGAGCCTGCGCGTAGCCGATGGCGCGGCGCGCGGTGACCCCGCGCTCGAGCCCTGCCGCGCGCAGCCGCGCGACCTCGTCGACGAGGCCGTCGCGCCACATGCCTTCGACGCGTGCGTCGAGTCTGGCAACGAGCTCGTCGCGCGGCACCTGCACCCCGACGAGTCGGGTGGACGGATGCCACAGCGAGGGCTGGTCCGGAAGCGCCGCGCCGTGCGTCGCCTCACCCTGTGCGAGCACCTCGAGGGCGCGCACGATCCGACGCCCGTTGCGCGGGTCGATGCGCTCGGCGGTGCGCGCGTCCAGCTCGCGCAGCCGCGCGAACAGCACTCCGGGGCCGTCCGCGGCAAGCTCCGCCTCGAGCCGCGCGCGCAGCGCGTCATCGTGCGGCGGGAAGCGGAAGTCGTAGATCACACTCGACACGTACAGCCCCGAGCCTCCGACGAGGATCGCATCGGCCCCGCGCGCGTGGATGCCTGCGATCGCGCCGCGCGCGGCATTCTGATACCAGGCGACGGCCGCCTCGTCGGTCACGTCGAGCACGTCGAGAAGATGATGACGGATGCCTCGCCTCTCGCCCTCGGGGAGCTTCGCGGTGCCGATGTCCATGCCGCGGTACAGCTGCATCGCGTCGGCGTTGACGATCTCGGCCGGTCGCCCGCTCGCGGCGAGCGCCTCGGCGAGGTCGAGCGACAGCGCGGTCTTTCCGGTGCCGGTGGCGCCGACCACCGCCCACAGCCGCGGCCCGGTCATCGCCCGCTCCGTCGTGCTCGCTGCGAGCGCTGCAGTCTGATGCGACCGCTGCGGAAAGAAGCGCAGCGCTCGCACCGAAGTGGCGCGCTCGTGAGGCGAGGGGGTGCGGGCGACGGCGCTGCGGATGCCATCGGACGAGCGTTACCCGCCGATGCGGAGCGTCGGAAGCCCCAGCGACACCGAGCGCGCCGCACCGGCCTCGCCGGCGGGCGCCGGAATGGCGCACGACTCGGCCTGCGAACGGTCCCACGCGTCGCCGGCGCGCGTGCGGCGGATGCGCAGGGGCGCTCCGTCGGGCGAGTCCGCGAGGAGGTGGAAGGGCGCGGCGTGCGTGACCACCACGCTCACCACGTCACCGGGGCGCGGAAGGTCGCTTCCCGCCGGAACCTCGAAGTGCACCAGCCGGTTGTCTTCGGCGCGTCCGGTCAGACGGTGCGTCGCGGCGTCTTTCTTGCCCTCGCCGGTCGACACGAGCACTTCGAGCGTGCGCCCGAGCTGACGCTGGTTCTCTTCGAGCGAGATGCGGTCCTGCAGCGCGACCAGCCGGTTGTAGCGCTCCTGCACGACGGACTTGGGCACCTGGTCGGCCATCGTCGCAGCCGGAGTCCCCTCGCGGATCGAGTACTGGAACGTGAAGGCGCTCGCGAACCGGGCCTGCTCGACGACGCGCATCGTCTCTTCGAAATCTTCGTCGGTCTCGCCGGGGAAGCCCACGATGATGTCGGTCGTGATCGCCGCGTGCGGGATCTTCGCGCGCACGCGGTCGAGGATGCCCAGGAACCTGTCGCTGCGATACGAGCGGCGCATCGCCTTGAGGATTCGGTCGCTGCCGGACTGCAGGGGCATGTGCAGCTGCGGCATAACCGACGGGGTCTCGGCCATCGCGTCGATCACATCGTCGGTGAAGGCGGCGGGGTGGGGGCTGGTGAAGCGGATGCGCTCGAGCCCCTCGATCTGGCCGGCGGCGCGCAGGAGCTTGCCGAACGCCTGGCGGTCGCCGAACTCGACACCGTAGGAGTTCACGTTCTGGCCGAGCAGCGTGACCTCGACGGCGCCGTCGTCGACGAGCAGCCGGACCTCGTTCAGGATGTCGCCGGGGCGGCGATCCTTCTCTTTGCCGCGCAGGTGCGGCACGATGCAGAACGTGCAGGTGTTGTTGCAGCCGACCGAGATCGACACCCAGCCGCTGTAGATCGAGTCGCGTTTCGTCGGCAGCGTGGACGGGAAGACCTCGAGTGCCTCGAGGATCTCGAGTTCGGCCTCTTCGTTGTGACGGGCGCGTTCGAGCAGGCTCGGGAGGGACCCCATGTTGTGCGTGCCGAACACGACGTCGACCCACGGCGCCTTGTCGAGGACGGTCTGCTTGTCCATCTGGGCGAGGCAGCCGCCGACGGCGATCTGCATGCCCTCGTGCTTGTCTTTGCGCGCCTTGAGGTGCCCGAGCGTGCCGTACAGCTTGCCGGCGGCATTGTCGCGGACGGCACACGTGTTGATCACGACGATGTCGGCCTCTTCGCCGTCGTCTGCGCGCACGTAACCGGCGCTCTCGAGGGAACCGGAGAGGCGCTCCGAGTCGTGGACGTTCATCTGGCAGCCGAAAGTGCGCACCTCGTACGTGCGCACGCGGCCGTCGGCGCCGACCGCCGCCTGGGAGGGCGAGATGAGCGTCGGGGTGCTGGACGGGGAGGTCATGATGTCAGCCATTCTACGAGCCGGTGCTGTGAGCCCGGCCCCGTGCCGCACGACCACCCGAGACCTCGCTGTGCGGCGCCGGTCAGTCAAACCGCACGCCGTGCGACGGCGCCGCCGCCTCATCGAGTGCTGTGCGCGCCGCGGTGAGCGCCGCAGAGCCCCCGTACCCGCGCCGGGCCAGTTGCCCCACGAGGCGACGCAGTGCGGTGTCGCGATCGAGCGCGCGCAGCGACCTCGCCTTGCCCCGGGCGAATTCGAGCGCGCGTTCGGCGTCGTCGTCGGGCAGCGTCGCCAGCGCGGCGTCTGCGATGTCGCGCGGGATGCCGCGCTTGGCCAGCACCTGCGCGATCGCCTGCCGCCCCTTGTTCTGACGATCGACGGCGGTGTGCACGAGCTGATCGGCAAGCGCCGCGTCGTCGAGGTAGCCGAACCCTTCGAGCCGCTGAAGGAGCGCCTCGGACTCGCCCTGCGACAGCTGATGCTGACGCAGGGCGGATCGCGCCTCGGCGAACGAGAGCGAGCGCGCGCGCAGCTTCTTGAGCAGCGCCCGCTCGGCGAGCTCGACGAACTCGTCACGATCCGTCTCGGCGAATGCCGGATCACTCGAGGCGTCGCGCGATCGGTCGGTGCCTCCCTTCGCGTGCCAGTCCCGGTCGCCCGGGCTGGCATCTGCGATCGGGGCGCCGACGAACAGCGGGATCACGGGGGCGAGCCGGTCGCCGCTCTCGGCGTCCGGCTCGCTCTCGCTGTCGGTGAATCGGACCATCAGGCCGGACGGCGTGCTGCCAGCTCGTCTGCCGTCGACGCCTCGACGACACGTGCCACTCCTACGCCGAGCTTCTCCTTGATCTTCGACTCGATGTCGGCCGCGACGTCTTCGTTCTTGAGCAGGAAGTTGCGCGCGTTCTCTTTGCCCTGCCCGAGCTGCTCGCCGTCGTAGGTGTACCACGAGCCCGACTTCTTCACGATGCCGTGCTCGACGCCGAAGTCGATGAGGCTGCCCTCGCGCGAGATGCCCGTGCCGAAGAGGATGTCGAACTCCGCCTGCTTGAACGGCGGCGCCATCTTGTTCTTGACGACCTTGACGCGCGTACGGTTGCCGACGGACTCGGCGCCGTCTTTGAGGGTCTCGATGCGGCGGATGTCCAGGCGCACCGACGCATAGAACTTGAGCGCCTTGCCGCCGGCGGTTGTCTCGGGCGAGCCGAAGAACACGCCGATCTTCTCGCGCAGCTGGTTGATGAAGATCGCGGTGGTCTTCGTCTGGTTGAGACCACCCGTGAGCTTGCGCAGCGCCTGCGACATGAGGCGGGCCTGCAGACCCACGTGGGTGTCGCCCATCTCGCCCTCGATCTCGGCCTTGGGCACGAGGGCGGCGACCGAGTCGATGACCACGAGGTCGATCGCCCCCGAGCGCACGAGCATGTCGGCGATCTCGAGCGCCTGCTCGCCGGTGTCGGGCTGCGAGACGAGCAGCTGGTCGATGTCGACGCCCAGCTTCTGCGCGTAATCGGGGTCGAGCGCGTGCTCAGCGTCGATGAAGGCGGCGATGCCCCCCGCGCGCTGCACGTTGGCGATCGCGTGGAGCGTGAGCGTCGTCTTGCCCGACGACTCCGGACCGTAGATCTCGATGATGCGGCCACGCGGCAGACCGCCGACGCCGAGGGCGACATCGAGCGCGATCGAACCGGTGGGGATGACTTCGACCGGGGCGCGCTCGTCGCTGCCCAGCCGCATGACCGAGCCCTTCCCGAACTGCCGGTCGATCTGTGCGAGGGCCGATTCGAGGGCCTTCTCGCGGTCGGCGGGTGATGGCATGGGATGCTCCTTCTGATCGCGGTCCGTCGCCTGCAGGCTGTCGCGCCCCGCCCACGGCGGGAGGGATGCTGCGACAAGGCGGTTGGTGTCGTGGACGCTCTCCACCGTAGGGATGGGGTCCGACATCCGGATCACGCCCCTCTCGATCTGTGGACAGACACCCGATCGACACCAGCTGTGGAGGAGCCTATCGACTCATCGAACAGATCTTCGAGTCCGACACGCCGCTCGTGTCACCATCCGAAGAACTCCACGGATCGGCTGAAGCGTCAGTGCCGGCGCTGCTCGAGCCGCCCCACGCCGTAGCGCCGCTCGGCGGGCACGTCCATCTCGTCGCAGACGGCCAGCCACACGTCGCGCGCGGCGACGCCTGCCGCCAGCGCCTCCGCCGCGGTGCGTCCGCCCATCGCGGCGAGGGCCAGATCGGTGCGCACCGCACCCGCGCCAGCACCGAACTGGTCTGCCATGGCGCGGTCGAACTCACTCAGGCGCATCGCCGCACGGGCTCCTGTGACCTCGGATCCGAAACGAAGGGGTTGCCGCGCCTCACCGCAGCGACAGCTCGGGGCCGACCTCGGCCATCAGCTCGTCGGGAACGACGTCGGGGAAGGTCTGGATGCCCTCGAGAACCGAGATGCGATCACCGACCTCGCGCATGATCGTGGAGATGGGGACGCCGAGGGCTTCGGCGACGGACGCGAGGATCTCGCTGGACGCCTCTTTCTGACCCCGCTCGACCTCGCTGAGGTAGCCCAGGGCGACGCTCGCACGGCTGGCCACCTGACGAAGGGTACGGCCCTTCTGCTGGCGGAAGTCGCGCAGGACTTCGCCGATCTCGTGTCGCACAAGGATCATGTTCGTCCCCTCCTCACATGCAATCCCACCGTGTCCGGGTGGACAACAGTACAGCACCCGGTTGACGACAATCTAATCCCGTGCGCTGTGGAATGGGTGGGAATCGCCGAATGTAACCGAGCCGAAACCCGATCTGTTCCCGTCCGGTGGCCGCGCTTCTCACAGCCGCAGCAGGCATTCGGCGAGGGCCCGCTCGGCGCACTCGCGCCGGATCGCGGCGCGATCACCCTCGAGGAGGAACTGGTTCGCCGTGGCGCCCGCGGGCGTCGCCACCCCGATCCACACGGTGCCGACCGGCTGGCCGTCCTGCGGCTCGGGCCCGGCGACCCCCGTCGTCGCCACGCCGACGTCGGCGCGAAGAAGGCTTCTCACCCCCTCCGCCATCTGGAGCGCGACCTCGCCGTCCACTGCGCCACGTGCGGCGAGCAGTTCGGCATCCACTCCCAGCACGAGGCGCTTGACCTCGGTCGCATAGGCGACCACTCCCCCGCGGACGCTCGCCGACGCCCCCGGGACGTCGATCAGCGACGACGCGACGAGCCCGCCGGTGAGCGACTCAGCCACCGCGACGGTCCAGCCTCGGTGGGCCAGCGCCGCGAGCACGGCGGCCGCCACCGGACGCGTCACTGCCCGGCCTTCTTCTTCCGCCCGGCGCGCACCTCGGTCACGACGTAGTCGATGCCGCTGGCGATCGTGAGGATGACCGCGATCGCCATCGTGATGCCGTTCACCCACCAGATCCACTCGCCGACCAGCGTCCACAGCGGCGCCAGCGCGAACGAGAGGGCGACGCCTTGCATGAGCGTCTTGAGCTTGCCCATCCACGCCGCCGCGAGCACGTGATCGCTGACCACGACGAACCGGTACACCGTGATGCCGACCTCACGCACCAGGACGATGGCCGTGACCCACCAGGGAAGCTCGCCCAGGATCGAAAGGCCGATGAACGCGAAGCCGGTGAGCACCTTGTCGGCGATCGGGTCGAGGAGCTTGCCGAGGTCGGTGACGATCTCGAACCTTCGCGCGAGGTAGCCGTCGATGCCGTCGGTGGCGATGGCGACGATGAACAGGGCGGCGGCCCACCACCGCAGCGCCCCGTCGGCCCCGGCATCCGCCAGCAGCAGCCAGAGGAAGACCGGTGCGCAGAGGATGCGCACGATCGTGATCGCGTTCGGCAGCTGCCGGGGGATGGCCATGGACCCGAGCCTATTGGAGGCGGCGAGCACCACTCGGGATCACTCGCGGCCGGTGAGCCCCCACGCGTCTTCGTCGCCGTCGGTCTCGACGATCGGATACCCGTCGAACTGAGAGTCGGCGGCATCCGCACCGTAGGGATCGTCGGCGGCGTTCGGCGCGGCCTCGACCGCAGCGGGCACCTCGTCACCGCGGAGCCGGCCCAGCACCGTCGGCAGCTGCTCCACGCTCACCAGCACGTCGCGCGCCTTCGAGCCCTCGGACGGGCCGACGATCTCGCGAGACTCGAGGAGGTCCATCAGGCGCCCGGCCTTCGCGAAGCCCACGCGCAGCTTGCGCTGCAGCATGGAGGTCGATCCGAACTGCGATGACACCACCAGCTCGGCCGCGGCCAGCAGCAGTTCGAGATCGTCGCCGATGTCGGCGTCGACCTCTTTCTTGGCGGCGACGGCCTGAACGTCGGGGCGGTATTCGGGGAGCGCTTGGCCCTTGACGTGCGCGACCACCCGCTCGATCTCGATCTCGCTGACCCAGGCGCCCTGCACGCGCACAGCCTTGGACGCGCCCATCGGCAGGAACAGTCCGTCGCCCTGGCCGATGAGCCGATCCGCGCCGGGCTGGTCGAGGATGACCCGCGAGTCCGTCACGCTGGTCACCGCGAACGCCAGACGCGACGGCACGTTCGCCTTGATGAGCCCGGTCACCACGTCGACGCTCGGACGCTGAGTCGCCAGGACCAGATGGATGCCGCTGGCCCGGGCCAGCTGCGTGATGCGCACGATCGACTCCTCGACGTCGCGCGGCGCGACCAGCATCAGGTCCGCGAGCTCATCGACCACGACGAGCAGGTAGGGATAGGGCTTGAGCACGCGCTCACTGCCCGTCGGGACCTGAATCTCGCCGGCGACGACCGCGCGGTTGAAGTCGTCGATGTGGCGGAAGCCGAACGACGCGAGGTCGTCGTAGCGCATGTCCATCTCTTTCACGACCCATTGCAGCGCCTCGGCCGCCTTCTTGGGGTTCGTGATGATGGGGGTGATGAGGTGCGGCACGCCTGCGTACGACGTCAGCTCGACCCGCTTCGGGTCGATCAGCACCATGCGCACCTCGGAGGGCTTCGAGCGCATGAGCAGGCTCGTGATCATGGAGTTCACGAAGCTCGACTTGCCCGAGCCCGTCGAACCGGCCACCAGCAAGTGCGGCATCTTCGCGAGATTCGCCACGACGAAGCCGCCGCCGACGTCCTTGCCGACCCCGATGGTCATCGGATGCGTCGACCGCACGGCCGCGTCGGATCGCAGCACGTCGCCGAGCGTCACGATCTCGCGGTCGACGTTCGGGATCTCGACACCGATCGCGCTCTTGCCCGGGATCGGCGCGAGGATGCGCACCTCGTTGGAGGCGACCGCGTAGGCGATGTTGTTCGTGAGCGCCGTGATCCGCTCGACCTTGACGCCCAGCCCGAGCTCGATCTCGTACTGCGTCACGGTCGGCCCGCGCGAGAACCCGGTCACGCGCGCGTCGACCTGGAACTGGTCGAGCACGTGGGTGATCGCGCGCACCGTGTCGTCGTTGGCCTGCGAGCGCGCCTTGTGCGGTGTGCCCGCGGCCAGGGCCGAGACGGACGGCAGGTGATACGGGGCGTTCAGCGACGTGCGCGCGCCCTCTCCTCCGAGGCCGGACAGTCCCGGCAGAGTGCCGTCGTCGTGAGGGTCGGCGACGTCGTCCCGCAGAGAGGTCGCGTTCTTGGCCGCGCGGGGCACCGGGGGCGCGATGGGCACGATGACCTCGGTCGAGGCATCCGTCGCCGGCGGCGCGATCGCCTGCTCGAACCCGCCCTGCGACGACCCGGGCGGCAGCAGCTCGGTGAGGTCGTGGCTGCCGAGCGCTCCGTCTGCGTCCTTCTCGCGACCGGTCTTGTTGCGCCGCCACCAGGGCAGCGAAGGGTCATCGGTCTCGTCGGCGGACTCGGCCGCAGCCGGTTGCTCGTGCCGGGCCTCGGCCCCGAACATCCAGTCGTACAGCTCGCCCAGGCGCCGGCCGATGCGGTTGGGCGGGGTCTTGGTGAGAATCAGGATGCTGAGCGCGGCGATCAGCGAAAGCGCGATGTAGGCGCCGACGGCGGTGAGCAGCAGCGCGACGGGCTCGGCGATCATCCAGCCGAACAGGCCCCCGGCCTGGCTGAGCGCGGGAAGGCCCTGGACCGGCTGCGGACGGCCGCCCGCGACGTGGCAGAAGCCGGCGACCGTGACCACGAGCAGGCCGAACCCGATGCCGATGCGACCGTTGTCGTGCACGGAGGACGGATGCCGGAACATCCAGCCGGCCAGCAGCATCAGCATCACCGGCAGCACGAAGGCCTCGCGCCCGACGAGGGCGCCCGCCGTGTAGGCCGAGACCGTCGCGGCGATCTCGGAGCCGATGAAGAACCACTCCACCACGGCGCCGGCGACCGCCAGCAGCACCAGGAGGAACGGGAAGCCGTCGCGACGCTGGTCCTTTTCGAGGGTCTCGGGTCCGAACGCGCGGAAGAGGCCGCCGGTGGCGTGCGCGAGTCCCAGCCACATGCGCACGATCAGCGCCGGCCGCTCGGCCTCGCCCACATAGCGCTTGGGTGCCGGCGCGGGCTTCGCCGCCGGCTTCGATGCCGCGGGCTTGGATTCCGCGGGTTTCGACCCGCGCGCGGACGACCCTTTCGCGGGCGCGCGACCATTCGTGGTCGGACTGGTGCTCCTGGCCATCCCTCCACGGTAGGCGTCCCCGCCGACATCGCGAGGTTGCCACGCGGCGGGCTCAGCGCAGACGCTTGACCATCGTGTCGCGGCCGGGCGCGCTCTGGGTGACCGCGAAGCCCTCGCTGCGATACAGCGTGGTGGCGAAGTTGCCGCGCTCGACGCTCAGGCTGATGCGCGCGTAGCCGGCCGCGCGTGCGTGGTCGTCGAGGCGCTGCAGCAGCGCACGCCCTACGCCGTGCGCGCGCCACAGCGGGCGCACGCCGATGATGAGCTCCGGCACCCCGGTGCCCACGTAGCCGAATCCGGGATCGCTGCGCGGCAGCATCCGGTACCAGGCGGCGCCGATCGGCTCGCCCTGCTCGTCGACGGCCACGAACCCCGCGTCGCCGGGGCGCATCCAGCCCGCGACGTAGCGCACATGGTCAGGATGCGTCATCACCTCGTGCCGAGGGCGCGCGGTGCCCGCACGCCAGTTCGCCGCCTCGACGACCATGTCGCCGAGGAAGACCCCGTCGGCCGGCATGGCCGATCGAAGGTGGTACACCGACATGCGCGAACCATACCGGCGGCACGTTACGCGCCTGTTTCGCGCCGCCCAGAGTCCGCGCCCTGCCCGCTACGCCTCGATGACGAGCGGCACGATCATCGGCCGCCGGCGCAGCGACTGGTTCACCCATCGGCCGATCGTGCGGCGCACGACCTGCGACAGCGCATGCGGATCGCGCACGCCCGCCAAGGCGGCCTCCGAGAGCGCCGCGGCGATCTTGGGCTTGACGCTCTCGAACACCGTGTCGTCCTCGGCGAAGCCGCGCGCGTGGATCTCGGGGCCGGAGATGACCTTGCCGGTCGCCGCGTCGACGACGACGATGACCGAGATGAAGCCCTCCTCCCCCAGGATGCGGCGGTCTTTCAGGTCGGCCTCGGTGATCTCGCCCACCGTGGACCCGTCGACGTACACGAAGCCCAGGTCGAGCTGGCCGACGACGGATGCCTCGCCCTCGCGAAGATCGACCACCGTGCCGTTCTCGGCGATGATCGTGCGGTCGGGGTCGATGCCCGTGGACTGCGCCAGCCGCGCATTGGCCATCAGGTGCCGGTACTCGCCGTGCACCGGCAGGACGTTGCGGGGCTTGAGGATGTTGTAGCAGTACAGCAGCTCTCCCGCGGCGGCGTGGCCCGACACGTGCACCTTGGCGTTGCCCTTGTGCACGACGGTGGCCCCGTGCTTGGTGAGTCCGTCGATCACGCGGTACACAGCGTTCTCGTTGCCGGGGATGAGGCTCGACGCGAGGATGACCGTGTCGCCCGGGCCGGGCTCGATCTCGTGGTCGAGGTTGGCCATGCGGCTGAGCACGGCCATGGGCTCGCCCTGCGACCCGGTCGACATGTAGACGATCTGGTCCTCGGGGAGGTCGCGCGCCTTCTTGTAGTCGATCAGCACGCCCTCGGGCACCTGCAGGTAGCCCAGATCCTCGGCGATCGTCATATTGCGCACCATGCTGCGGCCCAGGAACGCCACGCGGCGGCCGTGCGCGGCGGCAGCGTCGATCACCTGCTGCACGCGGTGCACGTGGCTCGAGAAGCTCGCGACGATCACGCGGCGCGGCGCCTGGCCGATCACCTGGTCGAGCACCGGGCCGATCGAGCGCTCGAGCGGCGTGAAGCCGGGCACGTCGGCGTTGGTCGAGTCGACCAGGAACAGGTCGACGCCCGCCTCGCCGAGCCGCGCGAACGCGCGGAGGTCTGTGAGCCGCCCATCGAGCGGGAGCTGGTCCATCTTGAAGTCGCCGGTGGCCAGGACCGTGCCCGCCGGCGTGCGGATCGCCACGGCGAGGGCGTCGGGGATCGAGTGGTTCACCGCGACGAACTCCAGCTCGAACGGGCCGGCGTTCTCGATCTGCCCCTCGGCGACGGTGAGGCTGTACGGCTTGATCCGGTGCTCCTTGAGCTTCGCCTCGGTGAGGGCGAGGGTGAGCCCCGAGCCGATGAGCGGGATGTCGCTCTTGAGCTTGAGCAGGTAGGGCACCGCACCGATGTGGTCCTCGTGGCCGTGCGTGAGCACGACCCCGACGATGTCGTCGAGCCGGTGCTTGATGGGCTCGAAGTCCGGCAGGATCAGATCGACCCCGGGCTGATGCTCCTCGGGGAACAGCACTCCGCAGTCCACGATCAGGAGCTTCCCGCCGTACTCGAACACGGTCATATTGCGTCCGACCTCGCCGAGACCGCCGAGAGGCGTCACGCGAAGCGTGCCGGGTTCGAGGGTGGGCGGTTCGTACACGGTGGTGGGCATTGATCGCCTTCCTTAGAGCGGATGCCGCGGCATCCGCCTCACTGCCGGGTGATGTGCGCCCGGCGCGCTGTTGTCATCTCGTCGTGCCCGAGACCTTCGGCAGCGCGCCGCCGGCTGCGGCGTTGCGGTCCGGGCGGAAGTTGGAGAAGTCGACACCGGGAACCTCGCGCACGAGGGCGAGTTCGTCTTCGATGGCAGCGGCCTCCCATTCCTCGGGGCCGACCAGGGGCAGGCGCACGCGCGGGCTGGTGATGCGGCCGAGGCCGTGCAGGATGTACTTCGCCGACACCGTGCCCGGCACGTGCGTCATGACGGCGCGCACGAGCGGCTCGAGCTTCTTGTGCGCCGCGGTCGCGCGCGCGAGGTCTCCCGCGTTGACCGCGTCGACGATCTCGCGGTAGGGCTTTGCGGCGATGTTCGCGGTGACCCCGATGAGTCCCGTCGCGCCGATCGACAGATGCGGCAGCACGTTCGCGTCGTCGCCCGAGAAGTACATCAGGTCGGTCTGGTTGAGCACGCGGCTGACCTCGCTGAAGTCGCCCTTGGCGTCTTTCACCGCGAGGATGTTGGGGTGCTTGGCCAGGCGCAGGATCGTCTCGTACTTGATGGGCACGCCCGTGCGGCCGGGGATGTCGTAGAGGATGACCGGCAGATCGGTCGCGTCGGCGACGAGCCGGAAGTGCGTGAGGATTCCTGCCTGCGTCGGCTTGTTGTAGTACGGCGTCACGATCATGATCGCGTCGGCGCCGGCCTTCTGGCTCGCCTTGTAGAGCTCGATCGCGTGCGCGGTCTCGTTCGAGCCGCCGCCGGTGACGATCTTGGCGCGTCCCGCCGACACGTCTTTGCCGACCTCGACCAGCCGGATCTTCTCGGCGTCGGTGAGGGTCGAGGTCTCGCCGGTGGTGCCGGTCACCACGATGCCGTCGGCTCCGCCTCGGATCACGTCGTCGATGTGCTTCTCGACGGCGGGCCAGTCGACTTCGCCGTCGGCCGTCATCGGAGTGACGAGCGCGACGAGCACCTGACCGAAGGGGTTGCCCGTGTGCGTCATGTCTTTCAGGTTATCGGTTCGGGAGGGCCACGGACTCCGCCGTCAGCGTCCGCGCCGGGCGATGCGCGTGGCAAGGCCCGGAAGAAGTCGCGCGGCGGCGACCATGACCTCGTAGCGCAGGCTCGGGATCGACACCGCCCTGCCCCGCGCGCAGTCGCGCAGCGCCTGCCCGACGACCGTGGACGCGTCGAGCCACATGAAGGAGGGCACCCCCTCCTGGCCGGGCGGCAGGCCGAGCCGCGCGTGGAAGTTGGTGTGGGTGAAGCCCGGACACACGGCGGTGACCACGACACCGCGAGAACGATAGGCGCCGTTCGCCCAGCGGCTGAAGCTGACCACCCATGACTTCACCGCGCCGTACGTCGAGCGCGGGATGAACGCCGCGACCGAGGCGACGTTGACGATGCGGCCGTGCCCGCGCGCGAGCATTCCCTCCAGTGCCGCGTGGCTGAGCCGCATGGGCGCCTCGACGTGGACCGCGAGATGGCGCGCCTCGTCCTGGATGTCGTTGCGTTCGAAAGCCAGCGGCAGGCCGAAGCCCGCGTTGTTCACGAGCACCTCGACCGGCCGGTCGGGGTCGACGAGACGGTCGACGACCTTCGAGACGTGGCGCGGCTTCGCGAGGTCCGCGACGAGCACCTCGCAGTCCACGCGGTACACGGCGCCCAGCCGCGCCGCGAGCGCGTCGAGCGCCTCGCGGTCTCGTGCCACGAGCACGAGGTCGGCGCCGCGCGCGGCGAGCTGCCTGGCGAACTCCTCGCCGATGCCGGAGCTCGCCCCGGTGATGAGCGCTGTCGTCATCGTGGTGCGTGCGGGGTCACGGCGCGACGCGCCCGTTGGCGTTGAAGGCGGCGTGGGTGAGCGGCATGAGCCCCTTCCAGACCGACTCCATCTTCTCGGCGCACATCTCGATCTCGCGCTGCGGGAACGACGGGAAGTGCGTCCCCTCGACCTTCGTGCGCAGCGACAGGAAGTTCATCAGCGCACGCGCGTTCATCGTGACGTACATCGAGGAGTAGATGTTGAGCGGCAGTACGATGCGAGCCACCTCGCGCGCGACGCCCGCGGCGAGCATGCGCTGATACGCGGCGAAGGCGAAGGCCGAGGCATCCCTCGTCGCGACATCGACGAGCGCCGTCTGCTCGGGCGATCCCGGCAGGAACTCGTAGGCGCCGGGCTTGCCGACCTGCACGAGGTTGCGTTCGGGCGCCGGCACGTAGAAGACCGGGCGCAGCTCGCGGTAGCGCCCGGACTCCTCGTTGTACGAGGCGATGCGGTGCCGCATGAACTCGCGGAACACGAAGATCGGCGCCTGCACGTAGAACGTCATCGAGTTGTGCTCGAAGGGCGAGCCGTGCCGGTCGCGCATGAGGTAGTTGATGAGTCCGCGGTCGCGGGCGGATGCCTCGGTGCCGGCCGCGGCTGCGTCGAGGGTCTGCTCCCCCATCGTCGACACGCGGGCGGCGAACAGGACGTCGGAGTCCGCGGCGCTGGAGCGCACGATCTCGACGGTCACGTCGCTGCGGAACTCGATCTCGGGCTCGGGAATGGCGTCGGAGTCGGTCACGAGTGCCACGATAGCGGCGCCCGCCGACACGCGCGCGCCGTTCGAGCCGCGCTCGCGGCGTGTCACAGTTCGTCACGGCGGCGCCCTCCCAGCTTCGTGCGGTTAGCCTGGGACGCTGTGGATCTCGTCAGCGCTTTCATCGGCCTCATCGTCCTGCTCGCGGCGACGGTGGGCTTCGGCGTGTTCCTGCGCTGGCGGCAGAGCCGCCCGCAGCGCCACGTGGCCCACGAGATCGTCGAGCCGCACCGGCTCGGGGCCGACACGCTCGGCGCGTCGGCCACCCTGCTGCAGTTCAGCACCGAGATGTGCGCCCGCTGCCCGGGCGTGCACCGCATGCTCTCGTCGGTCGCCGACGCGCACGAGGGCGTGCGTCACCTCGACGTCGACCTGACCCATCGTCCCGACATCGCCAAGCACTTCCACGTGCTGCAGACGCCGACGACGCTGGTCCTCGACCGCAACGGCGCCGTGCAGACCCGCTTCGGCGGCGCCCCCAACCGCGAAGTGCTCGAACTCGAGCTCGCCCGCCTGGCAGGAGTAGCCGCTGATGTCTGACCGTTCCCCCGCATCGCCGCCCCGCGGCGGCATCGACCCCCGCGGGCCCCGCTTCGTCGCGGGCATCACGTCCGTGCTCCTCCTGATCGATGTCTTCCTCGGACTCACGGGGCTGTCGACGGCGCGGGTGTCGGACATCGATCCCGGCTTCGTGATCGGCGGCCCCTGGCTGATCACGCTCGCGACGCCCCTTGAGCGCTTCCTCGACCCGGCGTTCCTGCTGCTGCTGGTCATCGCGCTCCTGTTCGTGTGGAGTGTGGTCTCGCCGCGCACCGCTCCGTGGGGCGTGCTGTATCGCACGCTCGTGCAGCCGCGCCTGAAGCCGCCGACCGAGCTCGAAGACCCGCGCCCGCCGCGCTTCGCGCAGGGCGTCGGCCTCTTCGTCACGACGATCGGCCTCGTGCTGCATCTGGCGGGCGTCCCGTGGGGGCTCACCGTCGCCGCCGCGCTGGCGTTCGTCGCCGCTTTCCTCAACGCCGCGTTCGGGCTGTGCCTGGGCTGCCAGCTCTACCTGCTGCTGCAGCGTGTCGGTCTGGTGGGGCGCGAGCGCCCGCAGACGGCCTGACGAGGCATCCTCCTCGCACATTCCTCCGCGCGAAGGAATGTCAAGCCGTCGCGCGAGGTCGGCACCGATCGTTAGGCTGAGCGCATCGGCGTCCGAGTCACGGAGGCCGACGACAAGGAGGTTCCGATGACCGTCACGAGCGAAGCCAGCACAGCCTGGAAGGGAAGCCTCGTCGATGGCTCGGGAGCCGTCACGCTGGTGACGTCGGGCACCGGCACATTCGACGTCAACTGGAAGGCGCGCAGCGAGGGGTCGGGATCGGTCACCACGCCCGAAGAGCTCATCGCCGCCGCCCACTCGTCGTGTTTCAGCATGGCACTGTCGCACGAGCTCACCCAGAACGGCACGCCTCCCGAGTCGATCGACACCACCGCGTCGGTCACGTTCAAGCCGGGCACCGGCATCACCGGCAGCCACCTCAACGTCAACGCGGTCGTGCCGGGCATCGAGCCCGAGGACTTCGAGCGCATCGCGCAGGCGGCCAAGGCCGGATGCCCCGTCTCGCAGGCGCTCGCGGGCATCGAGATCACCCTTGAGGCGACGCTTGCCTGAACCCCGAGTGCCCCGGCGCGTCGTCATCGGCGGCGCGTCGGGACTGATCGGGCGGGCGCTGACAGACAGCCTGCGCGCCGACGGTGTGGCCGTCACCGAACTCGTGCGACGACCGCCCGAGCATGACGACGAGGTCGAGTGGCTCACGAGCGACACCCCCCTCGACCCCGAGGTGCTCGCCGGGGCCGACGCCGTGGTCGGGTTGAACGGCGCGAGCATCGGGCACTTCCCGTGGACGCCGGCGTACAAGCACACCCTGCTGTGGTCGCGGATCACGCCGACCCAGGCGCTCGCGCGCGCGGTGCGCGAGCAGGGGAAGGATGCTCCCGCCTTCGTCTCCGCCTCGGCGGTCGGCTACTACGGGTCGGCGCCGGGCGAACGCCTGACCGAGGCCGCGCCGCGGGGCGAGTCGTTCCTCGCCGACCTGTGCGGAGAGTGGGAGGGGGCCGCGTTCAGCGCGGGTCCGCACGCGCGTGTCGCGGTGCTGCGCACCGCGCCGGTCGTGCACGCCGAGGGCGTGCTCAAGCCCCTCATGCTCCTGACGCGGCTGGGGGCGAGCGGGCCGATCGGCCGGGGCACGCAGGCATGGCCGTGGATCTCCCTCCACGACCAGGTGCGCGCGATCCGCCACGTTCTGGCTGCCGACCTCGCCGGACCGGTGAACCTCGCAGGCCCGACGCGCGCCACCGCGAACGACCTCGGCTTCGCGCTCGCCGTGCGCATGAACCGGCCGTTCCTGCTGCGGGCTCCGGAGTGGGGCATCCGTCTCGTGCTCGGCAAGGACGCGACCGAGGCGATCCTCACGGCCGACATGCACGTCGTGCCCGAAGCGCTCGAGGAATCCGGGTTCGCGTTCGGTCACCGCACCGTCGAAGACGCCGTCGCAGCCGCCGTTCCCGCGGCCGGCTGACCGGGCGCCGAACGAGGGAATCTCGCGAGACGAGGACATCCTGACGCTCCGCGCCCTCGTTTCGAGAGATCGCCTCGTCTCACGACACGGTCAGCGCCCGTGCGCACCCTTGCGGCCTGACTTCTCCAGCGCGATCGCCCGACGGATCGCCGAGCGTGCGCGGCGCCGGTCGCCGGCGCCGTCATACGCGAGGCCGAGGCGATACCACGCAGCCCAGTCGTCGGGGTGCTCCTCGACGTCGGCGCGGTAGGCCGGGAACAGCGCGTCGCCGTCGGCACGCACGACGCTGCCGCTGGGGCGCACCGCGACCGACTCGGTGGGAAGGCCGCCTTCCTGCTCGAGGCGGCGGCCCAGCTGCTCGGCGCGGACGCCGAACCACAGCTCGCGCCCGAGCGCCCACACCGCGATGAGGGGCAGCACGATGAGCGCCACGCCCATCGCGACGCCGATCGGTTCGCCGCTGGCCACGAGCAGCACGGCGCGCTGGCCGACGAGCACGATGTACAGGGCCAGCGCCACCGCCATCACGACGACGCCGATGCGAGCGCTCATGCGCTGGTCGTGCGCGCGACCTGACCCGCCGCAGCCTCTTCGTCGGCGCCCGGGGCGTCGGCGGCCGGGGCGTCGGCGGCACCGGGGATCCGAAGGCCGAGGTCGATGAAGCTGTCGAGCCCGACCGTCACGCCGCGCGCGTCCCGCGCGGCGTGCAGGGCGATGCGGATGCCGGGGGCGTAGGCCAGCGCCGAGTCGACGGTGTCGTGGGTGATGGTCACCGACTCCCCCGGGCCCGACAAGATGACGTCCTGCTTCGCGACCACCCCGGGCCGGCGGAGCGAATGGACCGGCACGCTCGCGACCTGCTGCCCCCGCGCGCGCTGGTCGACGAAGGGCGACTCGACCGGACCGACCGTGGCCCGCGCGGCGGCGATCACCTCGGCGGTGCGCACGGCGGTGCCGCTCGGCGAGTCGATCTTGGTCTCACGGTGCGCCTCGATGATCTCGACCGACGGGAAGAACGGCGCCGCTGCGGCCGAGAGCGCCGTGGCGAGCACGGACCCGAGCGAGAAGTTCGGCACGAAGACGGCACCCGTGCCGGCCGCGGTCACGAGCGGCCGCACGAGCGCGATGCGCTCGGCGGACCAGCCGGACGTGCCCACGAGGATGTTCACCCCGCGCTCGACGGCTGAGCGCACGACATCGATCGACACCGCCGGGGTCGTGGCGTCCACGACGAGGTCGGCGGTGTCGAGTTCTGCCAGGTCGGAGCCCGACGACAGCACGGCGGAGACCTCGAACCCGTCCTCGGCATCGACGACCGCCCTGATGATGCGACCGAGCTTGCCGGTTCCGCCAACGATTGCCACGCGCGTCGTCATGAGACAAGCCTAGCCGCGGGCGCATCCGCCTCCGGGCGCCCGACCTAGGATCGAGGGATGGTGCAGATCCAGGCGACTCGCCCCGACGCGCCCGACGCGCACGCGCTGCTGCGGGACTACTTCGCGCTGCGCGCATCGATCTTCCCGGGCGGCGGCTACCGCACGGTGTTCCCCGACCCCGAGGCGTTCGAGGCACCCGCGGGCGTGTTCGTCGTGGTGCGCGACGACGACGGCACGGCGGTCGGATGCGGCGGCATCCGTCACCTTCCAGACGGCCCGGCGGGCGTTCGCTACGAGGTCAAGCACGTCTACCTCGCCGAGTCGACGCGCGGCCGCGGGTGGGGCCGGCTGCTGCTGGATGACCTGGAGCGCCGGGCCCGCGAGCTCGGCGCGGCAGAACTCGTGCTCGACACGCACCACACCCTCGAGGCCGCCGGCGGCCTGTACGCTTCGAGCGGCTACCGCTCCGTAGAGCCCTACAACGACAACCCCAACGCGACGCGCTGGTACGCGAAGAGTCTCACGGAGCGATGAGCGACGACCGCACCAGCGCGACGCGTCACCTGTACGACACCGTCGCCGGAACCTACGCCGAGGTCCTCCCGGACACGCGCGCCGAAGCGCCCCTCGATCTCGGCATCCTCGATCAGTTCATCGCGTCCCTGCCGGATTCCGATCTTCCCGTGCTCGACGCCGGATGCGGCACGGGAAGGATGCTCCGTCACCTGCTCGCGCGCGGCGTGTCCAGCCTCATCGGGGTCGACCTCTCGTCCGAGATGATCTCCTACGCCAGGGCGAGCACCCCCGGGGTCGCGATCGAGATCGCCGACCTGCGCGCGCTCCCTTTCGCGAATGCCTCGGTGCGGGCGATCCTCTGCTGGTACGCGATCATCCACAGCCCGCTCAGCGATGTCGCCATCATCGTGCGCGAAGCTGCTCGCGTCCTCGCGCCAGGCGGCCCGATCGTCCTCGGATTCCAGGCGGGCGTGGGCGAGCGCGTGGTCGAGGGAGCCTACGGACACGACGTGCCGCTGCGGGGCGTTCTGCACCAGACGGAGGCGATCGCTCAGCTCCTGGTGGAGGCCGGATTCGACGTGACCGCGACCGTCGACCGCGCGCCGATCGGAACAGAACGCAGCGCGCAGGGTTTCGTGCTGGCCCGTCGCCGCTGACGCGCGTCGCGCTGGCCAACGGAATCGCTGAGCGGAACCGCCGGTGTGCGCCAGGTCAGGCCGGATAGGACTCGGGCAATCCCGTGCGCAGCTCGACAGGCAGGTGCGCGAGGTCGTTGTGCGACACGAGGGTCCACGGACGGCCCTGCCGCTGGGCGATGATCGTCAGCCCGCAGTGTGCCTGGTTCAGCGTCATCCATCGCCAGTCGGGCGCCTGCAGCACCTCGCGCACGAACCACGCGATGACGAAGTTGTGGGTGATGAGCAGTTCATGCACCTCGCCGCGCTTGCGCACGAGGAACTCGCTGACCGCGTCGGACATCTGGGCGCTGCCGGCCTCGATCTCAGCCTCTGTGATCCCGCCGAAGAACGGCTCGAACGCGCCCGGGGTCTCGGGCGTCAGGCCGGTCGGCACGCAGTCGAACAGCAGGGCCGACGGCTGCGGGTCGACCGACGGCATGCGATCGGCGACCGCACGCGCGGTCTGCGCCGCGCGCTCGAGCGGCGAATGCCACACCGCGTCGAAATGCACGCCGGACAGCCGGTCGGCCAAGAGGGAGGCCTGCCTTCGGCCGCGCGGCGACAGGCGCCCGTCGGTCAGGCCGTGCTCGGCATCCTGATGCTCACCGTGACGCACCAGATAGATGTAGTGCGTCACGCCTGCTCACTTCTTCGGGAGGTTCTCGCGCTGGGGGGCACCAGTCCACCCTACGTCACCGCTCCGACACGACCGACCCGGTCGCCGCGTCGGCGCAGCCGCCCCCGCGCGCCCTACTCGGCCGCGCGCGCGATGTCGGCCAGGTGCGCGCGGCTCAGCCGCACGCCCACGCCCTGCATGAGCTCTTCGACGTGCTGCAGGGCGAACGCATTGACGATCGGAGCGGTCACCAGGCGCTGCGCCAGCAGCCACGCGACGGCGACCGCCGCGTCGGGCACCCCGAGCTCGGAGCCGACGCCGTCGAGCGCGCGCAGGGTGCGACTGCCGCGGCGGTTGAGGTTCGCCGCGAGCTGCGCCCCGCGGAACGAGAGCGCGCCGCGCGTGCGCGTGCGGTGGCGCCCCGCGAGAAACCCGTGCTCCAGCGCGTGCGAGGGCGTCACGGCGACCCCCTGGGCCCCTGCGACCAGGCGCAGGTCGGGATCGAACTCATGCCGGCGCAGCACGTTGAACGGCACGTCGAGCACCATGATGCGCGGGAACCCGGCCGAGGCGAAGATGCGCGCCTCGACGAGCTGCGCCGCGGTGTAGCCGATCGCGCCGATGGCGCGGGCCTTGCCCGTCTCGACGAGCCACTCGGCGGTGGCGAGCGTGTCTTCGAGCGCGGTCGCCGAGTCGGCGGTCGCGTCGAGATACAGCACGTCGATGCGGTCGGTGCGCAGGCGCGTGAGGGATGACTCGACCGCGCGCACCAGGTTGACCGGGCCGAGCCCGGGGTGGTCGGGGTTGCCGCCGACGCGCACGCAGAGCACGACGTCGTCGCGCACCCCGCGCGAGTGCAGCCACTGGCCGATGATGTGCTCGCTGCGCCCGCCGGCGAAGCTGTCGGCGGTGTGCACGGCGTTGCCGCCGCGTTCGACGAACTCGTCGAGGATCGCGTGGCTGGATTCGAGGTCGACGTTCCAGCCGAACTCCGCCCCGCCCAGGATGAGCGGAAAGATCTCGGTCCCGGTCTCGCCGAAGCGCACACGCACGGATGCGCCGACGCCGGGGCCCTGCACGGGGATGGGGGTCGACGGATGCGGCGCGAGCGCGCGGGCCGGGGCATCCGTCACCGGAGTCGGAAGTCTCGACTCGACATCGAAATAAGCCATGTGCCACCCCCTCACGAAGTCCCCGGAGGAACTCTTCGTGATCGCGGAACCCGCGCGCCCCCCGGCACGTAACTAGAGATTAGGCCAGCCCGCGGAATGCTCCGTCCACTGAGGCGACACAACGGTAAACATTCCATAACGCTTCCGTCACGGAACGGCGTGGGGCGCCTCGGGTGTCCCCCGTTCGGCGGACATCCGCGCAGAAGGGCGGATGCCCGCCGCTCCGCGAGGGGGCGACGGGCATCCGATCGTTCGAGCGATCCGCCGGATCGAGTGCCGCCGTAGGCGGCGTATCGAGATCCGCCGGATCGAGTGCCGCCGTAGGCGGCGTATCGAGATCCGCCGGATCGAGTGCCGCCGTAGGCGGCGTATCGAGATCCGCCGGATCGAGTGCCGCCGTAGGCGGCGTATCGAGATCAGCCCTCGGCGGGAGCCTCGGGGCCCTCGCTGGCGGCGGCGCGGCCCTCCTGGTCGGCTGCCTCTTCGAGCACCGGCTCGAGCGACAGCTTGCCGCGGTCGTCGATCTTGGTGATCTTGACCAGCAGCTTCTGACCGACCGAGAGGACGTCCTCGACGTTCTCGACGCGCTTGCCGCCGGCGAGCTTACGGACCTCGCTGACGTGAAGCAGGCCGTCCTTGCCGGGAAGCAGCGAGATGAACGCGCCGAAGGTCGCGATCTTGACGACCGTGCCCAGGAACTGCTCGCCGACCTCGGGGTTGGTGGGGTTGGCGATCGCATTCACCTGAGCGCGCGCGGCCTCGGCCGACGGGCCGTCGACGGCGCCGATGTAGACGGTGCCGTCCTCTTCGATAGAGATGTCGGCGCCGGTCTCGTCCTGGATCGCGTTGATCGTCTTGCCCTTGGGGCCGATCAGCTCGCCGATCTTGTCGACCGGGATCTGCACGCTGATCACGCGCGGAGCGGTCGGCGCCATCTCGTCCGGACCGTCGATCGCGGCGCTCAGCACGTTCAGGATCGTGATGCGAGCGTCGTGGGCCTGCTGCAGCGCGGCCGAGAGCACCGACGACGGGATGCCGTCGAGCTTCGTGTCGAGCTGGATCGCGGTGACGAACTCGCTCGTTCCGGCGACCTTGAAGTCCATGTCGCCGAGGGCGTCTTCAGCGCCGAGGATGTCGGTCAGCGCGGCGTAGCGCGTCTGGCCGTCGACCTCGTCGGACACAAGACCCATCGCGATGCCGGCGACGGGAGCGCGCAGCGGCACGCCCGCGTTCAGCAGCGACAGGGTCGAGGCGCACACCGAACCCATCGACGTCGAGCCGTTGGAGCCGAGAGCCTCGGACACCTGGCGGATCGCGTACGGGAACTCCTCACGGGCCGGCAGCACCGGCACGAGCGCGCGCTCGGCGAGGAAGCCGTGGCCGATCTCGCGGCGCTTGGGGCTGCCCACACGACCCGTCTCACCCGTCGAATACGGCGGGAAGTTGTAGTGGTGCATGTAGCGCTTGTGCGTGACGGGCGACAGCGAGTCGATCTGCTGCTCCATCTTGAGCATGTTGAGCGTGGTGACACCCAGGATCTGGGTCTCGCCGCGCTGGAAGATCGCCGAGCCGTGGACGCGCGGGATGACCTGTACCTCGGCGTCGAGCGGACGGATGTCGGCCAGGCCGCGGCCGTCGATGCGGACGCCCTCGGCGAGGATGCGACCGCGAACGATCTTCTTCGTCACCGACTTGTACGCGGCCGAGAACTCGCTCGCGGCCACCTGCGGCAGCTCGCCCGCCTCGATCGCGGCGGTCAGCTCGCCCTTGACGCGGTCCTTGACGGCGTCGTCGGCGTTCTGACGGTCGACCTTGTCAGCGATCTGGTAGACCCCGACCAGCTCGTCGTAGGAGCGCCCGGCGACGAAGTCGTAGGTCTCCTGCGAGTAGGGCAGGAAGACCGGGAACTCCTTGATCTCTTTGGCGGCCGTGTTCGCGACGACGTTCTGCGCCGCGACGAGCTCCTTGATGAAGGGCTTGGCGGCCTCGAGACCCTGCGCGACGACCTCTTCGGAGGGCTTCGTGGCGCCGCCCTTGATGAGGTTCCACGAGTGCTCGGTGGCCTCGGCCTCGACCATCATGATCGCGACCTCGCCGTCGGGCAGAACGCGCCCGGCGACCGTCAGGTCGAACACGGCCTCTTCGAGCACCTTCGTGTTGGGGAAGACGACCCACTGGTCGGCGTGCTCGCCGTGGCCCGGCACGAGCGCGAGCCGGACGCCCGCGATCGGACCCGAGAACGGCAGGCCGGAGATCTGCGTCGAGAGGGATGCCGCGTTGATCGCGAGCGCGTCGTAGAACTCGCCAGGCGCGATCGAGAGCACCGTGACGACGATCTGGACCTCGTTGCGCAGGCCCTCGACGAACGAGGGGCGCAGCGGACGGTCGATGAGACGGCAGACGAGGATCGCCTCGGTCGAGGGGCGGCCCTCGCGGCGGAAGAACGAGCCGGGGATCTTGCCGGCGGCGTACGAGCGCTCCTCGACGTCGACGGTCAGCGGGAAGAAGTCGAAGCCCTCGCGAGGCTGCTTGCTGGCGCTGGTGGCCGACAGGAGCATCGTCTCCTCGTCGAGGTAGGCCGCCACCGCTCCCTGCGCCTGCTGGGCGAGGCGTCCGGTCTCGAACCGGACGGTGCGGGTGCCGAAGCGGCCGTTGTCGAGAACGGCTTCGGCAAACGTGATTTCAGGACCTTCCAAGAGGTCTCTCCTTCTTTGTTTCAACTCGCGCGGCCGTATGCCGCGCGAGTGCGTGCGAAGGAGCAGGAACAGGCAGATCTCGACGCGCGGCAACCACCGCGGAACCGTCTGCGCTGGCCACCAGTAGAAGATCACGATCCGGAGGTCGAGTGCCGCCGCAGGCGACGCTCGGAGATCGGGTGCCGCCGCAGGCGACACCCGGAGGTCGAGTGCCGCCGCGGGCGGTGTATCGAGACCAGGATCGGAATCCACCACAGGGGACCAGCTCCTGCCGGCCTGCTCCGTGAACTCGTGTTGAGTTGGATGGATGCCACGAAGGCAACCTCACCGATCCTATCAGTGCGCCCTTCTTCCGCAGTCATCGGCGGTTTTCGCAACCGGGGCCGCCGGTCGCGCAGGTGGCGGGTCGCGTGGCGCACGCCTAGGGTGGGCGTATGAGCACCGACGAGAAGCCGGCCGGCGCGGCATCCGAAGACATGAAGCGCAAGTTCAAGGAAGCTCTCGACAAGAAGAACTCCCAGCATCGCGACGGCGAGTCGCACCAGAACGCCGACTCGGCGATCCATGGCACGCACGGCGCGATGACCAAGCGGGAATTCCGTCGCAAGAGCGGGTGACCCGAGGAGCGCGCGATGGTGTTCGATCCGACGTTCCACGAGATCTTCGAGCAGGTGGAAGGCGATGAGTGACGTGAGCGACTTCCGCGAGCCCATCCCCGATGACGAGCGCGAGGTGCCGATCGACGACGAGGACGAACTCGAGCTCCCGCCGCCGACGATCGACCCGCGCGAGTCCGTCGAGGTGGAGATCGACGACCTCGAGGTCGAGGAGCGCGAGGCTGCGATCGAGGCCGGAGAGATCGACGCGGACCGCTGAGCCGCCGCTCGCCCCGGTCTAGGAGCGCCCGACCGGCGCCCGCGTGCCGCCGCGGCCGATCACGACGTAGCCGTCGTGCTTGGGCGGCAGGCCGTCACCCGCGGTGCGGCCGCGCAGGCGCCGCCACACCCACGGCAGCGCGTCGCGGCGCAGCCACGAGCCGGTGACCACCTCGTCGTCGTCGGCGTGGAGGGCGGCATCCAGTCCCCCGAGCGTCTCGGCGTCGGGGACGCCCAGCGCGTCCGCGGCGCGATAGGCGAGGAACCGGTGCCCGCGCGAGCGCAGGTGCACCTTGTCGTGCGCCCACATGCCGGGGTCGCCGATCGCCGGAAGCGCCTCGACGTCGAACAGGATCGCGCCGGTCTCGCGCGCGATGCGGCGCAGCTCCGACGCGAACTGCGCGAACCGCCGCGCGAACAGGCGCACCACCCGGCGCCGCGGCAGGAACGGCGTCACCAGCAGCACGTCGATGCCGTGCGCGCGAAGCTCCCGCACGCTGCGCTCCAGCTCCGCGGCCAGGGCGATCGGCCGCGCACCCCACCCGACGAGGTCGTTGGCGCCGATCAGCACCGACACCAGGTCCGGGCGCAGCGCCAGCGCGACGGGGACCTGCTCGCCGACGAGATGGCCGACCTTGCGGCTGCGCACCGCGAGGTTCGCGTACCGCAGCGGTTCGCGGCCCTCGCGCGAGAGCGCGATCAGCTCGGCGAGCCGGTCCGCCCAGCCGCGGTAGAGGCCGGGCGCCATGCGCGACACGTCGCACAGGCCTTCGGTCAGCGAGTCCCCGAGGGCGACGTAGCGCGACCAGCGCGGGGCGGCAGGCGACGGCGCGGGCGGGGCGGAGGGCCGGGTGGCGGCGCGGGCGAGCAGCGCGTCGTCGATGGGGCGCAGCATCCGCGCCTCTTCGTAGTGCCCGACCAGCCGCCGGCCCACGGCGTCCCAGGTGCGCTCGCGCACCGAGTCGCGGGCGGCCTCGGCGAAGGCGCGGCGCTTGCCGTCGTCGCCGAGCAGGTCGGCGACTCGCCCGCGCAGATCGGCGAGGTCGCCCGGGCGGTAGAGCCAGCCGTCGATGCTCGAGCGCACGAGGTCGACGGGACCGCCCACGCCGGTCGCCACGACCGGCACGCCGCTGGCGAGGGCCTCTTGGATGGTCTGGCCGAACGTCTCGCTCTCGCCGGGGTGCACGAACACGTCGAAGCTCGCCAGCGCCGCAGCCAGAGCCGTGCCGGCGAGGTGGCCGGTGAACACCGCGTGCGGGAGGGCGCGCTCGAGCGCCTGGCGTTCGGGCCCGTCGCCGACGACCACCAACTGCGCGCCGGGAAGGTCCGTGATCACGCGCAGGTCGTCGACCTGCTTCTCGGGCGCGAGCCTTCCCACGTAGCCGACGATCGCCCGGCCGGCAGCGACCCGCGCGCGCCAATCGTCGTCGCGGCGGCCGGGGCTGAACAGCTCCGCGTCCACTCCGCGCCCCCACGTGCGGAGTCGGTCGACGCCGAGCCGCTCGAGCTGGCCCATCGAGGCGGACGAGGGCACGAGGGTCATCGTCGCGCGGCGGTGCAGGCGCGCGACATGGGCCGACACGGCGGCGCTCGCCCGCGGCATCCCGTACCGGTCGGCATACGCGATGAGGTCGGTCTGGTACACCGCTACGGCCGGCAGCTTCAGCACGTCGGCGGCCGCCAGCCCCTGCCACCCGAGCACGAACGGCGATGCGAGGTGCACGACGTCGGGCGCGAACTCGGCCAGGATCGCGGTGAGTCGTGCGGCACGCGCGAACACGACACGCACGTCCGGATACGCCGGCAGCGGCACCGAGCGCAGCAGCTCGGCGCGGCCGGCGAAGGGCCGGTCGGCCGGCAGCTCGCCGGCGCGCGGGGCGATCACGAGCGTCTCGTGGCCCTCTCGCGCGAGGTGGGCCAGGACATGGAGGACCGACCCCGTCACACCGTTCATGTGCGGGAGGAAGGACTCTGCCAGCACTGCGACTCTCACGCCTCCAGGGTGACAAGGGCGCGGGGGCCGGATGCCGCGAAACGGCCGCCGTCGACGAGAGTTCACCGTGTTCACGCCCCCGCGTCACCGGAGCGTCCAGCTCCCTGCCGCTCGTTCGCGCGCCGTTCACCCGGCACTGGTACCCACGGAGGCGTGGTCGAGGATGCGCTCAGCGAGCTTGCCGCCAGCCCGTGGGCGCTGCCGCTGCTGTTCGCGCTCGTGCTCGGCGACGCGTTCCTGGTCGTCGTGCCGGGCGAGGCCGCGGTGACGGCGTTGGCCGCGCTCGCCGTGGCGGAGGCGACGCCTCCGCTTGTGGCGGTGATCGTGGTCGCCGCGGTGGCGGCCGCGTGCGGGGACGCCTGCTGCTACCTCATCGGGCGCGTGGTGGGCCTCGAGCGCTGGAGGTGGATGCGCGGCCCGCGCGTGCGGCGTGCGCTCGAGTGGGCTCGCGCGCGCCTGGACCGCCGGGCGGCCGCGGTGCTGTTCACGGCGCGGTTCATCCCCTTCGCGCGGCTCGCGGTGAACCTTTCGGCGGGCGCGGCGCGCATCCCGGCGCCGCGCTATCTCGCGATCGCGACGCTCGCCGCGCTCGGGTGGGCGGTGTACCAGGCGCTCATCGGGGCGGTGGTCGCGGCGATCCTGCCGGGCGGGTCGTTGGCGGCGGTGCTCGTGTCGATCGTGGTCGCCGTCGGGCTGGGGCTGGGGCTGGACGCGCTCATCGGGCGAGGCCGCAAGCAGATTCGGGAGGGATGATCTGTCGCCGGACGCGGCATCAGTGTTACCTTGTAGCTCTACGTACCTAGAACAACAAGGTATTCGGAGGCGCCGTGAAGATCGGCAAAGACCTGGTCGCGGCCGTGGCGACGCCGCTCGTGCTGGGAATCCTCGCCGAGGGCGAGTCCTACGGCTACGCGATCCTGCAGCGCGTGAGCGAGCTGTCCGACGGCGAGCTCGAATGGAGCGACGGCATGCTGTACCCGCTGCTGCACCGCCTCGAGCGCCTCGGCTACGTCGAGGCGGCGTGGGGCGCCTCTCCCACCGGGCGGGCGCGCAAGCATTACCGGCTGAGCGCCGAGGGGCGCGCGGCCTTCGGCGAGCAGCGGCGGCAGTGGCAGGTCGTCAGCGGCGCGCTGCGACGCGTGTGGGACGACCGCGGCGGCGCCCCCGACCTCGCCTGGCAGGGCGCGTGACGATGAGCGACACCGACCCCACCGAGTCACGCGTCGCCCAGTGGCGCGCGTACGTCGCGCAGCGCGACACCATCGCACGCGACGTCGACGAACTCGAAGGGCACCTGCGCGACCAGCTCGAGGGACTGACCGCGTCCGGACTCTCGCCCGACGAGGCCTTCCTCATCGCCGTCAAGCGCCTGGGCGCGCTCGACGACCTGGCGCGCGAGTTCGCCCGCGAGCACTCCGAGCGGCTGTGGAAGCAGCTGGTGGCTCCGGATGCCGCCGCCGCGGCATCCCGCACGCGAGGCTTCTGGCTCGCGCTCGGCCTCGCCTTCGCCGCGGCGGCCGCCGTGCGCCTGGCGATGTCGCCGGCGCTTCAGGACGGCCAGTTCGCGTCCGTCAACGTGAGCGTGCTGGTGCTGCCCTTCCTCGCGGCGTACTTCCTCGTGCGTCGGCGCGCGAAGCTCTCGACCGTGCTGATCGTCGCGGTGCCGTTCGTCGCCGTCGCGGCCGTGCTCAACCTCTACCCCTTCGAGGCGGGGGGCATGACGCAGCCGCTCGCGGCGGTGCATGCGATCGTGGCGCTGTGGCTCGTGTCGGGCATCGCCTACCTCGACGGCGACTGGCGCCGCGCCCATGCACGCATGGACTTCGTGCGCTTCTCGGGCGAGTGGTTCGTGTACTACGTGCTGATCGCCCTCGGCGGCGGCCTGCTCGCCGCCGTCACGGTGGGCGTGTTCGGTGCGATCGGCATCGACGCGCTGCCGTTCATCAGCGAGTGGCTGCTGCCGTGCGGCGCCGCCGGGGCCGTCGTCATCGCGGCGTGGCTCGTCGAGACGAAGCAGAGCGTGATCGAGAACATCGCCCCCGTGCTGACCAGGGTGTTCACGCCGCTGTTCACGGCGCTGCTGCTCGCGCTCATCGCCGCGTTCGCGCTGCAGGGCGTGCTGGCAAGCGACGCCGGCTCGATCGTCGTGTTCGGCGCGCGAGACCTGCTCATCGTGTTCGATGTCGTGGTCGTGGTCGTGCTCGCGCTGCTGCTGTACTCGCTGTCGGCGCGCGATCCCGCCGCCCGCCCGTCGTGGTTCGAATGGCTGCAGCTCGTGATGCTCGCCAGCGCGCTCGCCGTCGACGTGCTGGTGCTCGTGTCGATGATCGGGCGGATCGCCGAGTACGGCGCCAGCGCGAACAAGCTGGCCTCGCTCGGGCTGAACCTCATCCTGCTGGTGAACCTCGCCGGCGCCGCGTGGCTGCAGACCCGCTTCGTGCTCGGCCGCACCGCGTTCGGCCGGCTGGAGCGGTGGCAGACCGCGTTCCTTCCGGCGTACCTGGGGTGGGCGGGGGTCGTGGTGGTCGTGTTCCCGCTCGTGTTCGCATACGCGTAGCAGTCGCGCGGGGGCCTGACCCGGCCGCTGCGGCTGCGCCACGATGGAGGAATGAGCGTCCCCGAACCGGCCCCCGCCGGATACGACCCCGCGTTCCTGGCGCTCGATGTCGCGCTCCCCCGGCCGACGACCTCGGACCGCGCGCACGAGCTGCCCTACCCGCGCTTCACCGTCGTCCTCGACCCCGCGCGGCGCCTTGCGCGCGTCACCGGCGTGAACATCGACGGCGCGGCCCTGCGCGATCTCTCCCGCGCCGGCGAGTGGCACCTCGACGACCGCATCTCGGACGATGACCAGGCAGGCCCTGCGGTGTACGCCCGCAACGACCTCGACCGCGGGCACCTCGTGCGCCGGCGCGACCCCGGCTGGGGCACCGTGCGCGAAGCGCGCGAGGCGATGGCCGCGACCTTTGCCTACCCCAACGCCGCGCCGCAGGCGAGCGCCTTCAACCAGTCGAAGGAGCTGTGGCTGGGTCTCGAGGACCACGTGCTCGGATACGCGGATGCCACGGCCCAGCGCGTCTCGGTCTTCACCGCGCCCGTGCTGCAGGCCGACGACCCGCCGTACCGGGGCATCCTGATCCCGCGCCGGTTCTGGAAGGTGGCTGCGTGGGCCGAAGCCACGGACGCCGGGGCGCGGCTGCGCGCGGCCGGGTTCGTGCTCGACCAGTCGGAGCTCGTCGACGTCAGCGAGGGAGCCTTCGCGCTCGCGCCGCTCGGCGGGTTCCGCACGTTCCAGGTGCCCGTGGGCGACGTCGAGGCGCTCGCCGAGGTCGACCTCGGCCCGCTCGTCGAGGCGGACGTGCTGCCGGATGCGACGCTGCGCGGAGAGGCCGCATGGCGGCCCCTCCGCACGCCGGACGACATCGTGCTGGGCTGACCGCACGCGACTGCTGCAGTCATGCGCGAGTGCTGCGCATCGATGTGGCGCACCTGCACAGAACGGGCGCAGTCGCGTGCGGCTGCCGCCTACTCCCCCGCGAGCCCGCCGAGCAGGTGACCGAAGGAGCGGCCCTCGCCGAGGTAGCTGGCGGGGTCGAACGGGTCGGTCGCGGCCTGGGCATCCCGCCGCGCGATCGCGCCGGCGAATTCGCGCGCCGCCTTCTCGATGCGCTCCGAGAGCGAGGCGACCTGGTCGCCCGAGCCGCCCCAGTCGGCCGACGCCGCGAAGACGCCGGTCGAGACCGGCTCGGCGTGCAGGTAGGCGAACAGCGGCCGGATCGCGTAGTCGATCGCGAGCGAGTGCCGGGCGGTGCCGGCGTTCGCGCCGATCAGGACGGGCTTACCGGTGAGGGCGTCGGGGTCGAGGATGTCGATGAACGACTTGAACAGCCCCGAGTAGCTCGTCGAGAAGATCGGCGTGACGGCGATCACCGCATCGGCCGAGACGACGGCGTTCACCATCGACTCGAGCGCGGGCGGCGCGAACCCGGTGAGCAGATTGTTCGTGATGTCGTGCGCGTAGTCGCGCAGCTCGAACACGTCGACCTCGACCTGGATGTCGCGCTCGGCCAGCTGCGCCGCCGTCGCGGCGGTCAGGCGGTCGGCGAGCATGCGGGTCGACGACGGGTTCGACAGGCCCGCCGAGACGACGGCGATGCGTCGTGCTCCGCGCGCCCCCTGATCGGAAAAGACGGTCATCTCAGGCGTCCTTCCTGGTCGCGGCGGTGCCGAAGGCCGCTCCGGCGGCCGCGACCTGCCGCGTCGCACCGGCGTCCTGGTACGGCGAGCCCGCGGTGAGGTTGTCGCCGCGGTTGGAGCCCGGCACCGCCTGGCGCGGCTCGGCGTCGCCGTAGGCGGCGGTCACGAGGTTCGCGTGGGTGGGGGCATCCGGAACGATCTCGGCGCGACCCTGCTGCAGCTCCTTGCGAAGCACCGGCACGACCTCGCCGCCCAGGATGTCGAGCTGCTCGAGCACGGTCTTGAGGGGCAGGCCCGCGTGGTCCATCAGGAACAGCTGGCGCTGGTAGTCGCCGAAGGTCTCGCGCATGGCGGCGTAGCGGTCGATCACCTGCTGCGGCGAGCCGACGGTGAGCGGGGTCATCTCGCTGAAGTCCTCGAGCGACGGGCCGTGGCCGTATACGGGGGCGTTGTCGAAGTACGGGCGGAAGGCCTTGACGGCATCCTGCGACTTGGCGGCCATGAACACCTGACCGCCCAGGCCCACGATCGCCTGCTCGGGCGTACCGTGGCCGTAGTGCGCGAAGCGCTGGCGGTACAGCTGGATGAGCCGCTGGTAGTGCTCCTTCGGCCAGAAGATGTTGTTCGCGAAGAAGCCGTCGCCGTAGTACGCGGCCTGCTCGGCGATCTCGGGCGTGCGGATCGACCCGTGCCACACGAACGGCGGCACGCCGTCGAGCGGGCGCGGGGTCGCGGTGAAGCCCTGCAGCGGGGTGCGGAACTGGCCCTCCCAGTCCACGACGTCCTCACGCCACAGGCGGTGCAGCAGGTTGTAGGCCTCGAGGGTGATGGGCAGCCCCTGGCGGATGTCCTTGCCGAACCACGGGTACACGGGGCCGGTGTTGCCGCGGCCGAGCATGAGGTCCATGCGGCCGCCCGACACGTGCTGCAGCATCGCGTAGTCTTCGGCGATCTTCACCGGGTCGTTCGTGGTGATGAGGGTCGTGGCGGTCGAGACGATGAGTCGCTCGGTCTGGCCTGCGATGTACGCGAGGGTCGTCGTGGGCGACGACGACCAGAACGGCGGGTTGTGGTGCTCGCCGAGGGCGAACACGTCGAGTCCGACCTCCTCGGCGTGCTTGGCGATCGTGACGGTCGCCTTGATGCGCTCGGCCTCGCTCGGGGTTTTGCCCGTCGTGGGGTCCTCGGTGATGTCGCTCACCGTGAAGATGCCGAACTGCATGCCCGGCCAGTTTGTGGTGTCGCTCACGATCGCTTCTCGCTTTCCGGATGCTGTGGCATCCGCTTCTATGCAAGTGAATGTATCTCGTGGAACGCGTACGCGCCCAGGATATTCCCGCATCGCTGCGGAGCGCGGGATCCGGGGCCGGGTCTACCGCGCGGAGGCGAACAGCGCGAGCATGTCGCGCACGAGCTGGTGCGGGGTCGTCTCGCACGGAGCGTGGCCGGTGGGATAGACCGCGACCCGCGCCCCGATGCGCTCGGCGTACTGCTGGTGCTGGGCGAGCGGCCACAGGTCGCTCTCGCCCACCGCGATGAGCTTCGGGATCGGTGCGGCGGCGACGGCGTCGACGAAATCGGGCGTGGCCATCATGAGAGCCACGACGTCGTCGATGCACGCGCGGGGGGTGGTCGCCATGCGCTCGCGCACGAACGCGATGCGCTGCGGGGGCGTGCGGTTGAGGTTGTAGCGGATGCCCCACAGGATGAGCCCCGCCGCGCGGCTGGGCGGCATGTCCGAGATCGGGCCTATGTGCTTGACCCCGCGAAACACCTGCCCGGCGGCGGGCGGCGCGGCCATCAGCGTCAGCGACGCGAACAGCTCGGGACGCTCGGCGAGCGCGAGCTCGGCGACGAGCCCCGCGAAGCTGTAGCCGAGCACGTGCGCGGGCACGTCGCCGTCCTCGAGGATCGCGATCAGGTCGGCGACGAACAGGGGGTAGTCGTAGTGCTCCCGCGGGGGATCGAGGTTCTGCGGGCCGGCGCCCACCGACTCGTAGTGCCCGGCGAGATCGTAGGACTCGACCCGGCACCCCGCCTCGGCGAACAGCGGGAACAGCCGGACGAAGTCCTCCTTCGACCCGGCGACCCCTGAGACGAGCACGACGCGCGGCGCGCGCGGGGCACCGAGCCGCACGCGGGCCAGTCCCCCGCTCGGTGCGGCGAACACGTCCCGCATCGTGCCCGGCGGAAAGACATGCCAGTCGATGTCTCGGATCTCCTGGTCCAGGCGCAGCGCCTCATCGATCGTGGTCATCGCAGGGCGACACTACCGCGCGGGAAGGCCCTCGAGCTCATCCGCACGCGGTGCGTACTCCACGCGGGCACCGTCGCCGTCGAAGACCTGCACCGGCCGGCGCGCGGACCAGCGCTCCCACCCGGGGTCGCCGTCGACGACGAACGACACCCAGGACCGGTGCATCACGTCGGCGAGCGCCTGCGGCGCATCGGCGCCGCCCATCGCGATCGCGTCCGGCGTGCCGAGCGCGTCGAAGACGAAACCGAGCTCCATCCCGTGCGCGGCGCCGAGCCCCTCGACGGGGCTGCGCCACCCGAACTCGTAGACGTAGGTGGGAGCATCCGCATCGGCGCGACTGTCCGCGAACCGCTGCGCGGGGCCGCGCAGCAGCATGTCGCCCACGATCTCGCCCAGCGTCTCGCCTGCCAGCGCATCCGGCCGGCGCCGCCGGTGCGCGCGGACCACCTTCGCCGGCACGCGGGCTGCCACGCGCGCGATCGACAGCGTCCAGCGACGCACGCGCGCGAGCGCCCCGGTCGGAACGAGCCACAGACGGTATTCCTCGGTCGTCGTGCCGATGAGGACCGGGATGCCGCGACCCGCGCCGGCCACGAGCGCGTCGAGCGGACTCACCGGAACCGCGTCGCCGCCGATCGCCAGGGCCACCGACGGGCCTCCGCCGAGCGGGCTGCCGCCCGCGGCGATCTCGGTCTGCTCGGCGACGAGGTCGGCCGGCGCCACGGCGCTGAAGCCTGCGCGCGTGGCGGGGATGCCCCGGCGCGACGCGATGAGGCGCGACATCCGCCCCGCCTTCTTCGGGTCCTGGGCGACCAGCGGCCCGCTCTGCAGGATCGCACGATCCAACAGCTCGGACGCCTGCGGAAGAGCAAGGAGCGCGGCGAGCGTGTTCGCCCCCGCGGAGTGACCCATCACGGTGACGCGCGCCGGGTCGCCGCCGAACGCGGCGATCTCGCGCCGCACCCAGCGCAGCGCCTCCTGCTGATCGAGCACGCCGAGGTTGTGCGGCACGTCGTCGAGCACGGCGAACCCCTCCTGGCCAAGGCGGTACTGGATCGACACGTACACGATCCCGTGCCGCGCGAAGGCGGTGCCGTCGTAGGCCGGGAGGGCTGCCGCGCCCCGCGTCAGCGCTCCCCCGTGCACGAAGACCAGCACCGGGAGCGCCGCGCCCGCGGAGCGGTCGGCGGGAGTCCACACGTTGACGGTGAGGATGTCGTCGCCGGGCACCGCAACGGTCGGGAGGAACCTCTCGAGGCCTCCGCGGTACGGCGACTGCGGCGCGGTCGGGCCGTACGCGGTGCCGTCGCGCTCCCCGTCCCACGATGCGGGCGGGGCCGGCGGCGCGAACCGACGCTCGCCCACGGGCGGCGCGGCGTACGGGATGCCGAGGAACCGGTCGATGCCGGCGGCGCTCGTGCCGCGCACGGCGCCGGTCGTGACGGACACCACGGGGAAAGCTGCCACTGCGGTCTCCTTCGAACGCGAAAGGCCCGCGGGGCGGGCATCGGGTGACCCCAGGATAGGGTGCCGCATCGTGTTGCTAGTCTCTTTCGATGGTGTCGGTGCGGACGTGGCTTGTCGTCGATGCGGTTCTCGACAACGTGATCTCGACGCAGCTCCAGTCCGGCGGAGGCGACGACGTCGTAAGACGAGCGCAGGCGCTCCGTGAACGCGGCTGGGACCTGGCTGCTGTGCACCCGCTGAGGGGTCAGGGCCCCGTCGGCTGGCCGCCGCTCGACGCTGTGTTCGGCATCGAGCTGGATGATGCGGACCTGGCGTTCGTGGGCGATCGGGTTGACGCTGCCGCCGTCGTGACCGGGCAGATCCTGGCGTCCGATCGACTTCCTCCGACGGTCCGGGCCGAGCAGGAGCAGAGTCTGACGGACCTCGAACGAGCCCGGACTGAGCTCTCGCACTCGCCGGAATCCTCTTCCTGACCGTTGCCCGCACCGTGAAGCACCACGGCCGATCTCTCGCCATGCGGCCCGGATGCGCACGTTCGGCTCGGCCGTGAGCGGGGCGCAGGCCGTGGCCCGTCGGTAACGTGGAACCCGCAATGACCGATCCATCGAGCGCGGCGGCGGCCGCGGCATCCGTCCCTCCCGGTGCTCTCGCGACCGGTTCGACGGCCCTGCCCCGCTCGAAGCGGCGCGTGCCGTTCTGGGACAACGCGCGGTTCGCGTGCATCGTGTTGGTCGTGCTCGGGCACGCGACGCAACGCCTCACGTACGACTCAGACCTCGCTCGGGCGCTGTACGTCGTGGTGTACGCGTTCCATATGCCGGCGTTCGCGATCATCTCGGGGTACTTCTCACGGTCGGAGTCGCCGACGCGCCGCCAGATGGGGCGCGTGATCACCGACATCATCGTGCCGTACGTGATCTTCGAGACGCTGTGGACCCTGACGAAGTGGCTCGTCGAGGGCCAGGCCGACCCCAACCCCACCGAGCCGTCGTGGACGCTGTGGTTCCTGCTCGCCCTCGGGATCTTCCGGCTCGTGCTGCCCTACCTCGCGCTGCTGCGCTGGCCGCTGGTGTGGACGGTCGTCGTCTCGATCGGCGCCGGCTACCTGCCGAACCTCGACTCGACGTTCTCGCTGGCGCGCACGCTGGGGCTGCTGCCGTTCTTCACGCTCGGCTGGTGGCTGCGCGAGCACGATGTCGTGGCGCGCCTGCGCCTGCTCGACCGGCGGCCGTGGTGGGTGTTCGCAGCCGCGCTCGGCGCGTTGGCCGCCGCCGGATGGGCCGCGTGGTTCTTCGTCGACGAAGGGCGCGAGATGCACCTCGGGTCGTGGCTGTTCTACGACGACAACTACTCCGACCTCGGCGGCACCGAGTGGTGGGCGGGCGGGGTGCGCCTGGCGCTGATGGCGGTGGCGATCGTGCTGGCGACCGCATTCTTCGTGCTCGTGCCGCGCCGCAACCGGTGGTGGACGCACTTCGGCCAGTACACGATGTACGTCTATCTGCTGCACTCTTTCGTGCTGTACCCGTTCCGCGAGTCCGGCGTCCTGCGAGATGCCGAGCCGACCTGGATCTGGCTGCCGGCGGTGATCGTCGCCTCAGTGCTGATCGCGCTCGGGCTCGCGACCAGGCCGGTGCGGTGGCTCTTGCGCCCGCTGGTCGAGCCCCGGCCGTCGTGGCTGTTCGCCGATCGCAGCCTCGCGCGCCGCGAGGGGTATCGCAGCGACCCGACCGGATCGCGGCGGCCGCGCGAAAACCCGCCCGCGCCGCGGCGGGCCGATCCACGGCAGAACGGCTGAGCTGCCGAACGGCGCTATCGCGGCGGCCGGGGCGAGGGGAACTGCGTGCGCAGGAACGCGTCGAACGCGCGATCGGGCAGCACCTTGCGCAGCCCCAGCGTGAGCCCCGCGGATGCCGCGACACGATAGCGCGTGCGCGGGCGGCCGGCCTCGATGGCGCGGCGCACCGCGTTCGCGACCTCCTGCGGCGAGCAGGCGAGGCGGCCCATCGGGCCGTCCTCCCACGTGAGGGTGACATCGGCGATGCGCTGGTTGTAGTCGGCCCAGACCGGGTCTGCCTCGGACGCGTCGCGTTTGGCGGCCGCCGCATGGCCGAGCTTCGTGCGCACCATCCCGGGCTGCATGAGCGAGATGCCGATGCCGAACGGGCGCTGCTCGTACCGGACGGCATCGGTGATCGCCTCGAGCGCGTGCTTCGAGGCCGCGTAGATCGCGAAGCCGGGCATCGCCCACCGGCCGTTCATCGAACCGACGTTCACGATCCTCCCCCACCGCTGGGCGCGCATGCCGGGAAGCACGAGCTGCGTCATGCGGATCGAGCCGAACAGGTTGGTCTCGAAGAGCGCTCGCATGCGCTCGAGCGGCACGGTCTCGACGGCCCCGAGCTCCTGAATGCCCGCGTTGTTCACGAGCACGCCCACCGCGCCCTGCTCGGCCGCCACCGTCTCGACCGCGGCGGTGGCGGATGCCTCGTCTGTCACGTCGAGCTGCAGCAGACGGCATCCGCTCTGCTCCAGGTCGGCGATCGACGCGAGCCGGCGGGCCGTGGCGTAGACGGTCATGCCACGCGCGGCGAGGGTCGACGCGATCTCGCGTCCGATCCCCGTCGAGCATCCGGTGACGAGCACAGCGCGCGAGACGGCCCCCATGAGACACGTTTAGCGTGTCGCGGGCGGCCAGCGCAATGGGCGATGACGGATGCCGCCGCCCCCGCCTGTCATCGCGGGGTTCACGCGAACAGCGTCGCCCCCACGAACGACCCCGGCTGCGCTCCGGGCGGGACCGCCCACACTCCCGAGCCGACGTGCCGGATGTACTCGTTCATCGCGTCGGTCGACAGCGCCCGCTGCACCCGGACGAACTGGTCGGGCGAGCGCTGGTACGACAGGAAGAACAGGCCCGCGTCCAGCCTGCCGAGCTCGTTGTTGCCGTCGACGAAGTTGTAGCCGCGCCGGAGCATCCGGGTGCCGTCGTTGCGCTCGGGGTGGGCCAGGTGCACGTGGCTCGTCACGGGGATGAGGGGCCGACCCGCCGCATCCGTCGCATCGAAGTCCGGCTCGGTGAACTCGTCGCCGCCCGACAGCGGCGCCCCCGCGCCCTTGTCGCGGCCGACGATGGCGTTCTGCTCCGAAAGGCGCACGCGGTCCCACGTCTCGATGAGCATCGCGATCTTGCGGGCGACCAGGTACGAGCCGCCCGCCATCCAGGCAGGCTCGTCGGATGCCACGACCCACACGTGCTCGTCGAGCGCCGCGGTGTCGGTGGCGAGGATGTTCGCCGTGCCGTCCTTGAAGCCGAACAGGTTCCGCGGGGTCGACTGCGCCGCGGTCGTGCGGGACGTGCGCCCGAAGCCGAGCTGCGACCAGCGGATGCGCGCGCGGCCGAACGCGATGCGGCTGAGATTGCGGATCGCGTGCACGGCGACCTGCGGGTCGTCGGCGCACGCCTGGATGAACAGATCGCCGCCGGATGCCGCAGGGTCCAGGGCGTCGCCGAGAAACGCGGGCAGGCGCTTCAGGCCCGCGGGGCGGCGCGCGGCGATGCCGTAGCGGTCGACGCCGTCCGACTCGAACAGCGTCGGACCGAACCCGAACGTGATGGTGAGGCCGCTCGCGGCGAGCCCCAGCGCCTCGCCCGTGTCGTCGGGCGGCGCCTCGGGCGCGCCGCCGACGGCGCCCGTCGCGCTCACGTCGAGGCCCTGCGTGATGCGCGACGCCGCGTACGACCAGTCCTGCAGGAGCGAGACGAGGTCGTCGCGGTCGGTGCGGGCCATCATGTCGAACGCGGCGAAGTGCAGGTGATCCTGCACGGGGGTGGTGATCCCCGCCTGGTGGGCGCCGAAGAAGTCGTAGACGGCTGCCGTGGCATCCGTCGCCTGCGCCCGCCCGATCGCGACTCCGGAAGCCGCGCCCGCACCCGCACCCACCGCGAGGCCCGCTGCGCCCGCGCCGATGGCGAGGCCGAGCAGGCCCCGGCGGCTGAGGCCGGGTGCCTCAGCCGCGGAGCCTGCGTGCGGATCGTGCGGGGTGTGCGTCATTACTCCAGAATGGTCGAAGTCAGCTGCGAGAGCGGCTCGGCGAGGGCGTTGATGAGGTCGGTCAGTTCACGCTTGTCGGCGTCGGTGAGCTGCGAGTAGTTCACGAAGCCCGACGACAGCGAGCCGAACTCCGACAGCGCCGCCTCGAGGTCGGCGTAGCCGGCGTCGATCTCGTCCACGAGCGCCGCGCCGTCGTCGCCGGTCGAGGACGCGAAGTCGCGCACGATCTCGAACGCGTTCTTGGAGCCCTCGACGTTGGCCTGGAAGTCCCACAGGTCGGTGCCTGACCACCAGTCCTCCTCACCGGTGATCTTGCCGGTGGCGACCTCGTCGAGCAGGCCGATCGCTCCGTTCGAGATGCCGGCGATGCCCTGCTCCTCGAGCGCGGTCTGGAACTCGTCCGAGTGCACGTAGTCGTTCAGCTCGGCGATGTCCGACACGAGCTGGTCTCCGAACGCGGCCCGCTCGGCGGGTGTCGACGGCGCCCAGTCCTGCCATGCGGGGGTCTCGCCGTCGGCGTTCAGCGCGTCCTGCGCGGGCGCCCAGAGGTCTTTCTCGATGCGGTGGAAGCCGGTCCAGTCCAGGCCCTCGGCGACCGCGTCGACCTCGCGGTAGTCGATGCGCGGGTCGAGGTCGCCGAGCGACTCGGCGACCGGCTCGATGCGCTCGTAGTAGGCGCGCACCTGCGGGAACTGCTCGCGCGCGGCCTCGTCCTGGCCGGACTCGTACGCCGCGACGAACTCGTCGGCGGCGGGAACGAGCTGCTCCACCTGGTCCTTCACGAACGCGGCGTACAGGTTGACGGCCTGCTGCTTCTGCTCGGCGTCCTCGCCGTCGATCGCGACGGCCTCGCCGGTGACCGCGAAGGCCGTCCGGCCGACGCCCTCGCCGATCATGCCCGGCTTGCACAGCGTGAAGTAGTCGCCGGGCTGCGCGACGACGGTGAGAGTGCGGGAGGCCCCGGGCGCGATGTTCTCGACCTCGCCGACGATCCGCAGCCCGTCGGAGGCGAGCAGGTAGAACTCGGTGACCTGTGCGCCCTCGTTCTTGACCTCGAACGCGAGGGTGCCGCTGGTGGCGGTCGCCGCCGACACGTCGCACGCCCCGTCGGTCGAGGTGACGGTGAGCGAGTCCGAGGCTGCGACGTCGCTCTTTGCGACGCAGCCCGAAAGTGCCAGTGCGGCCACGGATGCCGCGGCGAGAGCGCCCAGGGCGCGGTATGCGTTCACGATGCTCCTTGCTGTGGGATCGCGTCGGCGGACGCCGGCGCGGAGGATTCCTGAGGGATGGCCGATGCGCGCGGCCCGCCTGCGAGCTGCCCGCGCACGAAGAACGCGCCGACCACGACGACGTAGACGCTCCACGCGACGACTTGGAGCCACGACATCTGCGGCATGAAGCCGACCGTCGCCTGCAGCACTGCCGCGAGCGGTCCGCCCGGGGGCACCGACGCGCTCACGTCGAACGCCCACCCGAACGGGAAGGCGGCCCAGCCCACCGCGACGGCGCCGGTCACCGGATCGAGCGGCGCTGCCGCCGTGAACGGCCCCGGGAGGGCGGCGGCCTCCTGCAGGTCGTGGAACGCGTAGGCGAGCACGCCCGCCGCGACGATGATGAGGAAGGCTCCCGTCCACGCGAAGAACACCCGCAGGTTCAGCCGCAGCATGCCGCGGGCGAGCAGCCACCCGAGCACGATCGCCGCCATGATTCCGAGGAGCGCGCCCAGCAGCGCCGAAGGGGCGTCGCCGAAGGACTGCACCATCGACCACAGCAGCAGCGTCGTCTCGATGCCCTCGCGCGCCACCGAGACGAACCCGATGACGACGACGGCCCACAGCCCTCCCCGCGCCAGCGCGCGGGCGAGGTCGTGCTCGAGCGTGGCCTTGAGCGTGCGCGCGGTGCGCTGCATCCAGAAGATCATCCACGTCACCATCGCGACGGCGACGAGCGACAGCGTGCCGCCGATCAGCTCCTGTGCCTGGAACGTGAGCGTGTATGCGCCGAACGTGAGCACCGCGCCGATCGCGATCGCCAGCGCGGCCGCAAGGCCGACGCCGACCCACAGCCGCGGCAGCACGTCGCGGCGGCCGATGCGCGAGAGATAGGCCACGAGGATGCCGACGACGAGCGCGGCTTCGAGGCCCTCACGAAGGCCGATGAGGAAGGTTGCGAGCACTGGCGGGATTTCTGCGAAGGAAGCCTCGGCTGAGGCGAGCTAAGGTAAGGCGAACCTCACCTCCCCACAGGCTACCTGGGCGCGCCCGCGTCCTCAAATCGTGTGCCGGGTAACGGGGAGCAACAAAGATGACGGATGCCGCGGCATCCGCCTACCCTCGCCCCATGAGCGACCTCAACCTTCCGATCCTCGATCTCTCGCAGCTCGACGAGGGCCGCGAGGCCGCCGCGCGCTTCCGTGACGACCTGCGCGCCGCGACCCACGACGTCGGCTTCTTCTACCTCACCGGCACGGGCGTCACCGCCGAGCTCGAGGCGCGCCTGCACGGCGCGGCGCGCGACTTCTTCGCCCTCCCCGAGGCCGACAAGCTCGCGATCGAGAACGTCAACAGCCCGCACTTCCGCGGGTACACGCGGGTGGGCGGCGAGCGCACGCAGGGCAAGGTCGACTGGCGCGAGCAGATCGACATCGGGCCCGAGCGCGAGGCTGTCGATGATCCGGATGCCCCGGACTTCGCGCGCCTGATCGGCCCGAACCTGTGGCCCGAGGCCCAGCCCGAGCTGCGCGAGGTCGTGTCGGAGTGGCACGACCACCTCTCGGGCGTCGCCCGCAAGCTGCTGCGCGCGTGGGCGTTGTCGCTCGGTGCGCCCGAGAACTACTTCGACGAGCACTTCGGTGAGCCCTCGACGCTCATCAAGATCGTGCGCTACCCCGGCAAGGACGACCCGACACCGCAGCAGGGTGTAGGCGCCCACAAGGACTCGGGCGTGCTGACGCTGCTGTGGATCGAGCCCGGCAAGGGCGGACTGCAGGTGCAGCGCGACGGCCGGTGGGTGGATGCCCCGCCCGTGCCGGGCGCCTTCGTCGTCAACATCGGCGAACTGCTCGAGTACGCGACGCAGGGCTACCTCATCGCGACGAACCACCGCGTCATCTCGCCGCGCTACCCCGACGACCGCATCTCGGTGCCGTTCTTCTTCAACCCCGCCCTCGACAAGCGCCTGCCGCTCATCGAGCTTCCCGCCGAACTCGCCGCCGAGGCGCGCGGCGTCACGAAGGATCCCACGAACCCCATCCACGCGCTCTACGGCCAGAACGCCCTCAAGTCGCGTCTGCGCGCCCACCCCGACGTCGCCGAGCGCTGGCACGCCGACCTCGTGGCGGCGCGGGCCGAGGCGGCCGGATCGAGTGGTGGCGAGGCCGTGGTGTCGAGATCATCCGCCTGACCGGCCGCGGGAACGACGAAGGCCTCCCCACACCGTGGGGAGGCCTTCTCAAGAATGTTTCGCGCGATTGAACGCTGGTCGTTATCGACGCAGTCCGAGACGCTCGATCAGCTTGCGGTAACGCTCGATGTCGATGTCCTGGAGGTAGCCGAGCAGACGACGGCGCTGACCGACGAGCAGGAACAGCCCACGACGCGAGTGGTGGTCGTGCTTGTGCTCCTTGAGGTGCTCGGTGAGGTCCTTGATGCGCTGCGTCAGCATTGCGACCTGCACCTCGGGGGATCCGGTGTCACCGGGGTGCGTCGCGTACTCTTCGATGATCGCCTTCTTGACGTCTGCATCCAGTGCCATAGGTGATCCCCTTTCTCGTCGTTGCGCGGTGCCCGACGCCTGATGCGTGAGCTCTCTTTCTCCGCGGCCGATCTAACGGCAACCTGAAGAGTCTACCAGCGTCCCAGGCGACGACGGAATCACGCGGGCCGGGACTCCCAGTGGGCGGGCCCGGCCCCGGCCGCCCCACCCTCCCCCGGCGGTAGCCTCGGTCGGGTGAGATACACCGTGCGGGTCAAGCCCGGCAGCTCGAAGGGGCCGCTGGTCGAATCATCAGCCGACGGTCTCACCGTGTACGTGCGCGAGCGCGCCGTCGACGGCGCGGCCAACCAGGGCGTCGTGCGGGCGCTCGCCGCCCACTTCGGGGTCGCCCCGCGCGACGTCGCGATCATTTCGGGCCACGGCTCGCGCGTCAAGCGCGTCGAGGTGGACGAGTGAGCCGCGCGCGGCGCATGCCGCGCCTGCGCCGCGACCATTTCATCGACCTGCGCCCGCTCACCACGAGTCCCGCGTTCGCGCGGCTGTGGGTGGGCTCGACGCTCTCCGGCCTCGGCGGCCAGCTCACGATCGTCGCGGTCATGCTGCACGTCTACGAGCTGACGCACGACACGTTCGCCGTCTCGATGGTCGCCGTGACGGGCCTGGTGCCGATGGTCATCGCGGGCCTGTACGGCGGCATGCTGGCGGACGCGTTCGATCGGCGCAAGGTCGCGCTGATCTCGGCATCGGTCACCTTCGCCTCGACGCTGCTGCTCGCCGTCCTCGCGTGGGGGCAGCTCGAGACCGTGGCGTGGCTGTACGTGCTCAGCGTCGTCAACTCGGCGGCGAACTCGATCGTGATGGCCACGCGGCAGGCCATCACTCCGCGGCTGCTGTCGCGCGAGCTGCTGCCGGCGGCCGCCGCGCTGCAGGGCATCACCGTCGGCATCATGGTGATGGCCGGCCCCGCTCTGGCGGGCGTGCTCGTCGCGGTCGCCGGCTACGCATGGACCTACACGATCGACGTCGTGCTGATGCTGTCGCTGTTCCTGGGGCTCTGGACGCTGCCGAGCATCCGGCCCGAGGGCGAGATCGTCAGACCCGGCCTCGAGTCGCTCAAAGACGGCTGGCGGTTCCTGCGCGGGGCGAGCAACATCCGGCTGCAGTACATCCTCGACATCATCGCGATGACGTTCGGCAATCCGCTGGCGCTGTTCCCCGCGATCGGCGCGGTGCTCCTCGGCGGCGGACCGGTGACGACCGGCGTACTGACGGCGGCGGTCGCCGCGGGCGCGTTCGTGTCGAGCCTGTTCTCGGGCCCGATCGGGCGCGTCCGGCGCCAGGGCGTCGGCATCGAGCGCTCGATCCAGGTCTACGGCGCGGCGATCGTGCTGTTCGGGCTCGTGCTCGGCGCCGCCGCGCTCGGCTGGTTCGCGCCGGGAGTCGTCGATGCGGGGCATCCGAACGTCACCCTCATCGTGCTCGCGTGCGCCGCGCTCGCGATCTCGGGCGCCGCCGACAACGTGAGCGCCATCTACCGGTCGACCATGATGCAGGCCGCCGTGCACGACTCGGTGCGCGGGCGCCTGCAGGGCATCTTCACCGTCGTCGTCGCCGGAGGCCCGCGCATCGGCGCGCTCTACGCGGGCGCGCTCGCGTCGATCACGACGCTGTGGTTCCCGCCGCTTCTGGGCGGCTTCGTGATCGTGGGGCTCGTGGGCCTGCTCGTGCGCCGCAGCCCGCGCTTCCGCGAGTACGACGCGCAGCACCCGGTGCCGTGATCCGGCCGTAGCCGCACGGCCGACGTTCGGCGGATTTCGGCCGTCGTACTCCCCGACGGGCGAGAGCGTCGGATGCCGCGACTAGAGTCGGCGGGTGCCTGAAGCCCCCTCCACCCCGCGTGTCGCACTCCCCGCGCCCGCGCCGCGCGTCGCCTCGAACACCGCGATCGCCGTGCAGTTCACGCTCGCGGGCGTCGTGTGGGGGTCGAGCTTCCTCTTCATGAAGGTGGCGCTGACCGGTCTGGCGCCGGCGCAGGTGGTGTGGTCCCGGCTCGTGCTCGGCGCGCTCGCGCTCGGTCTGTTCGTCGCGATCCGCCGCGAGGCCCTCCCCCGCAGCCTGCGCGTGTGGGGTCATATGACGGTGCTCGCAGTGACCTTCTGCGTCGTGCCGTTCCTGCTGTTCTCGTGGGCGCAGCAGTACGTCACCAGCGGCCTGGCCAGCATCTACAACGCCACCACCCCGATCATGACCGCCATCATGGCCGCGCTCGTGCTCCGCGTCGAGAAGCTCGGGCTCGGCCAGATCGCGGGCATCGCGCTCGGCATCGTCGGGGTCGTCGTGATCATCGCGCCGTGGCAGGGCCTCGACCTGTCGCAGAGCCTGGTCGCACAGTTCGCGATCCTCGGCGCGACCGCCTGCTACGGCTTCAGCCTCGCCTACATGCGGCGGTTCGTGTCCGACACCGGCATGAGCGCGGTGATGTTCTCGTTCCTCAACATCGGCATCGCGGCGGCGATCATGCTGGTCGCCTCGCCCGCGCTGATCCTCACTCCGGTCGAGCTCGACCCGTGGATCGTGGCGTCGGTCGTGCTCCTGGGCTGCCTCGGCACCGGCGTCGCGTACATCTGGAACCAGAACGTCGTGCGCGCGTGGGGTCCGACGCGGGCCTCGACCATCACCTACCTCACGCCCGTCGTGGGCGTCGCGCTGGGCATCCTGATCCTCGGTGAGCACCTCACGTGGAACGAGCCGGTCGGCGCGCTCGTGGTGTTCCTCGGGATCCTGCTCGCGCAGAATCGCCTGCGGCGGCAGCGCGGCTGAAGCGGCGAAGAGCGGATGCCTCGGCCCCCGTGATCGGGTGGCCGAGGCATCCGCTCTTGTCGTGTCGCGCGATCAGTCCTGCTGGAGCGCGCCCTGCAGGTCGAGCGTGATCGTGACGTCCTTGCCGACCAGCACGCCGCCGGTCTCGAGCGCGGCGTTCCAGGTGAGGCCGAAGTCCTCGCGGTCGATGACGGTCTTCGCCGTCGCGCCCGCCTTGTAGTTGCCCCACGGGTCGGTGCCGAAGCCGCCGAACTCGACCTCGAACGTGGCGGGCTTGGTGATGCCCTTGATGGTGAGGTCACCGTCGACGAGGAAGTCCCCACCCTCGACGCGCACGCCCTTCGAGACGAAGTCGAGCGTCGGGTAGGTCTCGACGTCGAAGAAGTCCGCCGAGCGCAGGTGGTTGTCGCGGCCCTCGTCGTTGGTGTCGATCGAGGTGACGTCGACGGATGCCTCGACCTTCGCCTCGAGCGGGTTCTCGGGTGCGATGATCGTGGCGCTCTTGAGGCCGAAGCCGCCGCGCACCTTCGAGATCATCATGTGGCGGACGCTGAACGAGACCTCGCTGTGCGAGGGGTCCAGCACCCAGGTGCCGGCCTTGTACCCGGGAACGTCGATCGTGGTGTCGGTCATAGAGTGCTCCTTCGAAACGGTCGTCGCTCGTGCGACAAGCTCTCTTGCCTCAACGACCAGGCGGGGCAGATCTATTCCTGTGAATGCAGAAAAGGCGACGGCGCCTCACGGAAACCGCGACTTCATCGAGACCTCAGGCTCGATCGTCATCGGCTCGCCCGCAGGGGATTCCGGCAACCGCGCAACAGAAGGGGTGACGGATGCCGCGGCATCCGTCACCCCTTCTGAGGAGCGTCGCGTCAGCCGACGTCGACGAGGTCGATCACGAAGATGAGCGTCTTGCCGCCGAGGAAGTGCCCGCCGGCGGGGCCGTAGGCCAGGTGCGGCGGGATGACGAGCTCGCGGCGGCCGCCGGCCTTCATGCCCGGGATGCCGTCCTGCCAGCCCTGGATGAGGCCGCGGAGCGGAAACTGGATGCTCTCGCCGCGGTTCCACGACGAGTCGAACTCCTCGCCGGTGTCGTACTCGACGCCCACGTAGTGAACGGTGACGGTGTCACCGGGCCCTGCCTCGGCGCCCTCTCCGACGATGATGTCGCGGACCACGAGCTCTTCGGGCGCAGGGCCCTCTGGAGCATCGATGTCAGGCTTGGTGCGGTCGTCTGTCATGGTTCCATCCAACCCGAGTGGCGTGCGCGGGTCAACGCGGGGGCCGCACGAGGCCGGCCCGCCCGCAATCCTCCTATGAGTGGGAGACGGGTTGACAGCGGCTGGCGCCGTTGGGCACTCTGAAGTCAGATCAACTCAGCGCTCGGAAGACACGCAGGCATCGCCGCGGCTCCGAGCGCTGAGTCTTGAACGGCCGCGCTGCCGTTCACATCGCGAACAGCGCGGCACGGGCGGCCACTGTCCGTTCGAGCAGCGCACGCTCGTCTTCGGCGGCGTTCGGGTCGCGGCCGCTGATCGCGCGCTGGCGGGCGGCGGCGAGCGCCGTCGCATCGGCGATGAAGCCGCGCATGATGGGCCGCCGGTCGCCGCGCAGCGTCGCCGCCCACTCGAGCGCCTGCTTGCGCCCCCGGCCGGTCGCGAGCATGTCGACCTCCTGCACGGTGAACCATCCTGCGGCGGCGTACTCCCCCAGACGCGAGCGCGTGAGCCGCGCCTCCTCGCGGCGCAGGGCGATGATGCCCACGATGAACAGCACGAACAGCGGCACCTGCGCCGTGAAGTACAGCGCGAAGAAATCGAAGAAGACCGCCGAGCCGTTCCAGAACCCGTGCAGCACGATCGCGCCCGCCAGGCCGACAAGCCACAGTCCGATCGCGCGTGCGGTCGAGTACCCGAGGCGCGCGGCGAAGCCGAGCGCGAAGCCGGTCACGCTCGTGAACATCACGTGGGCGAAGGGCGACAGGATGCCGCGCAGAAAGAACGTCGTCGAAACGTCCAGCACGCCTCCCTCGATGAGGCTGACTGCGAAGTACTGGATGTTCTCGGTGAAGGCGAACCCCGCCCCGACGAGAGCGCCGTAGACGACCCCGTCGACCGGCCCGTCGAACGCGCGCCGAGCGCTCGCGAAGATGATGAGGACGCCGAGGCCCTTGCCGATCTCTTCGACGACCGGCGCTTGGATCACCGCGGTGAACGCCTCGGCGGCCGCCGAGTCGATCGCGCCGAGCACGGTCGACAGCGCGAGGTCCACGCCGAGCGCGATCGCGACCGCCGCGATCGCACCCCACGCGATCGCGAACACCACGAGGCCGACCGGCTCAGGCTCCCAGCGGTCGACGAGGCGGACGGCGAAGAACACCCCCACGAGCGGCACGAGCGCAAGGACCATGCCGATGATCGACGCCGCGGGGCCGATCGCGTTCAAGAAGTACGCGACCAGGCCGATGAGCACGAGCACCAGGACGCCCGAGATCCAGATCGGGGCGTTGCGTCCCTTGCGTGCGGCGGTGATCGGCACCGCGACGGGCGCCGCGACGGCGGCGGGGATCGCCGCCCCGAGCGCCACATGGGGCTGCGCGAGCGGCGACGGGAAATCAGGCGGTGTCAGCGACGGGCGAGGGCTGGTCGACATGCGCACAGCCTAAAGCCCCGGTGGAACGGGTCCCGCACAACAGGACGATGACGCGCATCCGGCCGTCCCGGTGCGATGGCCCCCGCGTAGGCTGGAACGATGCGCTTCGCCCACGTCCACCGGCCCGAGACCGGCTCCGCGCGGCTGGCCGTCATCGACGACGGCGCCGCCATCATCGTCGAAGACCTCTTCGACGATGCGCCCCGCTACCTCGAGGAGCTCATCGCGGGCGGCGACGAACTGCTCGATCGGGTGCGCGCGGCGTCCGCGACGGGCGGGCCGAGGCATCCGCTCGCCGATCTCTCGTTCGCGTCGGCGCTGCTCACCCCGCCGGTGATCCTCGCCATCGGCCTCAACTACGCCGCGCACTCGGGCGAGCTCGGGCTCAAGACCGACTCGACCCCGACGGTGTTCGTGCTGTGGCCGAACTCGCTGGCCGGTCACGAGGGCACCACGACCTGGCCGCGATCGCTCAGCGAGTCGATCGACTGGGAGGCCGAGCTCGGCGTCATCATCGGACGCCCGGCGAAGGATGTCTCACCTGAGGAGGCTCTCTCGCACGTGTGGGGCTACACCGTCGTCAACGACATCACCGCACGCGACATCCAGTACTCCGAGGCGCAGTGGTCGCGGTGCAAGTCCTTCGACGGGTTCACCCCGACCGGCCCGTTCGTGGTCACCGCCGACGAGATCCCCGACCCGCAGAGCCTGCACATCTGGACGATGGTCGACGGTCACACCATGCAGGACGCCACGACCGCGCAGATGGTGCGTCCTGTCGCGACACTCGTCTCGCATCTGTCGCGCTCGTCCACCCTGCTGCCCGGCACGCTCATCTCGACCGGCAGTCCCGGCGGCGCAGGCTACTCGCGCGACCCGCAGATCTTCCTGCGCGACCGCTCCACGGTCACGGTCGGCATCGACGGCATCGGCGAGCTCACGACGCACTGCCGCATCATGGACTGACAGATCGAGCGGGCCCGCTTTCGCGAGCCCGCTCGATCCATGACGGATGCCGCGATCAGGGGCAGCCCGAGAGGGTGACGGTCGTGCCGCCGATGTCGTGCACGCCGTTGCCGTATTCGCCGCACAGCCGCAGGAACTCGGTCGTGGCCGCCGGGATGACCACCGCGAACAGGATGATCAGCACGACGATCGCCACGACGATCGCGAGCGCGCTGATGATGATCGCGGCGATCGCCCAGCCGTTCTTGGCGCCGGCCTTGCGGCTCTGGACGAGTGCGACGATGCCGAGGATCAGCGGGACGATCGCGAGCCCGCTCAGCACGATCGACAGGACGAACGCGACGATGCCGAGCGTGCGGCCCGGGACGGGCGCGTTCGCCGGGGGGCCGACAGGCGCCGGCGGCGCGGCCGCGTACGGCGGAGGCGAGGTCGGGGCGCCGTCCTGCGGCGCGGCCGCGTAGGCGGGAGCCGGCGGGGCGGGAGCCGCGGCGGGCGGCTCGTACGCGGGGGTGGCAGGCTGGGCGGCGGGCGGCTCGTACGCAGGCGGTGTGGCCTGCGGCGGCGAGGCCGGGGGCTGCGCGTCGGCGGGATTCTGCGGGTCGGACATGGCTGCCTCTTTCAGCTCAGTGGTGTTCGAACGCTATCGGCACCGGCCGCTTCACGGCAATTTCACCCCGTCACACGACGTCGAGGTCGGCGGGGAGGTCTTGCGCTCCCGTTCCCGTCATGACGGGGATCGCCGCCGTGATCGCCTCGAGCCCCGACAGGCGTGCCGGCGAGAGCTGCTTGGCGACGTCTTCGCGCGACATCAGGCCCGCCTCGACCACGAGGTCGGCGACGTTGCGTCCGGTGAGCAGTGCGGTCTTGGCCAGCGCCGCGGCGGCCGCGTAGCCGATGAAGGGCGTCAGCGCCGTGACGACGCCGACCGATGCCCCCACCATCGCCCCGAGACGCTCGTGGTTCGCGGTGATCCCCTCGACGCAGTTGACCCGCAGCGTGTGCATGCCACGGCGCATCCACGTGATCGACTGGAAGATCGAGTGGGCGATCACAGGCTCGAAGGCGTTGAGCTGCAGCTGCCCGCCCTCCACGGCCATCGTCACGGTCAGGTCGGCGCCGGCGACGGCGAAGGCGACCTGATTGACCACCTCGGGGATGACCGGGTTGACCTTGCCCGGCATGATGCTCGAGCCCGCCTGCCGCGGCGGCAGGTTGATCTCGCCGAGCCCGGCCTGCGGGCCGGACGACAGCAGGCGCAGGTCGTTGCAGATCTTCGACAGCTTGATCGCGTTGCGCTTGAGCGACGCCGAGAACGACATGAACGCGCCGGTGTCGCTCGTGGACTCGACGAGGTCGGTCGCCGTCTCGAGGTCGAGCCCCGAGATCTCGCGCAGGTGGCGCAGCACCGCCGGCGCGTAGCCGGGGTGTGTCGTGATGCCCGTGCCGATCGCGGTCGCGCCCATGTTGATCTCGCACAGCAGGTAGGCGTTCTCCTTCAGCCTGCTGTAGTCCTCGCCGAGGGTCGTGGCGAACCCGTGGAACTCCTGGCCGAGCGTCATCGGCACGGCATCCTGCAGCTGCGTGCGGCCGACCTTGAGCACGTCGTGGAACTCGACCGACTTCGCGAGGAACGCCTGCCGCAGCAGATCGAGCTCCTCCAGCAGCGTCAGCAGGTCCAGCCCCAGGCCGACCTTGATCGCCGTCGGATAGACGTCGTTGGTCGACTGGCTGCGGTTGGTGTCGTCGATCGGCGACAGGAACGCGTAGTCGCCCTTCTCGCGACCGGCCAGCTCCAGCGCGATGTTGGTGATCACCTCGTTCGCGTTCATGTTCGTCGAGGTGCCTGCGCCGCCCTGGATGACGCCGACGACGAACTGGTCGTGGAACCGCCCCTCGATCACGAGCTGCGCCGCGCGATCGATCAGATCGGCCTTGTCGGGGTCGAGCACGCCGATGTCGCGGTTCGCGCGCGCCGAGGCCTGCTTGACCATCGCGAGCGCGTTCACCAGGTCGCGGTACACCGAGATGGGCCGGTGCGAGATCGCGAAGTTCTCCAGCGCACGCGCGGTGTGGATGCCCCAATACGCGTCGTTCGGGATCTGCAGCGACCCCAGGGAGTCGGTCTCGGTGCGGGTGCGGGTCGCCTCGTCCAGTGACATCGTGGGGTTCCTCGTGGGTCGTTCACAGCATTGGGATGCCCCCCACGCTACTCGGGCGCGGGACGGCGGCCCGCTATCCCACGCGTATAAGCCGCGGTTCCGGCTGTACTCAGCGGCGATGCCGGTCGGCGCGGTTGTGGCGTGGCTGCGGCGCGCCTCAGCGTTTTCGCGAGAAGGCCTCGAGGCGCTCCTCGGGCGTGAGCGGCGACATCCGCTCGACCCACTCCGCTGAGAAGAAGTCGCCCGTGGGCGCGTCGACCACCGGCACCACGGAGTGGGTGATCGTGTCGTCGTACACGTGCACGAGGTGGAACGACTGACCGGCGTCCATGCCGTTCACCGCGACGGCGGGGCGCGCGAGGTTCATCGTGTAGCAGGTGGCGGCCGCGACGCTCACCGGCACCCCCGCGAACGTGCCGCTCGTCGAGTAGTGCAGGTGCCCGGCGAGGATCGCGCGCACATCCGACCCGGCCACGATCTCGGCCAGGCGCCCCTGGTCGCGCAGCTCCAGGATGTCGAACAGCGGGATGTGGCTCGGCAGCGGCGGGTGGTGCAGGGCGAGGATCGTGCCCAGCGGCGCGGGTTCGGCCAGCACCTCGCGCAGCCACGTCAGCTGCCCGTCGTCGAGGTCGCCGTGGTGCCACCCGGGCACGCTCGAGTCGAGGGCGACGAGGCGCAGCCCGCCGAGGTCCCACACGCCCGTGACCGCCTCTTCGGTCGGCTCGAGGCCGAGCAGGTCGCGGCGCAGCGCCGGCCGCTCGTCGTGGTTGCCGGCCACCCACACGATCGGCGCGCCGAGGCGCTGCGCGACCGGCTCGACCGCTGCGGCGAGCGCGCGATACGCCTCGGGCTCACCGAGGTCGGTGAGGTCGCCGGTGAACACGATGGCGTCGGGGCGGATGCCGAGGCCCTCGACCTCCCGCAGGGTGCGCGAGAGGTTCGCAGCGGTGTCGTACCGGCCGCCGAGCGGCGGGTTCCCCGCGAGCAGGTGCGTGTCGCTGACGTGGACGATCGTGCGACATGCGGGCGGGTATTGGCCGAAGCGCACGGATGCCGCGGGCACAGAGGTCATGCGTCCAGGCTACGGCGCGACGACGGGCCGTCGCACTCTTCTAGCGGACGATGATCAGCAGCAGCCCGCCGAGCACGGCGAGCCCGCACAGCACGAACGACACGTACGCGCCGACGCGCGCAAGCAGCTTCTGCCCGTCGCTGAGCGGACTCTTCTTCGCGGCCTTGGCCGCGGCCTTCGCCGCGCGCTGAGCCTCCTTCGCCGAGATCACCGTGATCGCGTCGGTGAACTCGGCGGGGGTGACCACGGGCACCCGCCCCGCACGCACGAGAAGTCGCAGTCCGGTCGCGTACAGCCCGACCACGAGGATGGCCCCCGCGAGCGCGACGACGAACACCTGCACGAAGGCCAGCCAGTCGATGGTGACGTTCACTTCGTGCCCTTCTTCTCGCGGCGGGCCGCCGCATCCGCCGCCTGCTTCGCCTGCGCGCGCATGACCGCCCGCTGCCGGCGCGTGGGCGGCGGGTTGCGCTTGACCTTCACGGCGGCGCCGGAGTCGGCGACCTCGCTGATCGCGTTGGACGCGTCGACGTGGTCGCGGCGCGAGCGCACGAACACCGCCACGATGATCGCCACGGCGAGCACGGCGTCGATGAGGATTCCCCAGCCGCCCAGCCACACGATGATCAGGGCCGCGAGGGCGCCGACGGCGCCGGCGGCAGGGAGGGTGAGCAGCCATCCGACCGCGATGCGGCCGACGGTGCGCCATCGGACGCTCGAGCCGCGCCGCCCGAGCCCCGAGCCGATCACCGAGCCGGAGGCGACCTGGGTGGTCGACAGCGCGAAGCCGAAGGCGCTGGACGCGAGGATCGTGGCGGCCGTCGACGTCTCGGCCGAGAAGCCCTGCGCGGGCTTGACCTCGGTCAGCCCCCTGCCGAGCGTGCGGATGATCCGCCAGCCGCCCATGTAGGTGCCCAGGGCGATCGTGATGGCGCACGCGAAGATGACCCACATCTGCGGGTCGGCGTTCGCGGGGTCCTGCCATCCGGCCATGATCAGCGCGAGAGTGATGACGCCCATCGTCTTCTGGGCGTCGTTCGTGCCGTGTGCGAGAGCCACCAGCGACGACGTGAAGATCTGGCCGTACCGGAAGCCCGAGCGTCCGTCGGGCCTGTTGTCGTAGCGGCGGGTCACGGCGTACGCGAGCTTCGTCGCGGCGAACGCGATCAGCCCGGCGGTGAACGGCGCGATGAGAGCCGGCAGCACCACTTTGCTCAGCACCATGCCGAAGTCGATCGCCGCGACGCTGGCGCCGACGATCGTCGCGCCGATGAGTCCGCCGAACAGGGCGTGGGACGAGCTCGAGGGCAGGCCGAGCAGCCACGTGAGCATGTTCCAGGTGATCGCGCCGATGAGCCCCGCGAAGATGATCGGGAGCATCGTGGTCGCCGCGATCGAGTCCTCCTGGATGATCCCGTGCGAGATGGTCTTCGACACCTCGGTCGACAGGAACGCGCCGACGAGGTTCAGCCCGGCCGCCAGCATGACGGCGACCTTCGGCTTGAGCGCCCCCGTCGCGATGGGTGTCGCCATGGCGTTGGCGGTGTCGTGAAAGCCGTTCGTGAAGTCGAAGAACAGCGCCAGTCCGATGACGAGCGCGACAAGAAGGACTGCGGTCTCCACCGTTCGCTTTCCAGGTAAGGGGTGTGCTGTGCCGACGTGATCGGCGTGACGAACGAAGAGTTCACCGTGGGTTCATTAACCGGCAACCGGCCCGACAGAATCTTTTCACCGGCGTGTCACCATTTCAACTCGAAGCGCGTCATCGAGGCACCGTCCCGGACGACAGTCAGCGGATCCACAGGCAGGGAGGTTCCCGCGTCGCGGGCGGATGCCTCCGCTAGCGTGGGACCGTGACCGCCAACGATCCGCCCGCACCGCCCCTCGCCCCCGTCGCGCAACGCCGTCCGACCGTCCGCAGCTTCCACGGAGACGACGTCGAGGACCCGTACGAGTGGCTCCGCGCGAAGGACGATCCCGAGGTCATCGCCCACCTCGAGGCCGAGAACGCCTACACGAAGTCCCGCACCGCCCACCTCGAGGCGCTGCGCGACCGCATCTTCGACGAGATCAAGGGTCGCACGCTCGAAACCGACCTGTCGGTGCCGGCCCGCCGTGGGCAGTGGTGGTACTACGGCCGCACGATCGAGGGCAAGCAGTACGGCATCCAGTGCCGCGCCCCGCTCGCCTCGCCCGACGACTGGACCCCGCCCTCGCTCTCGCCCGACACCGAGGTGCCCGGCGAACAGGTGCTGCTCGACGGAAACCTCGAGGCCGAGGGCCACGACTTCTTCTCGCTCGGCAGCTTCGAGGTCACCAACGACGGCACGAAGATGCTCTACGGCGTCGACGTCACCGGCGACGAGCGGTACACGATCCGCGTGCGCGACCTCGTGACCGCAGAGCAGCTGCCCGACGTGATCGAGGGCACGTTCGCCGGGGCGACCTTCTCGCCCGACGGGCGCTTCATCGTCTATACGACCGTCGACGACGCGTGGCGCCCCGACACGGTGTGGCTGCACGAACTCGGCACGCCCGTCGAGACCGACGCGAAGCTGTTCCACGAGCCCGACGAGCGGTACTGGGTCGGGGCCGGCTTCACCCGCAGCGACCGCTACCTCGTGATCGGGCTGGGCTCGTCCATCACCAGCGAGGAGTGGCTCGTGGATGCCGACGACCTCCGCAGCGAGCCGCGCGTGGTGTGGCCGCGGGTCGAAGGCGTCGAGTACGACTCCGAGCACGCCGTGGTGGACGGCCAGGACGTGCTGTACGTGCTCCACAACGACGGGGCCCTGGACTTCGAGCTCGTGCGGGTCGCGGCATCCGACCCGTCGGGCCCTCGCGAGGTGGTCATTGCCCACCGTGCCGGGGAGCGCCTGCTCGGCGCCTCGACGTTCCGGGACTGGGGCGTGGTCGCATACCGCCGCGACGGCATCGCACGGATCGCGCTGCTGGACTACGCCACCCACGCCGTGCGCGAGATCGGCTTCGACGAGCCGCTGTACTCGGTCGGCACCGGCGGGAACCCGGAGTGGGCGCCGCCGCTGCTGCGCCTGGGCTACGGCTCGTTCGTGACGCCCGGCACGGTGTTGGACTACGAGATCGCGACCGGTGAGCTGCACCTGCGCAAGCGCCAGCCGGTGCTGGGCGGCTACGAGCCCTCGGACTACGCGCAGGCGCGCGTGTGGGCCACCGCCGCGGACGGCACGCAGGTGCCGATCTCGCTCGTGTGGAATCGGTCGTTCGGCGACGCCGGCGAGTCGCCGAGGCCGCTGCACCTGTACGGGTACGGCTCGTACGAGCACTCGATCGAGCCGGCGTTCTCGGTCCCGCGCCTGTCCGAGCTCGACCGCGGCGTGATCTTCGCGGTCGCGCACGTGCGCGGCGGCGGAGAGATGGGCCGCCGGTGGTACGAGGACGGCAAGCTCCTGGCCAAGCGCAACACCTTCACCGACTTCGTGGACTGCGCCCGTCACCTCGTCGAGGCCGAGTACACGACGCCGTCGCAGCTGGTGGCCGAGGGCGGCTCGGCCGGGGGCCTGTTGATGGGCGCGGTGGCCAACCTCGCGCCGGAGCTGTTCGCCGGCATCGTCGCCGACGTGCCGTTCGTCGATGCGCTCACGACGATCCTCGACCCGTCGCTGCCGCTCACCGTCATCGAGTGGGACGAGTGGGGCGACCCCCTGCACGACCCGATCGTCTACGGCTACATGAAGTCGTACACGCCGTACGAGAACGTGCGACCGGATGCCTCGTACCCGCGCATCCTCGCCGTCACCTCGCTCAACGACACCCGTGTGCTGTACGTCGAGCCCGCCAAATGGGTCGCGCGCCTGCGCGAGCACGGCGTCGACGCACTGCTGAAGTGCGAGATGGTCGCCGGCCACGGCGGCGTCAGCGGCCGCTACAACGCGTGGCGGGAGCGCGCGTTCGAGCTGGCCTGGCTGCTCGACGTGCTCGGCGCCGCCGACGGCGCGTGAGCGGGAGCATCCGCGCACCCCTGAGCCTCGATCGGTAAGCCCTTCAGCGGCCCGGAGGAGTCGGCGTGGCTGAGGCGCCCTGACGGGGGCGGGCGCGTCAGCCGAAGAGCGCCGAGGCCTCGTCGTAGCGGTAGAGCGGGACGGTGTTGAGCTCGCCGAGCGCCTCTTCGAACGAGACGCGCACGATGTCGGTGCCCTTGAGCGACACCATCTGACCCCACGCGCCCTCGACGATCGCGTCGGCGGCGGCCAGGCCGAGGCGCGTTGCGAGCACCCGGTCGAAGGCCGACGGCGATCCGCCGCGCTGGATGTGGCCGAGCACGGTCGCGCGGGTCTCGATGCCGGTGATGCGCTCGATCTCGGGCGCGAGCACCTCGCCGATGCCCCCCAGCCGCGGACGGTTGAAGGCGTCGAGCCCCTTGTCGCTATACGCCTCGTCCATGCCGGTGAGGGTGAAGCCCTCAGAGACGACGACCAGCGGCGCACGGCCGCGGTCGTGGGCCTTCGACACGAGCGCGGTGATCGCGTCGATCGACATCGGCACCTCGGGGATGCAGATGGCGTGCGCGCCGGCCGCCATTCCGGCGTGCAGCGCGATCCAGCCGACGTGGCGACCCATCACCTCGGCCACCATGCAGCGCTGGTGCGAGTCGCCCGTCGTGCGCAGGCGGTCCATCGCGTCGGTGGCGATGTTGACCGCGGTGTCGAAGCCGAAGGAGTAGTCGGTGGCGCGCAGGTCGTTGTCGATCGTCTTCGGCACGCCGAGCACGTTGATGCCGTCGTTGGCGAGGCGATTGGCGGCGGCGAGCGTGCCCTCGCCTCCGATCGCGATGATGCCGTCGATGCGGTGGCCGTAGAGGGTCTTGGCGATGTTCTCGGCGCCGCCGCGCGGACCCTCGTACGGATTCGTGCGCGAGGTGCCGAGAATCGTGCCGCCGACCTTCGACAGACCCTTCACCTCGTGGCGCGTGAGCGGGAAGAAATCCCCGTCGACCACGCCGCGCCAGCCGTCGCGGATGCCGACGAACTCGAGATCGTACGTGGTCGTGCCCTTGAGCACGACTCCGCGGATGACCGCGTTGAGCCCCGGGCAGTCGCCGCCGCTTGTGAGAATGCCGATCTTCATGCTGGTGTCCTCGCTGTCGAAGGTGACTTCGGCGACATCGCCAGTCCGACACTAGCGCCGCAGACACTGCCCCTGCCACACGGCGCGGGACACGCGCGCACGCGGCTGCTACTCGGCCCCGAGCGCCTGGCGGAGCAGGTGCATGAGCGCCGACAGCTGCACCGAGTCGCTCGACTGCGGATCGACCGCGACGCCGTCCAGAGCGCGCTGCGCGAGCCCCTGCTTGGAGTCGATGAGCTCGGCGATCTTGGTGTCGATCGTGTGCGCGGCGATGATCCGCCATGCCGTCACGGGCTCGTCCTGGCCGATGCGGTGTACGCGGTCGATCGCCTGCGTCTGCTCGGCGGCCGTCCACGACAGCTCAGCGAGCACGACGTTCGACGACGCCTGCATGTTCACCCCGACGCCAGCCGCGGTGAGCGAGCATACGGCGATGCCCACCTCGGGGTCGTTGTTGAACGCGTCGATCGCCTGCTGGCGGGCGGGCGTCGACTGGTCGCCGCGCAGCGACACGGTGCGAAGCCCCGCGGCGGCGAAGTGCGCCTCGGCCTGGTCCATGACGTCGATGTGCTTGGCGAAGAAGACGACCTTGCCCACCGAGCGCTGCAGCTGCACGGCGTAGTCGGCGGCGAGCTGCGCCTTGGCCTGGCCGATCTTGCGCACCATCGTGAACACGTTCTCGGCGCCGGTGCCGGCCGCCTTCGACTCGTCGAGCTCGTTCTGCGCGACCATGCGGACCACATCGTCGTCCACCTCGCCCGGCGCGAGCACGCGATGCGCGCGCGCTTCGACGATGCGGCGGTACCGCGCCGCGAGACGCTCACCGAGCTCGCGCTCGGCCTGGCGGATCGAGCGGCCGAACTCGTCGTCGAGTTCGACGGGAAGATCGGCGATGAGCTTGTCGGGAAGGTCGGCTGCGACATCCGTCTTCAGGCGCCGCACGATCCCCATCGAGATGACCGCTTCGCGCGCCTCGGGGTAGAACGCCTTGTCGGCGGGGGTGAGCCCGGTCGCGTCGAGCTTCTCCATCAGCTCGCCGGCCGGCTTCTCGCCGCTCGGCATCGTCCAGCCGAGGAACCGCCAGATCGCGTCGAAGTCCTCCACGTCGTTGATGAGCGGAGTGCCCGTGAGCGCGAGCAGCAGGGGGTCGCGAACCTGCTCGCGGATGCGGGCGGCAAGAGCCAGCACGTTCTGCGAGCGCTGCGAGGTGAGGTTCTTGATGAAGTGCGCCTCGTCGACGACCATGCCTTTGAGGCCGAGGGTCGACAGCCACGACAGGTGGCGGTCGAGGATCTCGTAGTTGACGATGAACACGTCGGCGAATGCGTCGATGTTCTCGCCGTCGCCGTGGATCACGGTCGCGCGGCGCTGCGGCGTCCACCGCTCGACCTCGCGCGCCCAGTTCATCTTCACGACGTTGGGCACGACCACCAGCAGCGGGTAGGCCTCGGCGACCGATGCCGCCAGCACCGACTCCGCGGTCTTGCCCAGACCCGGCTCGTCGGCGAGCAGGAACGTGCGGTGCCCGTGGCGGACGGCCTCGAGGAAGCGCGACTGGTGCGGCATGACCTCGAGCCCCTTGGGCGAGAGGCGGTCGAACTCGGGGACCGCGGGCAGGTCCATCGACGCCGACCTGCCGCCCGCTCCCGTCTCGAACGCCTTGTACAGCGGGCCCATGAGCTCCCAGCCGTCCAGGCGCCGGCGCGGCGTCTGCTTCGGCACGCGCAGGGCGAGGTCGGGCGCCAGGAACGGGTTCGCCTCGCGGCGCGACTCGACCTGCGGCGGAACCACCTGGCGCTCGGCGAGGGCCGTCGGCACGACGGGGGTCGCGACCTGGACGGTGTCGGTGATGACGAGCTCTTCATCGGGCAGCTCGGCGCCTGACTCGAGCAGCCAGTCGCGACGCATGCGCCGGGCCACGGGCGATGCCGCCTGGTCGGCCTCGAGCAGCTGGATGAGCGAGGTGTCGCGGGCGGCGGTCTTGGCGAGGATCGTGGCGACGCCGTCGAGGCGCTTGAGCAGCTCGGCGCGCGCGGCATCCGTCACGCTCGTGTCGGCCTTCACCCGCGCGCGCTCCTCGCGGACCAGGAACGCGATGACCTGGAACTTCACGCGGTTGGTGGGCCCGAGCTTGCCGCGCTGGGCCTTGGCCTCGACCTCGCGCACCTTGCGGGCGAGGATCGGAATGATCGGCGCTTCGTCGTCGCGGCGGGCGGACGAGGACCGGCGGCGTCGAGAAGACGCGGTCTGGGCGGGTGCCGTGGTCGGCATGCTCCTCCTGAGCGTAGGTGCCCGGGATGGCCGGGCTGACCGTGAAGATCGGTCACTGCTGCGTTCCCCCGCGGTCGGCGGGCGCCGTCGCGGACGCGGGACCAGATGCCTCGACCGCCGGCCACAGGCACTCGCTTCAGCGAGCTGTGGCGTCGACGTGCGGGTCTCCGCCACCATTCTAGCGGAATCGCCCCGTCTTGCGCTTCAGCCCCACATCGTCGCGACGACGTCTTCGGTGTAGCCGTCCGGCGCGAAGTTGATCGTGCGCGTCGAGACCCACACGCCCTCGCGCAGCACCTGCGTCTCGGTCTGGACGACTTCGACGTCGTCGAGGCTGATCGAGCGCTGCTCGATGCGGCACACGGTTGCGCCGAGCTCGGCGGCGCATCCGAACGCCGCGTTGCGGAAGCCCGACTCGAGTGCCGCCGTCTGGTCGGCGCTCACCGCCGTCACGTTCGTGGCCAGTCCGATGCCGCCCGGCTGGCCCCACGTGCATCGCAGCGTCGGGATGCCGGACTCGAGGATCTCGAGTGCATCCACGTTCTGCGTCGAGAGCATCGTGACCCCCGGGTCGTTCAACGGCGGATTCTCGGCCTGGAGCGATGAGAGCATCGACGCCGAATAGATCTGCTCGCACTCGGTCGGCAGCACGAACCCGGCCACGGGCTCATCCGTGGCGGCGGGCGTCGCCGCCGGCGTCGCCGGCGGCGGGGGGGCCGTGGTCGGAGAGGCCGACCGGATCGGATCGGGTTCTGGCTCGGGCTGACACGACGCCAGCGCGAGTGCGCCGGTCGCCGCGATCGCGACGACCGCGACGCGAAACAGTGTCGTGCGGGGATTCCTTGATGCCACGAGCGCTCCCGAGGGTAGGTGCCCCGAGACTACCCGTGACCGGCCGCCGCCTGCTGCCACTGCCGCAGCGTGCCGGGATCGTCGGTGACGATGCCGTCGACGCCGAGCGCCGTCACGGCATCCCACTGGGAGTCCTTGTTGAGCGTGTAGACGACGACGCGCATGCCGGCCGCGTGCAGTTCGTCGACAACGTCCGGCCGGTCGAGCACGGCACGCCGGTCGACGACGATGCCGCGGGCGCCGGCCTCGCCGACGGCCCGCACGACGTCGTCCGGCAGCCGCTTCAGGATGATGAGGCTCGGGATGACCTCCGACGCGGCCTGCGCGAGGGCGAGGCTGCGCGCGTCGAAGCTCGCCAGCACCACGCGTTGCCCGAGGCCGCGCGCGTCGATCTCTGCGACGACGGATGCCGCGGCCGGGGCATCCCATTCCCCCTTGAGCTCGACGACCGCGCGGTGACCGGACGCGTCGAGCAGGTCGAGGAACTCGACCAGGGTGGGAATCCGCGTGCCCGCGAAGCGGGAGTCGAACCACGCGCCCGCGTCGAGAGCGCGCACCTCGGCGAGGGTGAGGTCTGCGATGCGGCCGTGACCGTCGGTGGTGCGGTCGACGGTCGCGTCGTGCAGCAGCACGGGCACGCGGTCAGCGGTGAGGGCGACGTCGACCTCGACGTAGTCGTACCCCGCGGCGAGCGCGGCCGAGATCGCGGGAAGGGTGTTCTCGGGCGCCGTCGCTCCCCCGCCGCGGTGGCTGGCGATGAATGCCGCGCCGCCGGGTGCGCGCGACTGGCCGAGCAGCTCTGCGGAGCTGACGTGCGCGGGGGTCGCGCCGAGGAAGGCGACCACCAGGCTCAGGGCTGCCAGCACGCACATCACGATCAGTGCGGGCAGTCCGTCGCGCGCGGGAGTCTGGGCGGTTGTCGGGTCGTCGGGCATCGGGCGCGTCCTTCGGGTGCTGCACTGCGTCACCATCGACGCGTGCAGACACTATAGCCCGATCGTTACCGTTTTGTTATCGCAAGTTCAGGTCGTTCGGATTCCACGCCCTGGACGCGCCCGGCGGCCCCCGCCCGCGACCCGGGGAAGTAGGGTGGCGCCATGGCCGGGCCCCGGACGATGACGCGCGATCAGCGCCTCGTGCTGTGGATCGCGGTGCTCGCGTCGTTCGTGTCGTTCCTCGACGGCACGGTCGTGACCGTCGCGCTCCCTGCGATCCAGCGCGAGCTGGGCGGCGGGCTCACGACGCAGCAGTGGATCGTCGACGCGTACCTCGTGACGCTGGGCGCGCTCATCCTCGTCGCCGGCTCGCTCAGCGACGTGTTCGGCCGCATCCGCGTGATCCTTGCCGGACTGATCGGCTTCGGCGTCACGTCGGTCGCGATCGCGATCGCACCCACCGCGGAGTTGCTCATCGTCGCGCGCGCACTCCAGGGCGTCGCGGGCGCGCTTCTCGTGCCGAGCTCGCTCGCGCTCATCACCGCGACGTTCCGCGGCCCTGCGCAAAGTCGCGCGATCGGCATCTGGACCGCGGCCACCACCTCGGCGATGGTCGCCGGACCGGTCCTCGGCGGACTCTCGGTCGACTTCCTGTCGTGGCGGCTGGTGTTCCTCATCAACGTCGTGCCGATCGGCGTCACGCTGTGGCTGCTCGCGATCCTCAAGCATCACGACGTGCGACCAGAGGCAGCGACCGTCGACTGGCTCGGGGCGATGCTGTGCACGGTCGGGCTGGGCGGGATCGTCTTCGCGCTCATCGAGCAGCCCAACCTCGGATGGGCATCGCCGGTGATCTGGGCGCCGATGAGCATCGGCATCCTGTCGTTCGCAGGGTTCCTCGTGCGGCAGGCGGTCGCACGCGACCCGATGATGCCGCTCGGGCTGTTCCGCGTGCGCAACTTCTGGACGGGCAACCTCGCCACGGCGTTCATCTACGGTGCGCTCGCGCTCAACGGCTTCGTGGTGGGGGTGTATCTGCAGCAGGGGGCGGGCCTGCCGGCGACCCTCGCGGGTCTGGCGACGCTGCCGATCACGGTGCTCATGATCATCTTCAGCTCACGCGTCGGCACGCTCGCGGGACGCTGGGGACCCCGCCTGTTCATGACCCTCGGGCCGCTCCTGATGGCCGTGGGGGCGGTGCTGCTGCTCACCGTGTCGCCCGACTTCTCGTACTGGACGCAGGTGCTGCCGAGCGTCATCGTGTTCGGACTCGGCCTCACCCTCACCGTCGCTCCGCTCACCTCGGCGATCCTCGGCGCGATCGACCCCGCGCACTCGGGCATCGCATCGGCGATCAACAACGCCGTCTCGCGCGTCGCGGGACTCATCGTCATCGCGATGCTCGCCGCGATCGTGGGCGGGTCGCTCGACCTCGACGGCTTCCACCGCGCCGCGATCGTCACGGCCGCGATGCTGGCCACGGGCGGGCTCGTCTCGTACGCCGGCATCCGCAATCCTCCGAAACAGCCGACGGATGCCGCCGGGTCGCCCGAGGCTGCGACGCCCGGCGCGGTCGGCTCGAGCGACCGCACCGATTCAGCCGGCGGCTGACCGCACGGCCAGGACCGCGTCCCACAGGGTGTCGGCCACCTCGCGCTTGGACCCCTGCGGCTCGGCGACCACCTCGCCGCGCGCATCGATGACAGTCAGCGCGTTGGCTTCGCTCTCGAAGCCCTTCGCCCAGCCGACTTCGTTGACCGCCAGCAGATCGACGCCTTTGCGCGCGCGCTTGCGGCGACCGCGCTCGACGAGTTCGTCGCGGCCCTGGGCGGTCTCGGCGGCGAAGCCCACGATCGTGTGACCGGGCTGCCCGCGCGCCACGAGACCGGCGAGCACGTCCTCGGTCTGCACCAGCTCCAGAGTGAGCCCGCCGTCGCCGCCCTCCTTGGAGAGCTTGCGCTCGGCGACCTCGGCGACTCGGTAGTCGGCGACGGCGGCGGCCATGACGATGACGTCCGCTTCGGCTGCCTCGCCGTACACCGCGTCGGCGAGCTCTGCCGCAGTCCCGACGCGCACGATGCGAACCCCCCGATGAGCGCAGGCTTCGGCCAGCACGGCCCCATCCACGTGGGCCGCCACCAGCACCACGTCGGCCCCGCGATCGGCCGCCGCGAGCGCCACCGCGATCCCCTGCCTGCCGCTGGAGCGGTTGCCGATGAACCGCACCGGATCGATCGGCTCGCGGGTTCCTCCGGCGCTCACCAGCACTCGCAGTCCCGCGAGGTCGCCGGGCGCGGGCTCGACCACCGCGAGCGCCGCGGCGTGGATCGCGTCGGGCTCCGACATGCGTCCCGGGCCGCTGTCGCCACCGGTGAGCGGGCCGTCGTCCGGGCCGACGACGCGCACGCCGCGCGCCCGCAGCACGTCCATGTTGTGCTGCGTCGCGGGGTGCCGCCACATCTCGGTGTGCATGGCCGGGGCCACGACGACCGGCGCCGTGGTGGCAAGTAGGGTGGTACCGAGAAGATCGCCCGCGAGCCCGGCGGCCATCTTCGCCAGCGTGTTCGCCGTGGCGGGCGCGACGACGACGAGATCGGCCTTCTGACCCAGGGCGACGTGCCGCACCTTCGCGACGTCGTCGTGCACCGAGGTCGTCACGGGGTTGCGACTGATCGCCTCCCACGTGGGCAGGCCCACGAACCGCAGCGCGTCCTCGGTGGGCACCACATGCACGTCATGACCGTCCTGCACGAACAGCCGGACGAGCTGCACCGCCTTGTAGGCGGCGATCCCGCCCGAGACACCCACGACAACGAACATCCCCCGATCCTCCCACGGACCGACCCGCGCGAAGAGAGCCCCCATGTGCACCGTCATCCTCCACGTTCCCGAGGCCCCCGGCGCCCCGGTGCAGGTGCTCGCGATCCGCGACGAGGACCCGCACCGCACGTGGCTGCCGCTCGGGCGGTCGTGGCCCGACACGCATCCCGATGTCGTGGGCGTGCGCGACGCGCGAGCGGGCGGAGCGTGGCTCGCCGCCGACGAAGCGACCCGACGGCTCGCGGTGCTGCTCAACCGCGCCGACGTGACCACGCGCCCGCAGTCCGAGATCCTCTCGCGTGGCGGGGTCGTACTCGACTCGGCCGAGGGCACCTCGCCGGCCGCAGACCCGCGCACCCACGGATTCAACCTCGTCGAGGTGACCCCGATGTCCGCGCGCGTCATCACGTGGGACGGCGAGGCCCTGCGCACCACCGACCTCGGCCCCGGCACGCACATGATCGCGCACGACGACGTCGACGATCCGCGCACCGCGCGCATCGCGCGCTGGCTCCCCGAGTTCCAGGCCGTGCCGCTGCCGGCAGGGGGCCAATGGTGGATGCCGTGGCTCGAGGTGCTCGCGCGGTCGACGTCGCTGGCCGCCGACGACGACCGCACGATCATCCGCGACAACCGTCCGTTCGGCTACCCGACGCTGTCGCTGCTGGTGTGCGCGGCATCCGTCTCACCCGGCGGAGTCGACCTGCACTACGCAGAACTCGACGAACCCGGAGTGTGGAACCCGCTCACGCTGGCCTGACCCGGCGCGCCGGCTACTCGGTGATCCGCCGAAAATCGGGCACTGCCGCGCGAGAGTCTGGCACCTCGGCGGATCCCCGAAGACCGGCATCCGCGTCAGGCCATCGACTTGGGATGCCACACGGTCTTCGTCTCGGTGAACTGCGTGATGCGCGCCAGGCTCGGGGCCGCGGCATCCGGGCCCTCTTCAGGAGACGTGACGCGCGTGAGCGTCTGCGCCGCCGCGATCTGCAGGTCCACCCACTCGAGGTCGCCCGCGCCGGTGAGGTCGAGCCCGTGCACGTCGGGGTGGGATGCCAGCCACGGCGCGATCTCGGCGGGCGAGCCGGTCAGCACGTTGACGACCCCGCCGGGCACATCGCTGGTCGCGAGCACCTCGGCGAGCGAGATCGCCGACAGCGGGAAGCGCTGGGATGCCACGACCACGACCGTGTTGCCCGCCACCAGCGCGGGCGCCACGGTCGAGACGAGTCCGAGCAGCGCCGAGTCCTGCGGGGCGACGACGCCGACGACACCCGTGGGCTCGGGCACCGAGATGTTGAAGTACGGCCCCGCCACCGGATTGCCGTTGCCGGCGACCTGGCCGAACTTGTCGCACCACCCGGCGTACCAGACCCAGCGGTCGATCGCCTCGTCGACCTCGGCGCCGGCCACGGCCGCCGAGACTCCGGTCTGCTGCACGATCTCGTCGACGAACTGGGCGCGGCGCCCCTCGAGGATCTCCGCGACGCGGTAGAGCACCTGGCCGCGGTTGTAGGCGGTCGCGCCGGACCACGGCTTCACCGCGGCGAGGGCCGCCTCGACGGCATCCCTGGCGTCCTTGCGCGAGGCGAGCGCGGCGTTGGCGAGAAAGTCCCCGCGAGCCGACACCACCTCGTAGGTGCGGCCGGACTCGCTGCGCGGGAACTTTCCGCCCAGATACAGCTTGTAGGTCTTCGGCACGGTCAGGCGCTTGCTCACGCTGCCCCCTTCAGGTACGCGGCGAGGCCATGGCGCCCGCCCTCACGGCCGTAGCCGGACTCTTTGTAGCCGCCGAACGGCGAGGCCGGGTCGAACCGGTTGAACGTGTTCGCCCACACGACGCCCGCGCGCAGCCGGTCGGCGACCGCGAGGATGCGCGAGCCCTTCTCGGTCCAGATGCCGGCCGACAGCCCGTACGGGGTGTTGTTCGCCTTCGCGATCGCCTCGTCGGGCGTGCGGAAGGTCAGCACCGAGAGCACCGGGCCGAAGATCTCGTCGCGGGCGATCCGATGCGAGGACTGCACGTTCGTGAAGATCGTGGGCGCGAACCAGAACCCCTTGTCGGGGATGACGCAGTCCGCCGTCCAGCGCTCGGCTCCCTCTTCGTCGCCGATGCGGCTGAGCTCGCGCACGCGGTTCAGCTGCTCGAGCGAGTTGATCGCCCCGATGTCGGTGTTCTTGTCGAGCGGGTCGCCGAGGCGCAGCGTCGACAGACGCGCCTTCAGCCGCTCGACGACCTCGTCGTGGATCGACTCCTGCACGACCAGGCGGCTGCCCGCGCAGCACACCTGACCCTGGTTGAAGAAGATCCCGGTGACGATGCCGTCGATGGCCTGCTCGATCGGGGCATCCTCGAAGATGATGTTCGCGGCTTTGCCGCCGAGCTCGAGCGTCACCTTCTTGCCGGTGCCGGCGACCGTGCGCGCGATCTCGCGTCCGACGGCCGTCGAGCCGGTGAAGGCCACCTTGTCGACACCCGGATGCCGCACCACGGCCGCTCCGGTCGCGCCGGCGCCGGTCACGATGTTGACGACACCCGGCGGGAGGTCCGCCTGCTGCAGGATCTCGGCGAACAGAAGAGCGGTGAGCGGCGTGGTCTCGGCGGGCTTGAGCACGACGGTGTTGCCCGCCGCGAGCGCCGGGGCGATCTTCCACGCGAGCATGAGCAGCGGGAAGTTCCACGGGATCACCTGCCCCGCGACGCCGAGTGCGCGCGGGTTCGGACCGAGGCCGGCGTAGTCCAGCTTGTCGGCCCAGCCGGCGTAGTAGAAGAACCACGCGGCCACCAGCGGGATGTCCACGTCGCGGCTCTCTTTGATGGGCTTGCCGTTGTCGAGACTCTCGGCTACGGCCAGTTCGCGCGCGCGCTCCTGCACGAGCCGGGCGATGCGGAAGAGGTACTTGCCGCGGTCGCGCCCGCTCAGCTTCGACCACGTCTTGTCGAACGCGCGACGCGCGGCGACGACCGCGGCATCCACGTCCTCATCGCTGGCGGTCGAGACGGTCGCCAGGTGCGACTCGTCGGCGGGCGAGATCGTCTCGAACGTGCCGCCCGTTCCGGCACGGAACTCGCCGTCGATGAACAGCCCGTACTCGGGCTTGAGCGAGAGGATCGCGCGCGACTCGGGGGCCGGTGCGTACTCGAGAAAACTCATGTGTGTCGTCCCTGGTCAGTCGATCGTCACGTAGTCGGAGCCGGTGTAGTGCCCAGAGCTGAGCTTCTGGCGCTGGCGCAGCACGTCGTTGAGCAGGCTCGACGCGCCGAAGCGGAACAGGTGCGGCTGCAGCCACTCCTCGCCGGCGATCTCGGCGACCGTCACGAGGTACTTGATCGCGTCCTTCGCGGTGCGGATGCCGCCGGCGGGCTTCACGCCGATCTTCTCGCCGGTCGAGCGATGCCAGTCGCGCACCACCTCGAGCATGAGCAGCGTCGTCGGCAGGGTCGCCGCCGGCTGCACCTTGCCGGTCGACGTCTTGATGAAGTCGCCGCCGGCGAGGATCGCCAGCCACGAGGCGCGCTTGATGTTGTCGTACGTCTTGAGCTCCCCCGTCTCGAGGATCACCTTCAGCGACGCGAACGAGCCGTCCTGGCGGCGGCAGGCCTGCTTGACCTGCGCGATCTGGTCGAACACCACGCCGTAGCGCCCCGAGAGGAACGCGCCGCGGTCGATCACCATGTCGATCTCGTCGGCGCCCGCGGCGACCGCTTCGGCGGTATCGGCGAGCTTGATCGCCAGCGACGCGCGTCCGCTGGGGAATGCGGTGGCCACCGCCGCCACCGATACCCCGCCGTCGTCAGGGTCGCCGTGCGCGCCGCCGAGCGCCTCGACCGCGTAGGGCACCATGTCGCCGTACACGCACACGGCCGCCACGCGCGGGCACGTCGGGTCCGAGGCATCCGGATTCAGGGCCTTCGCGACGAGCGAGCGCACCTTGCCCGGCGTGTCGGCGCCCTCGAGGGTCGTGAGGTCGATCAGTCCGATGACCCTGTCGAGAGCCCATGCCTTCGACGTGGTCTTGATCGACCGCGTGCCGAGGTCGGCCGCCCGCTGCTCGAGCCCCACGGCGTCCACGCCGGGAAGCCCGTGCAGGTAGCGGCGCAGCGTCGTGTCGTCGGGCTCGCCGCCCAGCAGTTCGACGGCGCGCTCCGGCAGCGTCTGGAGTTCGGTGCGACTCATGGTCTCCTGTTCCTTCCGACGGGGGTGCCGTCAGGGTCTGGCCCGTGCGCCCGACTGCCCGCCCGCATGCCGCACGAGCACCAGGACGCCGATCCCGACGACGAGCGCGAAGGCGATCGTCAGCGCGGTGAACGCGAACCAGTTCTCGTCGAGCAGGAGGACGATGCCCGCCGCGATCACCGCGATCGCGGCGGCGGCGATCTTCGAGCCGAACTTCAATCCTACTCCGGGGCTGAGCTGCCCCGCCTGCGAGTCACCCCGCGCGAGGATCAGATCTGCGAACGCGTCCAGCGTCGCCAGCAGCGATGCGGAGTAGGCCACGGCGCATCCCAGTGCGCCCCAGAGGTTGACGCTCGGCTGCGGCGCTGCCGCGGCGAGCACGATGTCGACGAGGTTCACGACCCTGATCGTAGGGTGCCGCGCCGCGCCGGTCTACGCGTCGGCAGCGGTGCGCGGCGACTCGTCGGCGAGGGCGCTCTCGGGTATCGCCGGCGGCAGCACGGGTGCGACGAGCTCGTCGACCGTCATGCCGCGGCGATCCGCTTCGGCGACCAGGCGCGCGGCGAGCTCGCGCGGCATCCGTCTCGCGTCCGCTCCCCGTGCGTCGGGCAGCAGCAGCGACAGCACAGGGACCACGATCGCGCCCAGGGCCGCGAGGATCGCGATCACGCCGAACGTGCGCCAGAACGCCTCGCCGTCGATCGTCTCGGACCACCAGATGAGGTACACGAGCATGCTGAGCGTGGCCGCGATGAGCGCGATCGTGACGCTGAGGCCCACCCGCACCGTGGGTCGGCGACGATCGGCCAGCAGCAGCAGGAGAGACGCGAGCGAGAAGGCGGCCGATGCCGTCACCGCGGTCCACATCCCACGGCTGAAGGCGTCCCACCAGTCACCGTACCCGCCGCGGTACCAGATCAGCCAGATCACGAGCAGCGCGGCGATCACCGAGACCACGGCGCCCACGAATCCGAAGACCTGCAGGCGGCGTCCGACCAGCGCGACACAGCACAGCACAGCGACGCTGAAGGCGCCGACGACGGCCGTGGTCGCCAGCACGCGGGCGGCGATCTCATCGAGCGGCGCGCCGAGGAGCACGGCTATGCCGCCGAGGGCGGCCAGGCCGAACGAGGCGATGATGACGCCGACGATCACCCGGCGCGCGATCGATACGACGGGGGTGCTCACGCCAACGAGTCTCGCACACGCTCGACATCGTCGGCCATCTTGCGCACGAGCGCCTCGACACCGTCGAACGCGACCATTCCGCGAATGCGGCGGGCGAACTGCACCTCGACGCGGTGACCGTACAGGTCGAGGTCGGTCTCGTCGAGCACGTAGGCCTCGACCTGCCGCACGGGCACATCGTCGAAGGTCGGGTTGGTGCCCACACTGATCGCCGCCGGGAAGCGGATGCCGGGCCGGAGTCCGTCGGCGGAGTCCTCATCGACGAGCCACCCGGCGTACACGCCGTCGGCCGGCACGAACCCCTCGAGATCGCTGCTGAGGTTCGCCGTCGGGAAGCCCAGCTCGCGACCGCGCTTGGCGCCGTGGACGACCTCGCCCCACACCGCCGGGGCCCGCCCGAGCAGCTTCGCAGCCGCCGCGACGCCGCCCTCGGCGAGAAGCTCGCGGATCCACGTCGACGAGACGCGGCGGCCGCCCTCGATCGCACGGACATCGTCGACCACGTCGACTGAGAACCCGAGCTCGCCGCCGAGCTCGCGCAGCACGTCGGGGGTGCCTGCTCCCCCGCTGCCGAAGCGGAAGTCGTCGCCCACGAGCACGGTGCGCGCGCCGAGCGCGCCGACGAGAATGCGCTCGACGAACTCGCGCGGCGAGAGGTCGGCCAGCTCGCGGTCGAAGGTGAGCATCAGGGTCGCGTCCACGCCGGTCTCGGCGAGCAGGCGCACCTTCTGCGTCGCGCCGATGAGGTCTGGCGGGCACACCTCGGGCCGCAGCAGCGAGAGCGGGTTGCGGTCGAAGGTCACGGCGACCACGCGCGCGTCGCCGGTCGCGGCATCCACCCGCGCCCTCTCGATCACGGCCCGGTGGCCGGCGTGCACACCGTCGAACTTGCCGATGGCCACCACCGACGGCCCGAAGCCGCCGGGCACCTCGTCGGGGCCGCGGAAGACGATCATGAGGCGGTGAGGTCGGCGTGGGCGACGGAAGCCTGCGCCCCCGGCCTGTGCGTGATGAGCCACCACAGGCCGAAGAACGGCAGCACGAGCGGCACGAACAGGTAGCCCATGCCGAACCAAGACCACACCGTGGGGTGGGCGAACAGCTCGGGCACGACGAAGCTCAGGGTGCCGATGACGAGCACGCCCGCGAGCTCGAAGCAGATCGCCACCCACGCGACGATGTACCACGCGCGCGAGCGCGAGAAGATCAGCGCGAGCGTGGCGAGGATGTAGACCACGGCGGACAGCGCCGACAGCGTGTACGCGAGCGGGGCCTCGTCGAACCTCTCGACGATCTGCACGAACGAGCGACCGGTCGCGGCGAGCGCCATGATCGCGTACACGATCACGAGGACCCGGCCGATGCCGGTCATGCGGGGGCGGGTGGGCGACGACATGACCTGTCAATCCTAGGCCTGGTCGACCGCGGCGCCGACCGCGGGCCGGGATGCGCGTTCTGAGGGGACCGGGGATTCTGAGGGCGAATTCGCGTCCATCCCCCTCACCACATCGGATCCCCTCAGAATCCGCGGGCCCTCACGCCACCTGGATCGTCCAGATCGCGTGCATGCGCCACACCATGACGGCCACCGCCAGTGCGGCGATCCCCATGATGACCGTGCTCCAGCGGCTGCGCTCCACCAGCGCCCACCCGACCCCCGCGATCGGTAGCAGCGCCGCCGACACGAGGTACACCCAGAACTCCAGCGCACTGCCGGTCGGCGGGTTGCCCGCGAGGGGCGCGACGATCGCGATCACGATCTGAGCGATCAGCAGCACCTCGATCAGCGCCAGCGCGCCGACGGTGAGGTCGCTGGGGCGGCGGCCGGCCAGTCCCAGCACCACGCACAGCACTCCGGCGGCGCACGCGAGCACCACCTGCACGATCGTGAACCACAGAATCACGCGGATGCCTCCTCGGGCATGTTCATGGCGCTCTTGACGTCGGCTCCCCGGCGCTCGACGATGCCCACGAGCCTCCCGTCGGGGTCGATCGCGGCGGTCGGGCTCGCCTCCAGGCGGGTCGCGGCGCCGGTCAGCCGCTTGCCGTGGCGCAGGTCCGTCGCCTCCTGGGCCGTGACATCGAAGCGACCGAGCACGGCGGTCGCGGCGGCGGCCGGGTGAAGCGGCGCCGCCTCGGCGATCGACTCGAGGGCCGCGGCATCCGTCACCGCGAACGGGCCGATGCGTGTGCGCCGCAGCGCCGTCAGGTGCCCGCCGACCCCGAGCGCCGCACCCAGGTCGCGCGCGAGAGCGCGGATGTAGGTGCCGCTCGAGCAGTCGACCACCACGTCGAGGTCGACCACGCCCGTGCCGTCGCCGGTCGCGGCGCGGCGCTCGGCAAGCACCTCGAACCGTGAGACCTCGACCTCGCGGGCCTTCAGCTGCACGTCCTGGCCCGCGCGCGCGAGGTCGTACGCGCGTCGGCCGCCGACCTTGATGGCCGACACGGTGCTCGGCACCTGCGAGATGCGGCCGGTGAGCGGGGCGATCGCCGCGGTGATCCCGGAGGTCGTGAGGTGCGAGGCATCCGTCACCCGCGTGATCTCGCCGTCGGCGTCGTCGCTGTCGGTTGCGGCGCCCAGGCGGATCGTCGCCTCGTACGTCTTGTCGAGTCCGACGATGAAGGTCAGCAGCCGCGTGGCGCCCTCGACGCCGAGGATCAGCAGGCCCGTGGCCATGGGGTCGAGCGTGCCGGCGTGGCCGATCTTGCGCGTGCCGAGCGCACGGCGCGCGCGGGCGACCACGTCGTGGCTCGTGATGCCGCCGGGCTTGTCGACGAGCAGGATCCCGGGCCGCGCCATCAGCAGAAGTCCGCGAACACGCGGCGCGGGTGCTCGAGATCGGTGTTGTCGACGATGGCGGATGCCTCGACCCGAGGGTCCGCGTCGCGAAGGTACAGCTGCTGACCCTCGTAGTACCGCGCGTTCGAGGGTGCGTGCGGGTCGGGATCGCAGCCCCGCGCGGCCATGCGGGCGTAGGCGACGTCCCACGGGACGTCGAGCCAGAGCGACCAGTTCCACAGGCCCCGCAGCTCTGGTCGGTGCAGGAAGACGCCGTCCACGACGAGCACCGCATCGCGCGGTGCCGTCACCCACTCCGACGGTGCGGGCGCGTCGCGCTGCACATCGAACGCGGAGAGCTGGAAGCCCGTCGACGCGCCCGTCTGCGCGCGGAACGGGTCGATGAGCACCCGGCGGAACGTCGCATAGTCGAACGAGTCGCGATAGAAACCCTCGGGGCTCGTGCGCCCGCGCGCGTAGCGCTCGGCGCGAGGCCGGTGGAAGTCGTCGATCGACGCATGGAAGGCCGCCGTGCCGTCATCGGCGAACACCTGCGCGAGTCCCTCGGCGAAGGTCGTCTTGCCCGCGCCGTCCAGTCCGTCCACCGCGACGATGACGCGTCCGGCGCGATTGTGCTGCCGGACTTCGTCGCGCAGCTGCCTCCAGACGGCGGTGACGGGGGTGATCGGCAGGCGCATGCTCCCAGCCTACGGTGGCCGCGGGCCGCAGCATCCGTGGAGTCCGTCATGAGGAGATCCGGGATGCTGAGGAGGGCATCGGCACCTCGCTCCTCAGATTCCCGGATGCCCTCATTTCGCAAGGTGCAATCCCTGGGCGACAGCGCGCATGATCAGGTCCTGCACCTCGTGCCATCGGTCCACGACTTGGGCGTAGCCCACCCGCACCACGTGGTAGCCCATCAGCGCGAGCGCGGCATCGTGCCGGTTGTCCTCGTCCCGCTGCGCGCCGACATGGGTGCCTCCGTCGATCTGAAGCACCAGTCGCGCGCCGATCAGGAAGTCGACGCGATGCCCGTCGATCCACACCTGGGGCACGATCGGCAGCCGCATCCACTTCAGCCGTGGCGCGACGAACGACTCGAGCCCGGAGTCCGACCACGGCGTCGCCGCCGCGCATACCGCTCGCGCCGCGGGACCGAGCCGAAGCCGCCGCATCGCCTCATGGCTGACGAGCCGCTTGCGCATGGCAGACTCCCACACCGCGAGCGCCTGTTCGTGCGGACGGCAGCCGGCGATGAGCACGAGGACGTTCTCGATCGGGTCGAACAGAGCATCAGGATGCCTCGGCACGGCCGGCACCGACCAGTGGACGTGCTCGCGCGTCGTGCGCACACCGCCCGCGTGCGCGGGAGCCGCGACGTGCGTGACGCCGTCGTCGAGCACCCAGAGTCCGAGGCGGCGGGCCTGAGAGACGCAGGTGACCACCACGCCGGCCCGTGCCGCGTCGGTGAGGAGCGGGTCGGCGCCCGGATGGGCGACCCATCCCTTGCGCACGCGCACGAGCGCGCCCTCCGCCACCGCCCGCGCGATGTGGTGGTCCGAGAATCCGTCCGCGCGCAATGCGCGCGTGCGATGGACGCCGACGCCCGCGCGCACCCGTGCCTGCAACCGAGCAACCGAGTCCATCCGGCCATGCTCGAGCACGGCATCCGCTCTTGCTGCCCGTCCACGGACATCTGTGGATGGCCGGCACCGACGCTGACCTGGGGAGGAGCCGTCCGCGCGGACCGATCCGAGGAGATCCGGCGTTCCGAGGAGGGATCGGCACGAATCCCTCCTCGGTTCGCCGAAAACCCTCGGTTCCCGCGTCCCCGCCTAGGCTGAAGCGCATGCCCGCCCTCGATGCGCTCATCGCGTGGTACCGCGACAACGCGCGCGACCTGCCGTGGCGACGGCCCGGGTTCGGCGCGTGGGGCGTGCTGGTGAGCGAGTTCATGCTGCAGCAGACCCCCGTGAACCGGGTGATCCCGCATCTGCAGACCTGGCTGGAGCGCTGGCCGACTCCGTCGGCGCTGGCGGCGGATGCCCCGGCCGACGCCGTGCGACAGTGGGCGAACCTCGGGTACCCGCGGCGCGCGCTGTGGCTGCACCGCGCGGCGGTGCAGATCCGCGACCGGCACGACGGATCAGTCCCGCGCGAGGTGGAGGCGCTGCTTGCCCTCACCGGGATCGGGGACTACACCGCGCGGGCCGTGGCCGTCTTCGCCTACGGCGACCGGCATCCCGTGGTCGACACCAACACGCGGCGCGTGATCGCCCGCGCGATCGAGGGCAGATCGCAGCCCGGGCCGCCGAGTCGCCGCGACCTCGAAGCGATGTCGGCGCTCCTGCCGGACGGCGCCGCCGAGGCCGCGATCGTCAACGCCGCCGCCATGGAACTCGGCGCGACCGTCTGCACGGCGCGGACCCCGCGCTGCGGGGAATGCCCCATCGCGCACACGTGCGCGTGGCGGCTGGCGGACTACCCCGACACCGGCGACCGGCGGCGCCGGCAGGCGCGTTACGAGGGCAGCGACCGGCAGGCGCGGGGTGCGGTGCTCAGGGCGCTGCGGGATGCCCCGACCCACGAGGTGCCGCAGGACCGCGTGATCCCGCACTGGCCGGACGCGCGCCAGCGCGATCGCGCAATCGACTCGCTCATCGCGGACGGCCTGGCCGAGGCCTGGGCAGGGATGCTTCGGCTCCCGACGTGAGGCGGGATTCCCGCGCTATGGGAATTCAGCGCCCGTCGAAGTGCGATCGGCGTACCTTCACGACCATGAAAAGCCTCGTCGTCTACGAATCGATGTTCGGCAACACCCACGACATCGCCGAAGCGATCGCGATCGGCCTCGCCGACACCGGGGACGTCGACATCCTCGACGTCTCCAACGCTCCGACAGACCTCGCCGGAGTGGACCTGCTCGTCGTCGGCGGGCCGACCCACGCGTTCTCGATGTCGCGCGAGAACTCGCGTTCCGAGGCCGTGAGCAAGGGCGCGACGGATGCCTCGACCACCGGCATCCGCGAATGGCTCGACGCCCTCCCGGCGCAGGGCCCGCACCCGCCCTTGGCGACGTTCGACACGCACGCGAAGCAGCGGTGGATCCCCGGCTCGGCGGCGAAGGCCGCCGCAAAGGAGGCGAAGCATCACGGTCTGCGCGCGGTCGCGAGCGAGAGCTTCTACGTCGAGGGGACCGAGGGTCCGCTCGCCGAGGGAGAACTCGAGCGCGCCACCGCGTGGGGTCGCTCGCTCACCGAGGCCTGACGGCCCCGGATCGGCGCCCTACTCGGCGTCTTCGAGTTCCCGCGGCTTGACGTACGGGTCCTCATCGCCGGCGTAGGACGCACCCTCGGCGATGCCGGAGACCCTCGCGTCGCGCTCGCGCGCCTCGCGCAGGAGGTCCTCGATGTGCCCGGCGTTCTCGGGGATCGCGTCGGGGATGAACTCGAGCGTGGGCGTCAGCCGCACGCCGAGCTTGCGCCCGACGTCGCTGCGCAGCATGCCGGTCGCGGCGCGCAGCGCCTCGCCGGAGTCACGCCGCTCCTGCTCGGTCCCGAGCACGGTGTAGAACACCGAGGCGTGCTGCAGGTCTCCCGTCACACGCACGTCGGTGATCGTGACGAATCCGAGGCGCGGGTCGCGCAGGCCCTTCTCGAGTCGCTCTGCAATGAGCACACGGATGCGGTCGGCCAGTCGTGCCTGACGTTCGTTCGACATTTCTCTTCTCTACCCTCTGCCTAGGTGCGGGGGTTCCGGCCGCGGATGTCTCGATGCGAGCATCGGGGTGCCCGCGAAGGGCTCCGCTCTGCCAACAGCGAGACATCCACGACCGGAGCCGACCTCAGCCCCTGGGCTTCTCCACCATCTCGGTGGTCTCGATCTCGTCGCCCACCTGGATGTCGTTGTACTTGCCGAGGCCGATACCGCACTCGAAGTCCGTGCGGACCTCGGTGACGTCGTCCTTGAAACGGCGCAGCGACTCGATCGCCAGGCCGTCGGCGATGACCACGCCGTCGCGGATGACGCGCGCCTTGGCGTTGCGCGTGATCGTGCCCGAGCGGACGATGACACCGGCGATGTTGCCGAACTTCGAGGAGCGGAACACCTCGCGGATCTCGGCCACTCCCGACCGGACCTCTTCGTACTCCGGCTTGAGCAGGCCCTTGAGCGACTGCTCGACGTCGTCGATCGCGTTGTAGATGACCGAGTAGAACCGCACGTCCACACCCTCGCGGGAGGCGCGCTCGCGCGCCTTCGTGTCGGGGCGGACGTTGAAGCCGATGACGATGGCGTTGTCGATCGTCGCCAGGTTGATGTCGGACTCGGTGATCGCACCCACACCGCGGTGGATGATGCGCAGCTGGACCGAATCGTCGACCTCGATCTTCAGCAGCGACTCCTCGAGCGCCTCGACAGCACCCGACACGTCGCCCTTGATGATGAGGTTGAGCGATTCGACCTTGCCCTCTTCGAGAGCGCGCGTGAAGTCCTCGAGCGAGATGCGCTTGCGGGCCTTCGCGAGCTGGGCGTTGCGCTCGGCCGCTTCGCGCTTCTCGGCGATCTGGCGGGCCGTGCGGTCCTCTTCGGTCACGATGAACGTGTCGCCCGCGCGGGGCACGGAGTTCAGACCCTGCACCTGGACCGGACGCGACGGGTATGCCTCGTCGACCGCATCGCCGTTCTCGTCGATCATGGCGCGGACGCGCCCGTAGGCCGTTCCCGCGACGATCGCGTCGCCGACGCGGAGGGTTCCGGACTGGATCAGCACCGTGGCGACCGAGCCGCGACCCTTGTCGAGCTTCGCCTCGATCGCGACGCCGCGGGCGTCCTTGTTCGGGTTGGCCGTGAGGTCCAGGCCCGCGTCGGCGGTGAGCAGCACCGCGTCGAGGAGCTCCTGGATGCCGGTGTTCTGGCGTGCCGAGACATCCACGAACATCACGTCGCCGCCGTACTCCTCGGCGACCAGTCCGTATTCGGTGAGCTGCTGGCGCACCTTCGCCGGGTTCGCCTCGGGCTTGTCGACCTTGTTGACCGCCACCACGATCGGCACGTTCGCCGCCTGGGCGTGGTTGAGGGCCTCGACCGTCTGCGGCATGATGCCGTCGTCCGCGGCGACCACGAGGATCGCGATGTCGGTGACCTGCGCACCACGGGCACGCATAGCGGTGAACGCCTCGTGACCGGGGGTGTCGATGAAGGTGATGGCGCGCTCGATGCCCTCGTGCTCGGTCCACACCTGGTACGCACCGATGTGCTGCGTGATGCCGCCGGCCTCGCCCGCGACCACGTTGGTCTGACGGATGGCGTCGAGAAGTCGCGTCTTTCCGTGGTCGACGTGACCCATGACGGTCACCACCGGAGGCCGGATCTCGAGGTCTTCCTCGCTCTCGGCCTCGAGCTCGGCCTCGAGGTCGAGACCGAAGCCCTCGAGGAGCTCCTTGTCTTCGTCCTCGGGCGAGACCATCTGGATCTTGTAGCCGAGCTCGGCGCCGAGGACCTCGAACGTGGCCTCGTCCAGCGACTCGGTCGCAGTGGCCATCTCGCCCAGGTTGAACAGGATGGTCACGAGCGTGCCGGGCTGCACGGTGTAGCCGCGCAGCGCCTCGAGCTTGTCGGCGAAGTCGGCGATGGAGGCACCGCGACGCAGGCGGATGATCTCGCCGTTGCCCTTCGAGACGTTGACGCCGCCGACGACCGGCGCCGACCGCATCTCGAACTCCTGCCGCTTCGCCCGACGCGACTTGCGCTGCTTGGACTTGCCGCCGCCCTTTCCGAAGGCACCCGCGGTGCCACCGCCGGGACCGCGACCACGACCGCCGGGGCCACCGCCGCCGGGACGGGCTGCGAAGCCGCCCGCGGGCGCTCCGGGGCCCCCGGGACGCTGGAAACCGCCGCCGCCGGGACGACCGGGGCCGCCCGCGCGCTGCTGGAACGGCGCGCCGGGACGACCGCCGCCAGGACGACCTGCGCCACCGGGGCGCGGGGCGCCCGGACGCGGGGCGCCGGGACGCGGCGCCTGCGGACGCGGGATGTTGCCGGGCGACGGCCGCTGACCCATGCCCTGCGCCGACGCGAACGGGTTGTTGCCAGGACGCGGTCCGGACGGGCGCTGGCCCATGCCCTGCGCCGACGCGAACGGGTTGTTGCCAGGACGCGGCGTGCCGCCCGGACGCGGGGGCTGCGGGGTGGGGCCGCCGGGCTTGGCGGCGCCGGGGGCGTCCGGGGCGGCGGGCGCCGGGGACTTCGCCTCGGCGGCCGGAGCCGCGGGCGCAGCCGGCGCGGGCGCCGGGGCGGCCTTGGGCGCGGACGGGGCTGCCTTGGGCGCTGCCGGACCGGGCTTGGCCGCGGGGGCGCCCGGCTTCGCCGGAGCCGCGGGGGTGGCTGCCGGGCGCGCGGGACCGGGGCGACCGGCGGGTCGCGCGGATGCCGCGGGGGCAGCGGCCTCAGCCGGCTTGGCGCCGCTGTCGGCCTCGAGCGCCGCGCGCAGCTTGCGCGCCACGGGAGGTTCGATGGTGGACGAGGGGCTCTTGACGAACTCGCCGAGCTCTTTCAGCTTCGCGAGGGCGACTTTGCTGTCGACGCCGAGCTCGGAAGCGATCTCGTGCACACGGGGTTTGGCGTTTGCCACAATTCTCCTGTCTGGGGCCCACCCGGACAGGGCAGACCACTAGTCGCGGACGGGTCTCATTTCGAGCCGTTCACTTTGTTTCCATAGCCGTTCAGCCGTTTCTCGATGGTCTGCGTGTCAAGCGGGCCTGACACACGCAATGCCCGAACGAACGCGCGGCGCCGGATCGCGGCATCCACGCATTCCTGCGCCTCATGCACCCACGCACCCCGGCCCGGCAAGACCGCACGCTCGTCGGGGACAAGGACGGAATCTATGGAAACAACCCTGAGCAGGGCCGTTCGAGGGGCACGTGCGCGGCAGCCGACGCACGTTCGTACGGCAATCATTCTATACCCCGGCGCTGAGCAGTGCTCGCGCGTCAGGCATCCTCCAGGATGCTGTCCGGCTGGATGTCGATCTTGGCGCCGGTGAGCTTGGCCGCCAGGCGCGCGTTCTGCCCCTCTTTGCCGATCGCGAGCGAGAGCTGGTAGTCGGGCACGAGGGCGCGCACGGCCTTCGCGGACGGGTCGAGCACGAAGCTCGAGGTCACCTTCGCCGGCGACAGCGCGTTGGCGACGAACTTCGCCAACTCGGGGTCGTAGTCGACGATGTCGATCTTCTCGCCGCCGAGCTCTTCGGTGACCGCGCGCACGCGGCGGCCGAGCTCGCCGATGCAGGCGCCCTTGGCGTTGATGGACGGGTCGTTGGCCTTCACCGCGATCTTCGAGCGGTGACCGGCCTCGCGAGCCAGCGACACGATCTCGACCAGGCCGTTGGCGATCTCGGGCACCTCGAGCGCGAACAGCTTGCGCACGAGCCCGGGGTGGGTGCGCGAGACGGTGATCTGCGGGCCCTTCGTGCCCTTCGCGACGCTCGTGACGTACACGCGCAGGCGCGCGCCGTGCGCGTAGTCCTCGCCGGGGACCTGCTCCTCGGGGGGCAGGATCGCCTCGACCGAGCCGAGATCGACGTGCACCATGCGAGGGTTGGGACCTTGCTGCACGATGCCGGCGACGATGTCGCCCTCCTTGCCGCGGAACTCGCCCAGCACCGCGTCGTCGGCGATGTCGCGCAGACGCTGGCTGATGACCTGCTTCGCGGCGAACGCGGCGATGCGGCCGAAGTCGTCGGGGGTCGTCTCCTCCTCGCCGATCACGGCGCCCTCTTCATCGAGCACGGGGACGAAGATCGCGACGTGGCCCGTCTTGCGATCCAGCTCCGCGCGCGCGCCGTCAGGCAGTTCGCCCGACGGCGAGGTGTGCTTGGCGTACGCGGTCAGGATCGCCTGCTCGATGATGCGCACGAGCTCATCGAAGGGGATCTCCTTCTCGCGCTCGATCGTCCTCAGCAGTGCAAGATCGATGTCCACAGATGACCTCCCTATTCAGCTCTCGCCGCGCCTCCACGCGCACGGCATCCAGACAACGTTACCCGATGCGCCGCCCCCGAGTGCTGGGAGGATGCCGCGACGCACGCCGGCCGCCCGTCGAGCCTTCCCGGCCGTCCGACGAGGACCCTCCTGAACACCACCACCGGCGTGTCGCTCGCCGGCGGCGGGCTGGGCGTGCGGCTCGGAGCGGAACTGCTCCGAGCCGCACGCGAGGTCAGGGGCGCAGGCGCGCGACCGCTTCGGCGGCGGGAACGACCTCGCGCTCACCCGTGCGGCGATCCCACAGCTCGACCTGGCCGTCGGCGGCGCCGCGGCCCACGATGAGGATCTTCGGGACTCCGACAAGCTCGGCGTCACCGAACTTCACGCCCGGCGAGACCTTCGGCCGGTCGTCGTAGAGCACGTCCAGGCCCGCGGCCTCGAGGTCTGCCGACACAGACTCGGCGAGGTCGAAGGCGACCGCGTCCTTGCCCGTGGCCACCACGTGCACGTCGAACGGCGCGACCGCCGACGGCCAGACGAGCCCCTTGTCGTCGTTGTTCAGCTCGGCGATGATCGCGAGGATGCGCGTCACCCCGATGCCGTACGAGCCCATCGTGACGGTGACCAGCTTGCCGTTCTCGTCGAGGACCTTCAGGCCCAGCGCCTCGGCGTACTTGCGGCCGAGCTGGAAGACATGCCCGATCTCCATGCCGCGCGCCAGCGACACGGGGCCCGAGCCGTCGGGGGCGGGGTCGCCCTCACGCACGCTCGCGACCTCGACGAACCCGTCGGCGGTGAAGTCGCGGCCGGCGACGAGGGTGTGCACGTGCTTCTGGTCGATGTTGGCGCCTGTCACCCACGCGGTGCCGTCCACGACGCGAGGGTCGAGGAAGTACCGGATGCCGGTGGCCGACTGCTCACCGAGGATCGCGCCGGTCTCGGACCACGGCCCGATGTAGCCCTTCACCAGCAGCGGATTGCGCTCGAAGTCCTCGGGTGTGGCCGCCTCGACCTCGGCCGGGGCGAAGGCGACCTCGACGCGCTTGTCGTCGACGTCGCGGTCGCCCGGAACGCCGACGACCACGAGTTCGCGCGATCCGTCGAGATGCGTGAGGGCCAGCACGACGTTCTTGAGGGTGTGAGCGGCGGTCCACTCCGTGACGCCGGCGGTGGCGGCGCCCGCGATGCCCGCGGCCGGCGCGTCCAGGTGCGCGTTCGTGTGCGCGACCAGCGTCTCGATCGTCGGCGTGTCGGGCGAGTCGAAGATCACGGGGGCGCCGATGCCGTCGAAGGGGATCGGCTCGGGCGCGACCGTCGTGAACGCCTCGACGTTGGCGGCGTAGCCGCCCGCCGACCGCACGAAGGTGTCTTCACCGACCGCCGTCGGGTGCAGGAACTCCTCGGAGCGCGAGCCGCCCATGGCGCCGGCATCCGCCTGCACGATCACGTACTCGAGACCCAGCCGCTGGAAGATGCGCTCATACGCGTCGCGCTGGGCCATGTAGCTCGCGTCGAGACCTGCGTCGGACGCGTCGAACGAGTACGCGTCCTTCATCGTGAACTCGCGGCCGCGCAGCAGGCCCGCGCGGGGGCGCGCCTCGTCGCGGTACTTGTCCTGGATCTGGTAGATCGTCAGCGGAAGGTCCTTGTACGACGAGTACAGGTCCTTCACGAGCAGCGTGAAGGCCTCTTCGTGCGTGGGGGCGAGCAGGTAGTCGGCGTCCTTGCGGTCCTTGAGCCGGAAGATGCCGTCGCCGTACTCCTCCCAGCGACCGGTCGCCTCGTAGGGCTCGCGCGGCATGAGCGCCGGGAAGTGCACCTCCTGGGCGCCTGCGGCCGACATCTCTTCGCGGATGATCGCCTCGAGGCGGCTCTTCACCCGCAGGCCCAGCGGCAGCCACGCGAAGATGCCTGGCGCCTGGCGGCGGATGTATCCGGCCCGGACCAGCAGCCGATGCGAGGCGACCTCGGCGTCGGCGGGGTCCTCGCGCAGCGTGCGGAGGAAGAAGTTCGACAGACGTGTGACCACGAGCGTCAAGCTTAGTCAGGGCGGATGCCGCCCCCTGCGTCTCCTCCCCCGGGTCGGCGAGGACGGCCCACAAGGCGCACGCGGCGACGAGCACGAGGTCGACGCCGACCAGGGGCGGCCGGGGCATCCGTCACGAGCTCTGCCGGGACCGCCGCCCGATGTGCATCACCTCGCGCACGACGAGCCCCGCGACGAGCGCCCAGAAGGCCGCGCTCACCCCGGCGATCGCGACGCCGGAGGCGGCGACGAGGAACGTGACGACGGCGGGAGGGCGCTCCCCCGGGTCGTCGATCGCCTGCTGCACCGCCGAGCCGAAGGCGCCCAACAGCGCGATGCCTGCCACTGCCGGGATGACAGCCTCGGGCGCCACGACGACGAGTGCGACCAGCGCGGCCGACAGTCCCCCGAGCACGATCCCCGTCACGCCGTTGGACACGCTCGCGACCCACCGCCGCTTCGGATCGGGATCGGCGTCGGGCGCGGCGGCCAGCGCCGCGCTGATCGCGGCGAGGTTGATCGCGTGCCCTCCGGCGGTCGCGCCGAGCGCCGTGCCGACGCCGGTGACGAGCATGGCGGGACGCCACGGGACCGAGTAGCCGAAGCTGCGCATGATCGCGACGCCGGGCACGTTCTGCGACGCCATCGTGACGAGGAACAACGGCAGCGCGAGCCCCACGACCGCGCCGGCCGTGAGCGTCGGCATCGTGAACTCGAGCCGCGGGACGAGCAGGGCCGGGTCGGGCGAGGCGCCGCTGGTCGCCACGTGCACGCCGACGACGACCGATGCCGCCACGAACGCGAGCGGGACGGCCCACCGCGGCGCGAATCGGGTGAACACGAGCCAGGTCGCGATCACCGGCACGACCCCCCACGGGTTCACGACGATGCCGGTCACGGGCGCGAGGCACAGCGGCAGCAGGACGCCCGCGAGCATCGCCTGCGCGATCGACGGCGGGATGCGGGCGATGAGGCGTCCGAGATACGGCCACAGCGCCGTCAGCAGGATCAGCCCCGCCGTGACGAGGAACGCGCCCACGGCGGCGGGCCAGCCTCCCTCGACGGCGCCCGTCGCGGCGAGCACCGCCGCGCCGGGAGTCGACCACGCGATGGTGATCGGCATACGCAAGCGCCACGCCAGCACGATCGATGCGACGCCCATCGTCAGGCACAGCACGAGCAGGCCGCTGGCCGCCTGCGCGTGCGACGCCCCGACCGCGTCGAGGCCGGTCAGCACGACGGCGAACGAACTCGTGACGCCGACGAGCGCCGTGACGATCCCGGCGACGATCGGGCGTGAGAGCGGGGCCCGGGGCGCGGGGTCGGCGGCATTGGTCATGGGACTCACGACGCTAGCGGATCGGCCGCGCCGGGTGAGGTCAGGCGGTGACGACCTGCGCGGTGCCGACGGGGGCGCCGGGGCCCATCTCGTCGGCGAGGCGGTTGGCCTCTTCGATGAGGGTCGCCACGATCTCGGACTCGGGCACGGTCTTGATGACCTGGCCCTTCACGAAGATCTGCCCCTTGCCGTTGCCGGATGCCACGCCGAGGTCGGCCTCGCGGGCCTCGCCCGGGCCGTTGACGACGCATCCCATCACGGCGACCCGCAGCGGGACGGTCATGTCTTTGAGGCCCTCGGTGACATTGTCGGCGAGCGTGTAGACGTCGACCTGCGCGCGCCCGCACGACGGGCACGACACGATCTCGAGCTTGCGCTCGCGCAGGTTCAGCGACTGCAGGATCTGGTGGCCGACCTTGACCTCTTCGGCGGGCGGCGCCGACAGCGAGACGCGGATCGTGTCGCCGATCCCCTCGCCAAGGAGGATGCCGAAGGCCGTGGCCGACTTGATCGTGCCCTGGAACGCGGGGCCCGCCTCGGTCACGCCGAGGTGCAGCGGCCAGTCGCCGCGCTCGGCGAGCAGGCGATAGGCCTTCACCATGACGACCGGGTCGTTGTGCTTGACCGAGATCTTGAAGTCGTGGAAGTCGTGCTCCTCGAACAGCGACGCCTCCCACACGGCGCTCTCGCACAGCGCCTCGGGTGTCGCCTTGCCGTACTTCTCGAGCAGGCGCTTGTCGAGCGAGCCGGCGTTCACGCCGATGCGCAGCGACACCCCCGCGGCCTTCGCGGCGGCTGCGATCTCGCCCACCTTGTCGTCGAACTGGCGGATGTTGCCCGGGTTCACGCGCACCGCGGCACAGCCGGCGTCGATCGCCTGGAACACGTACTTCGGCTGGAAGTGGATGTCGGCGATCACCGGGATCTGGCTCTTGGCCGCGATGATGTGCAGCACGTCGGCGTCATCCTGCGACGGCACCGCGACGCGCACGATCTCGCAACCCGAGGCGGTGAGCTCGGCGATCTGCTGAAGGGTCGCGTTGATGTTCGTGGTCGGCGTCGTGCACATGGACTGCACGCTCACCGGCGCGTCGCCGCCGACGAGCACCTTGCCGACCTTGATCTGACGACTCTTGCGGCGGGGGGCGAGGACTTCCGGCACGCGAGGCATCCCGAGATTGACTGCTGGCACCCGTCAAGCCTACGCCGGACGACCGAGCCGGGACTGGCCGCAGACCGCGCGGAGGCGCGTCCCGCGCGTGTGGGCGCCTCGTCGCGGGTCGCCCCGACCCGCCGGGGTCGTGCGTGACCCGGTCCAGCCCGGTGGCAGCCGCCTCGACCCGGCTCGCTCACCCGCCTCCCGCGTTGCGCGGCGGCACTCCGAACCACAGCTCGTCGAACGCGCTGCCGTCGAAGAACGCGAGGCCATCGACGATGCGTCCGTCTCGCATCCGAAGAATCCACGCGTAGGTGTTCTCGTACGGCGTGCCGGCGACGGTCGTCCCGGCGCCGTCCCACACCACCACGACCGTGCCTGCGTCCTCCAGCACCGACCGGATGCGCACCGGCCGGAACGGGTGATCGGCGGGGAATCGCCACGCGAAGGGCTCGAGCACTCCGGCGACGAAGTCCGCGGCGCTCGCGTAGCGGCCTGACACCGCCGAGCGACCGGCGATCTCCCACGTCATATCCTCGGCGAAGAGGCGAGAGACGTGCCCCTCTCCGTTCGCCCACTCCTCGAAGGCGTCCTCGACGACCCGTCTATCGCCCACGGGATCCCCCTTGTGCCCCTCCGCGGCCCGGGCGGCACCGCGGGCGAACGTCCGCTCCCACGCCCATGCACCCCTCCGATCCGCCGAGGGCTGGCCCCGGCATCCCGCGATCAGTATCGTGCAAGGCAACCGGTCGGCGCGAGGGCAGGGGGACGGATGCCGCAGACGCTCGTGCTCACCGGGGCCACCAGCGGGATCGGGCTCGAGACGGCCCGACGGCTGGCCGCGCGGGCCGACGTGCTCATCCTGCAGGGTCCGGAGCCGCCCGCCACGGCCGAGCCGGTCCGCATATCGGTCGAGGGCGCGGGACGCGCGTCGGTCGTGTACGTGCCGGCCGACTTCACGCGCCTGGCCGAGGTCGTCGCCGCGGCATCGGCGGTGCGCGCAGCGGCGGGCGGACCCGTCCACGCTCTGATCAACGATGCGGGAGTGCCCGGCGCGGCCCGGCGCGTGGTGACCGCCGACGGCCACGAGCGCACGCTCCAGGTGAACTTCCTGGCGCTTGTGCTGCTGACCGAACTGCTCGCGCCGTCGATGGGGCCTGGCGCGCGGATCGTGAACCTCGCCTCGGCGACGCACGAGTCGGCGACCCTCGACCTCGACGACATCGAACTCGAGCACGGCTACTCACCGGTCGGCGCGTACGCCCGCTCGAAGCTCGCGATCGTCCAGTACACGCTGTGGCGCGCGCGGCACCGCCGCGACGGCCCCACCGCGGTGAGCCTGCAGCCAGGGGTGGTGAACACCGCCCTGCTGGGCGCGATGTTCGGCCGAATCGGCACCGGCGTGGACGTCGGCGCGCGCAGCGTCCTCGCCGCGCTCGACGCCCCCGCCCGCGGCGGCGAGTACTTCGACCAGGGGCGGCTCGCGCAGCCCAGCGCCGAGGCGCGCAACGCGGTGCGGGGCGACGAACTCATGGCGTGGACGCTGGGCGCGCTGGAGGACTTCCTCGCGGCGCGCTGAGCGGATGCCGCGTCCGGCGCGTGTGGTAGGTTCGGCACATGCTCGCGAACCCGACGTGGTGGCCCGCCTCCTAGGCGGTGCGTCGAGCGACGACAGACCGCCTCCGGGCGGTCTTCTTCTTCGTGAGGGGTCGCCCTCCGACGAAAGACGACAAATGTCCGGGATCGCACCCTCCGCCCTGCGCGAACTGCCCGAGCGCGGCATCCCCTTCGCCCTCATCGCGCGCGATGCGCAGACGGTCGAACTGCTCGTCGGCGACGTCGTCGACGTCGACCTGCTGGCCGACATCCCGCTGAAAGATGCCGCGGGCTCGCCCCGCGAGGTGCTCGCGCTCGTGCCGTACCGGCAGGTGCGCGAGCGCGGGTTCGAGTGCCATGACGACGGCGCGCCGCTGCGCTGCCTCGTCGTCACCGAGCATTCGGCGCTCCCCCGCGCCGAGGTGCTCGCGCAGCTTCCGTCCGCCCCGATCCCGTTGGCCGAGGCGGGCTTCGACATCGCCGACGAGGAATACGCCGACATCGTGCGCCGCGTCATCGCCGACGAGATCGGACGCGGCGAGGGCGCGAACTTCGTGATCCGGCGCGATTTCACCGCGCGGGTCGCCTCCGACCCGGTGGTCGCGGCCCTGACCTGGTTCCGGGCCCTGCTCGAGCACGAGCGCGGCGCGTACTGGACGTTCGCCATCGTCACCGAAGGGCACATCGCGGTCGGTGCGAGCCCTGAGGCGCACGTCAGCGCGACGGGCGGGGTGGTCACGATGAACCCCATCTCGGGCACGTTCCGCCATCCCGCGGGCGGCGCCACCGTCGAGACGCTGAGCGCGTTCCTGGAGTCGACCAAAGAAACCGAAGAGCTGTTCATGGTCGTCGACGAAGAGCTCAAGATGATGAGCGCGGTGTGCTCCGACGGCGGACGCATCACCGGCCCGCACCTCAAGGAGATGTCGCGGCTCACGCACACCGAGTATGTGCTGCGCGGCTCGAGCCGCCTCGACCCGCGCGACATCCTGCGCGAGACGATGTTCGCCCCGACCGTCACCGGCTCGCCGATGCAGAACGCATGCACCGTCATCAGCCGCAACGAGCGCACCCCGCGCGGGTACTACTCGGGGGTGGCCGCCCTGTTCACCCCGCGCGCCGAGGCGGCGGACGGCGAGCCCACGCACGATCTCGACGCGCCGATCCTCATCCGCACCGCCTATCTCGAAGACGGACGCCTGCGGGTGCCCGTCGGAGCGACCCTCGTGCGCCACTCCGACCCGTACGGCGAGGTGAGCGAGACCCACGGCAAGGCCGCGGGCGTGCTCGGCGCGATCGGCGCGGTGCCGCGCGACGCGGCCGCCGTCGCGCCCTCGGCCGACGCGATCGACGAGGATGCGCCCGCGCCCGCCCCGCGCCGGCTCGCCGACGATCCGGGCGTCGCCGCGCTGCTGAACTCCCGCAACGCACGGCTCGCCTCGTTCTGGCTGAACCCGCAGGATGCCGCCCCCGGCGGCCCGTTCGCCGGCCGGCGCGCGCTCGTCGTCGACGCCGAGGACCGCTTCACGACCATGCTCGCCCACCAGCTTCGCCACCTCGGCCTCGAGGTGCGCATCGCGGCGTGGAACGAGGTCTCCGACGCCGACCTCGACGACGCAGAGCTGCTCGTGTCCGGCCCCGGCCCCGGCGACCCGCGCGACCCGGCCTCGCCCCGCATGCGACGCATGCGCGAGGTCGTGCGCCGCCGCCGCGCGGCCGGTGCGCCGCTTCTGGCGGTGTGCCTCAGCCACCAGATCCTCGCCGACTCGCTCGGCATCGACCTGGCGCCGCTGGAACGCCCGCACCAGGGGCTGCAGCACACCGTCGACGTGTTCGGGGAGCCTGCATCCATCGGCTTCTACAACACCTTCACCGCGCGCGTCGCGCCGGGCACGACCCGCGCCGGCGAGGCGGAGGTGTCGGCCGATGCCGCGTCGGGCGACGTGTACGCACTCCGCGGCCCCGCGTTCGCGTCGGTGCAGGGCCACCTCGAGTCGATCCTGTCGCGCGACGGCATGGCGACGCTGGAGCGGCTCGTCGCGCACGCGCTGTCGCCGGTCACCGCCTGAGCGAGGGCTGCAGGTCGTCGCTTCATCTCGAAGCGGATCCCGCCGTCTCATCCGTCGATGGCCGGCCGCGGCACCTGACAGCGAACAGGCAAGGCCCGGATCGGCAGCCGGCGCGCGGATTCCCCGACGGGCGCGTCAGCCCAGGAGCGAGATCGGGTTGACGAGGTCCGAGATGATGAGCACGGCGCCCATCGCGATGAGGGCGACCACCACCACGAACGTCACGGGCACGAGCTTGGTCGCGTCGACGGGCTTGGGCGACGGGCGGTCGGTCAGCTTCGCCCACACGCGCTTGGTGCCGTCCCACAGCGCGACCGCGACGTGGCCGCCGTCCAGCGGCAGCAGCGGGATGAGGTTGAAGACGAACAGCGCCACGTTGAGCGAGGCGAGCAGGCCCAAAAGCCCCGAGATGCGGTTGAGCACGGGCTGGTCGGATGCTGCGACCTCACCGGCGAGCACCCCGGCGCCGACCACGCTGAGGGGTCCGTTCGGGTCGCGCTCCTGACCGGTGACGGTCGCCACCGCGGTGTCCCACACCATGGCGGGCAGTTTCCACACGATCCCGGCGACCGCGCCGACCTGGGCGAAGGTCGCCTCCGCGCCCGACCAGATCGGCTGAGGAACGTAGGCGAGCTGCGCGCGCATCCCGGCGTAGCCGACCTCGGTCATGACGGGGTCGCCCTCGGCGTCGGTGACGACCTGGCCCGCGGCATCCGTCTCGGGAACGCTGACCGCCGTCGGGGTGAGCCGCAGCGTGACCTCATCGCCGTCGCGCTCGACCACGACGGGGATCGTCTGGCCCGCCGACTCGCGCACGATGGCGGACGACTCGGCGAACGTGTCGACCGGCTGCCCGGCGACCGACACCAGCACGTCGCCCGGCTGCAGGCCCGCCTGGGCCGCGGGGGCGGCGGGGTCGGACGCCTCGCACGCGGTGCGCTGCTCGCCCGACGGGATCACGCACTCGCTGACGCTGTCGATCGTGGTGGTCGCGGCCTGCACGCCGATGCCGCTCAGCAGGATCGTGAACAGCACGATCGCGAGCACCAGGTTCATGAACGGCCCGCCGAGCATCACGACGACGCGCTTCCACACCGGCAGGCGATAGAACACCCGCGGGTCGTCGTCGGTCTCGAGGGTCAGGTCGTTGGCGGCGCGCGCGTCCTGCACCATCGTCGCGAAGAACCCGCCGCCGGCGCGGCCCGCACGACCCGCCGAGCCGTCGGCCTTCGCGGGTGAAGGCGGATACATGCCGGCCATCGAGATGTAGCCGCCCAGCGGGATCGCCTTGACGCCGTACTCGGTCTCGCCCCGGCGACGCGACCACAGCGTCGGTCCGAAGCCGATCATGTACTGGCCGACGCGCACGCCGAACTTCTTCGCGGGCAGCATGTGCCCGAGCTCGTGCAGCGCGATCGAGACCGCCAGGCCCACGACGAGCAGCACGATCCCGATGATGAAGGCGACGACGGTCACCAGGACAACTTAGCGCCGCGTCCTTTGAACCACCTCCGAGACCGCACAGGTCCAGACACTGCCCGGCGACCGGTTACCTTGGTGACCGGAGGAGCCATGAACGCACGCCAGCAGCGCGCCCTGCGCGGAGTCGCCGCGTCGTTCGTGGCGACCGTCGTGGCAGCCACGGCTCACACCCTGGGCGGCGGCGGTGCCGGCTCCCCCGTGCTCCTCGCGGCCGTCGCGCTGCTCGCGGCACCGCCTGCGGTGGCTCTGGTCGGCAGGCGCCTGTCGACCCCGCGCCTCGCGCTCGTGGTGGTGGCAAGCCAAGCGCTCTTCCACGTGGCGTTCGCGCTGACCTGCGCGGCCGACCCCTCGCGCGCAACGGGCGGGCACCAGCACGTGCCGGCCCTCGCGCCCGTCTCAGGCTCCGGGCCCGCGGCGCTCCTGCCCGATTCCCCGATGCTCGCCGCCCATGCCCTCGCCGCGGCCCTGACCCTGGCGGTGCTGGCAAAGGGCGAAAGGATGCTCCGCACCATCGCCCGCGGCATCCGCAGCCTCGTCACGACCCGCGTCGCGGCCCTCCCCGCCGCACCCGCCGCGCTGCCGCGTCTCGCATCCGCACCCGCGGGACCGGCCCCGCGGCCGGTGCTCGCCCCCGGAAGCCCGCTCCGGGGACCCCCGCTCTTCTCGCACGCCTACTGACCGCGCCGGAGCCGGATGCTCCCGCGCGGTGCGCGGCGACGACTCCGTCGACCGCGCCGCCGTTCGCGGCATCCGCTGTGCGATCGAGAGAGAAGCATGACCACCCACACCCCCGCGCGCCGTCGCGCCCGCACCATCGCCCTGTCCGCCGTCGGCGCCGCCGTCGGAATCGCCCTGGCCGTCGCCGCGCCGCTCGCGGCCTCTGCGCACGTCACCGTCACCACCGATTCCGCCACGGCGGGCGGCTACGGGGTGCTGACCTTCGCGTTCTCGCACGGATGCGACGGCTCTCCGACGACCGCCCTGAAGATCGACATCCCCGAGGGCATCACCTCGGTCGCCCCGACGATCATGCCCGGGTGGCAGGTCGACATCGTGCGCGACGGCGACCAGCACGACGGCCTCGTGAGGCAGGTGACCTACACCGCCGAAGCGCCCGTCGACAGCGGCTACCGCGTCGCCTTCGACCTGAGCGTCGGCTACGGCGAAGAAACCGCCGGACAGACGCTCGCGTTCCCGGTGACGCAGGTGTGCGTCGCGGGGCAGACCGACTGGGCCGAGATCGCCGAGGAGGGTGTCGACCCGCACTCGCTCGACGCCCCCGCGCCGGTCGTGACGGTCCTGGCGCCGGGCGCCGAGGGCGAGTCCGGTCACGACGGTCACGCCACCGGCACGGGCCAGGCCGATGCCGCCGCCGACCCGCTCCCCGTCGCGCTCGGCGCCACCGGCCTCGGCCTGGGCCTGGCGGCGCTGGTCGTCGCGATCGTGGCGCTGCGGCGCACCCGCTCCCGCGCGTAGCGCGATCCCCTTCGCGGACCCTCCGCGCGATCCCCTTCGCGGACCCTCCGCGGGAGGTCCTCCCGCGGAGGGTCTGCGAAGATGGAGGTGACATGCCGATCGAACCTTCCGCCGCGCCCGCCGGCAACCTTCCCCCTGTCCTGCGGCCGGAGCATCCGCCCGCTCGCCCGCTCCAGGATCTCGCTGCGCGCTTCGCCCGCGAGGTGCGCGGCGACCTGGCGGGGGTGACGCTCACCGGCATCACGCTGGCGACGGCCGACCTTCGCCCCGGCGAGGCGTTCGTCGCGATCCAGGGCGCCAATCGCCACGGCGCCGAGTTCGCGCGGGCCGCGGCCGACAAGGGCGCGGTCGCGATCGTGACGGATGCCGCGGGCGCAGAGCTGGCCGCCGGGGCGGGCGTTCCCGTGCTCGTGGTGGATCACCCGCGGGCGCTGCTGGGCGACCTGTCCGCGTGGGTGTACGGCACCGGGCCGGACGACGACCTCCCGCTGCTTTTCGGCACGACCGGAACGAACGGCAAGACGAGCGTGTCGCACCTGCTCGAGGGCATCCTCGGGCAGCTCGGCGTCGTGACGGGCCTGTCCTCGACCGCCGAGCGGCACATCGCCGGGCAGGTCATCGTGTCGCGGCTGACCACGCCCGAGGCATCCGAGTTCCACGCCCTGCTCGCCCTCATGCGCGAGCGCGGCGTCGAGGCGGTCGCCGTCGAGGTGAGCGCCCAGGCGCTCAGCCGCCACCGCGTCGACGGCATGGTGTTCGACGTCGCCGGCTTCACCAACCTCAGCCACGACCACCTCGACGACTACGCCGACATGCGCGAGTACTTCGAGGCGAAGCTGCCGCTGCTGCGCCCCGACCGCTCGCGGCGCGCGGTGATCTCGCTGGACTCGACGCCCGGCGCCGAGGTCGTGGAGCGCTGCGAGGTGCCGTTCGTGACAGTCGGCACGCCCGAGATCGCAGCCGACCCTGCGGTCGCGGCGGGAGCGGACTGGGTGGTCGAGATCCTCGACGAGCGCCAGACGGGCACCGAGTTCCGCCTCACCGCGCGCGATGGACGCACACTCACCTCGATCGTGCCGACGATCGGCCGTCATATGGCCTCGAACGCGGGCCTTGCGATCGCGATGATCCTCGAGGCCGGCTACGCGTGGGACGACCTCGTCGCGGCCCTGGAGCGCGACGGGCGCATCGAGGCGTACCTCCCCGGTCGCACCGAGCGCGTCTCAGGCGAGCGGGGACCGGCGGTCTACGTCGACTTCGGCCACTCCCCCGACGCGTTCGAGAAGACGCTCGCGGCCGTGCGCCGGGTGACACCGGGCAAGGTCCTGATGCTCTTCGGCGCCGACGGCGACCGCGACGCCACCAAGCGGCATGACATGGGCCGCACGGCCGTCGAAGGAAGCGACATCCTGGTCATCACCGATCACCACCCGCGCTTCGAGAATCCGGACTCGATCCGGGCGACCCTCATCGAGGGCGCGCGGCGCGCCAGGCCGGATGCCGAGATCCACGAGTACTCGCCGCCCGAGCGCGCGATCGCCGAGGCCGTGCGGCTCGTCGGCGACGGGGACGCGATCCTGTGGGCCGGCCCCGGGCATCAGGACTACCGCGACATCCGGGGCGTGCGCACGCCGTACTCCGCGCGCGAGCTCGCGCGGCGCGCGCTGAAGGCTGAGGGGTGGCCCGTGCCCGAGCCGCACTGGGCTGTGCCGTACCCTCCCGAGAGCTGACCGCCAGTCGCCGAAACTGTGGTCTGACCACAAACGCCTCCCCCAAGACCGGGAGTTCTTTGGCGACGGCGTGCACGTTCCCCGCACCCGCCGAGCCCGCGGCGTTACCATGAGGGAGCGGCACGCCGGGGGGATGCCTGCAAGGTGTTCTCCGACGTGACCGACTCCATCCACGGAGGAACAAGCACCCATGAGCACCGCCATCCCCACCTCATTCCCCACGCGCGACGACGCCGACCGTCCCCCGGCCGCGTGGGAGGGCTTCACCCCTGGTGTCTGGCAGGACGGCATCGACGTCCGCGACTTCATCCAGCGCAACTACACCCCGTACACGGGCGACGCCGGATTCCTCGCCGGACCGACCGAGCGCACCCTGCGCGTCTGGAACACGCTCACCGACATGTTCCCCGCCGAGCGCGAGAAGGGCGTCTACGACGTCGACGCCCACACCCCCGCCGCCATCACCTCGCACGCCCCCGGCTTCATCTCCGAGGACGACCACGTCATCGTGGGACTGCAGACGGATGCCCCGCTCAAGCGCGCCATCATGCCCTACGGCGGCTGGCGCATGGTCGAGGGCTCGCTCGCCGCCTACGGGTACGAGGTCGACCCCGAGCTGCGGAAGATCTTCACCGACTATCGCAAGACGCACAACGCCGGCGTCTTCGACGTGTACCCGCCCGCCGTCCGCGCCGCGCGCAGCTCGCACATCATCACCGGTCTTCCCGACGCGTACGGCCGCGGCCGCATCATCGGCGACTACCGCCGGGTCGCGCTGTACGGCGTGGACGCGCTGATCGCGGCGAAGAAGGTCGACAAGCTCGACCTCGACACGCGACCCTTCACCGACGAGATCGCGCGCGAGCGCGAAGAGCACGCCGAGCAGCTGCGGGCCCTGGCCGAGCTGAAGAAGATGGCGGCGTCCTACGGCTGCGACATCGCACGCCCCGCCACGACGGCGCGCGAGGCTGTGCAGTGGCTGTACTTCGCCTACCTCGCCGCCGTGAAGGAGCAGAACGGCGCGGCGATGTCGCTCGGACGCACCTCAACCTTCTTGGACGTGTACCTCGAGCGAGACCTCGCCGCCGGCATCCTGACCGAATCGACCGCGCAGGAGATCATCGACGACTTCGTGATCAAGCTGCGGATCGTCAGGTTCCTGCGCACCCCCGAGTACGACGCGCTCTTCTCGGGCGACCCGACGTGGGTCACCGAGTCGATCGGCGGCATGGGCGAAGACGGCCGGCCGCTCGTGACGAGGACCTCATTCCGCTACCTGCAGACCCTCTACAACCTGGGTCCTGCGCCCGAGCCGAACATGACGGTGTTCTGGAGTCCCGATCTGCCGAAGGGCTTCAAGGACTTCTGCGCGCGCGTGTCGATCGACACCTCCGCGGTGCAGTACGAGTCCGACGAGCTCATCCGCACGTCGTGGGGCGACGACGCGGCGATCGCGTGCTGCGTGTCGCCCATGCGCGTGGGCAAGCAGATGCAGTTCTTCGGCGCGCGCGTGAACCTCGCCAAGACGCTGCTGTACGCCATCAACGGCGGCCGCGACGAGATCTCGGGCAAGCAGGTCGCACCCGCGAGCACGCCGGTGGAAGGCGACGTGCTCGACTTCGACGACGTGATGACCCGCTTCGACGCCATGCTGGACTGGCTCGCCGCGACCTACATCGAGGCGCTGAACTGCATCCACTGGTCGCACGACAAGTACGCCTACGAACGTCTCGAGATGGCGCTGCACGACAAGCAGATCCTCCGCACGATGGCCTGCGGCATCGCGGGGCTGTCGGTCGCGGCCGACTCGCTGTCGGCGATCCGGTTCGCGAAGGTCGGCGTGATCCGCGACGAGCGCGGACTGGTCGTCGACTACGTGACCGAGGGCGAGTTCCCCGCGTACGGCAACGACGACGACCGGGTCGATGCGATCGCCGTCGACCTCGTCGAGCGCTTCATGGCGAAGCTGCGCACCCACCCCACCTATCGCAACGCCGTCCCCACGCAGTCGGTGCTCACGATCACGTCCAACGTCGTGTACGGCAAGGCGACCGGCAACACGCCCGACGGGCGCCGTGCGGGCCAGCCGTTCGCGCCGGGCGCCAACCCGATGAACGGACGCGACACGCACGGGATGCTGGCATCCGGCCTGTCTGTCGCGAAGCTGCCGTACAGCCAGTCGCAAGACGGCATCTCGCTCACCAACACGGTCGTGCCCACGGGGCTCGGCCACGACGAGGACGAGCGGATCGCGAACCTGTCGGGCCTGCTGGACGCCTATATCGGCGCGCACGGCTACCACATGAACGTCAACGTGCTGCGGCGCGAGACGCTTGAGGACGCCATGGAGCACCCGGAGAAGTACCCGCAGCTCACGATCCGCGTGTCCGGCTACGCGGTGAACTTCGTGCGCCTCACGCGTGAGCAGCAGCTCGACGTGCTGTCGCGGACGTTCCACGGCGCGGTCTGAAATGGCTGCGACGCTTCTCGGGATTCCGGCGATCCCGTCGTCCGACACGCACCTGGAGGCACCCGAGTCCCGCGGTCCGTCCCGGCGCGAGGGAGCCGGCACGGACGGCCTCGCCGTCGCCGACCTCGACCGCACGAGCCGCCTCAGGGCGATGCACACCGGAGAGCTCGGCTCGGTGCACTCGTGGGAGCTGGTGACGGCCGTCGACGGCCCCGGCACGCGCATGACGGTGTTCCTGAGCGGATGCCCCCTCCAGTGCCTCTACTGCCACAATCCCGACACGATGCAGATGCGAAACGGCGAGCCGGTTCTCGCCGAAGAGGTGCTGCACCGCGTGCGGCGCTACCAGGGCGTCTTCCGCGCGACCCGCGGGGGCATCACGCTGTCGGGCGGCGAGGTGCTCATGCAGCCGGCCTTCGCGGCGCGCATCCTGCGCGGAGCCAAGGAGATGGGCGTCCACACGTGCCTCGACACGTCGGGCTACCTCGGCGCGAACGCCACCGAGCAGCTGCTCGACGACACCGACCTGATCCTGCTCGACGTGAAGTCGGGCGACCCCGACACCTACCGCGCGGTCACCGGTCGCGAGTTGGAGCCGACCCTCGCGTTCGGCCGGCGCATCGCCGAGCGCGGGCTCACCGGGCACGCGCCCGAAATGTGGATCCGGTTCGTGCTGGTGCCCGGCTACACCGACGACCCCGCGAACGTCGACCTCGTCGCCGACTACGTGCGCTCGCTGAACGACCTCCGCCCGAACGCCGTGACCCGCGTCGAGGTGCTGCCCTTCCACCAGATGGGGCGTGACAAGTGGTCCGCGACCGGCCGGGAATACCTTCTCGGTGACGTCCAGCCCCCCACGCCCGCGCTCGTCGAGCGCGTGCGGGAGCAGTTCCGCGCGCGCGGCCTCACGACGTACTGACCCCGGTTCGGGGTGGGGACCAGGAGCGTCAGGCGCCGGATGCCGCGATCGCGCGATCGGCGGCATCCCTCGCCCAGCGCTCGGCCTCGGCGAGCGACTCGCGCGTGAGCGCCGCGGGCGCCTCGTGGGCCTCCACCACGCGCTCGACGGTGTCGACAATCCCGAGAAAGCCGATGCGCCCGTCGTGGAACGCGTCGACCGCCTGCTCGTTGGCCGCGTTGAACACGGCGGGGTAGGTGCCGCCCGCGCGGCCGACGCGCTTGGCCAGTCGCACCGCCGGGAACGCGCCGGCGTCGAGGGGCTCGAACGTCCACGATGTCGCGACCGTCCAGTCCAGCGGCCGGCCGACACCCCCCACGCGGTTCGGCCAGTCCAGTCCCAGCGAGATCGGCAGGCGCATGTCGGGCGGCGACGCCTGGGCGATCGTCGAGCCGTCGATGAACTCCACCATCGAGTGCACGATCGACTGCGGATGCACCACCACGTCGATGTCCTCGTACGGCACATCGAACAGCAGATGCGCCTCGATGACCTCGAGTCCCTTGTTGACGAGGGTGGCGGAGTTCGTCGTGACGACGCGCCCCATGTCCCAGGTCGGGTGCGCCAGCGCCTGCGCGGGCGTGACACGCTCGAGCTGGTCCCGCGAACGCCCGCGGAAGGGCCCGCCCGACGCGGTGAGCACGAGCCGGCGCACCTCGGCGCGCTCCCCCGCGCGCAGCGCCTGTGCGATCGCGGAGTGCTCCGAGTCGACGGGCACGATCTGGCCGGGCGCCGCGACCGCCTTCACCAGGTCGCCGCCGACGATCAGCGACTCCTTGTTCGCGAGCGCGAGCGTGCGTCCGCACTCGAGCGCGGCGAGCGTGGGGCCCAGGCCGACCGATCCGGTGATGCCGTTGAGGACGACATCGGCCTCGACATCGCGTACGAGCTGCTCGGCTGAGGCCGCCCCGAACGCGACATCGTCGACGTCGAACTCGTCGGCCTGCGCCTGCGCGAGCTCGCGGTTCGAGCCCGCGGCGAGGCCCACGACCTCGAACCGGCGCGGGTTGGCTCGGATGACGTCGAGCGCCTGCGTCCCGATCGAGCCAGTGGAACCGAGGAGGATGACGCGGCGCATCCGCCCAGCGTACCCAGTCGCTATCCGGCGGCCGGCTGCGCGGCGAGGATGTCGACGACGAACACGAGCGTCTGACCCGTGAGGTCGGCGTCATTGATCTCGCCCTCGCCGTATGCGACCGCCGGCGGAAGCACGGCGATCACCTGCGAACCGACCGTCTCGCCGGCCACCGCGTCGCTGAAGCCCTGCACGACGCCGCTGCCGACGGTGAAGGACCAGGGCTGCTTGCCCCAGCTCTGGTCGAAGACCTCGCCGCTGTTCCACGAGACGCCGTGGTACTGCACCAGCACCGAGTCGCCGGACTGCACGACGGGCCCGTCGCCCTTCTTCAGCGTGGCCTTCTTGAACTCGGTGGGCATGTCACCGTCGGGGAGCGTCACGGTCGGCGCGCCGTCCTCGGCGAGCTCTACGGTGGGCATGCCGTCGACCGGATCCTCAGCCTGGCCCGTCGCGTTGTCGGGCACGACCGCCAGGAAGTCGAAGATGTACACCTCGGCCGTGTTGGACTGGGTGGCCGGGAACGCCGCGACCACGCGCGTGCCCGGGGTGGCGCATCCGAGGATCTGGCCGATGGGGTTGTCGGGCGAGATCTGGCTCGGAAGGACCGGTGCGTCGGCGTAGCCGACCGACCCGAGCTGCTCGCCGGTCTCGGCGTTGAAGGCCGTCAGCGCGTACGACACGAGCTGGCCGGACTCGACCGGGTCGCCCGACCCCTTCGCGATGACGGTCGACTGAAGCTCGTCGACCTCGAGCGGGATGTCGAAGGTCGCCGTCGAGGCGGTGCCCGGCTCGCCCTCGACGGTGACGGCGTCGGATGCCGCGCCCGGCGCGACACCGGCGGCGCACAGATCGGCCACGTCGGGACTCGGCGACGACCCCGCGTCGGGCGCGGCGCCTGTGGCGCAGCCAGCGAGGAGTACGGCCGACAGTGCGGCAGCGGACAGGGCGGCAAGCGGGCGAACGCGCACGGGAAGACCTCGAAGGCTGGGGAACGGAACGAGGACCATCCTGCCGTACTTTTGCTTTGTCCACCCTGGGAGCTGCCCGCCGTGGCCCCATGCCGGCGTGGGCATGGAACGCGCAGTACCCTCGATGGGTGATGTTCGAGCAGACCCCACGCGTGCCTGCCACCCCCGCTGCCGCCGCCGAGGCCCCCGACGAGCCCGTGAAGCGCATGGGATTCACCTACGCCTTCGGGCGTCGGGTGATCGCCCCACTCGGCCGCATCATCTACCGGCCGCGCGTCGAGGGCGCCGCGAACGTGCCCAAGACCGGTCCCATCATCTTCGCGAGCAACCATCTGTCGTTCATCGACTCCGTCGCCATCCCGGTCGCCGCGCCTCGGCCGGTGCACTTCCTGGCGAAGGCGAGCTATTTCGAAGGCACCGGCTTCTCAGGCTGGCTGTCGCGCGAGTTCTTCACGGCGATCGGCGCCGTCCCGGTGCAGCGCGGCGCGGGGCAGGCCGCGCTCGACGCGCTGGACCAGCAGCGCCGGCTCCTCGTCGCGGGCAACGCCGTGGCGCTGTACCCCGAGGGAACCCGCTCGCTCGACGGCCGCCTCTACAAAGGCCGCACGGGGGTGGCGTTCCTCGCGCTCGAGACTGGCGCGCTGGTCGTGCCGGTCGGGCTCAGCGGCACCGACCGCGTGATGCCCGTCGGAGCGAAGTTCCCCTCGCTCAGGGAGCGCGTCACCGTGCGCTTCGGCGCGCCGCTCGACCTGGCGCACCACGGCCCCGCCTCGTCGGGTCGCGCCCGGCGCCTCGCGACCGACGAGATCATGACCGCGATCCATGCGCTGTCCGGCCAGGAACTCGCGAACGCGTACAACGAGGTGCCCGCGTCGAACCCCATCGAGCGTATGAAGCAGGTGCTCCCGCACGAGCGTCGCTGACGCCGATCACCCCGCGGGCTGCGCCGCCGCAGCGACCTCGATCGTCGCCTCGTGCCGCACCGGGAAGCTCACCGAGTTCGCGATGAAGCACCAACCGTGGGCGACATCGTGCGCGCGCTGCGCGGCCTCGATCATCGACGCATCGGCGACGACCACCCGCGGGCGCAGCACCACCTCGCGGAACGAGCCGCCCCCACGCCCGTCTTCGACCATCACGCCGGACGCGTCATCGTCGTACGAGACGACCACCACCCCCGCGGTGACGCACGCGTGCAGGTACGACAGCAGGTGGCACTGGCTGAGGGCCGCCAGCAGCAGGTCCTCGGGGTTCCACCGGGCCGGATCGCCGCGGAACGGCTTGTCGCTCGAGGCGAGCAGGTCGGGCTTGCCGTCCACCTCGATCACGGCGCTGCGGTCGTAATCCCGGTAGCCCGACGTCCCGGTGCCGCGGTCGCCGGTCCAGGTGGTGCGCAACGCATAGTGGTGCTCGCCGATCATGGAGACAGTCTGCCAGCGGCATCCGACATCACGACCTGCGTCGCAAGCGCCCACCCGACCCGGCGATAGGCTGGCTGGGTGCCGCAGACCTTCTCCGCCGCCGATGCCGTCGAGCTCGCGGTCATCGAGCGCAGCGGATTCGTCGAGTCGCGGCACGTCGGGTCGGCGATCGTCATCGACGCCGACGGGCAGATCGCCACGCAGTTGGGCGACACCTCGACGCCGATCCTGCCGCGCTCGAGCCTGAAGCCCCTGCAGGCGCTGGCGTGCCTCACCGCGGGTGCGCCGCTCGAGGGGGTGCAGCTGGGGCTCGCGACTGCGAGCCACTCGGGCACCGACCGGCACGCGTCGGCGGTGCGTGACATCCTCGATGCCGCGGGCCTGGACGAGCACGCACTGGCCTGCCCCGCGGCGTGGCCGCTCGACAGCGGCACACGCGACGACCTCATCCGCGCGGGCGAGAAGCCGTCGCCCGTCCGCATGAACTGCTCGGGCAAGCACGCCGCGATGCTGCTGGCGTGCGTCGTGAACGGCTGGGATCCCGCGTCGTACCTCGAGTTCGAGCATCCGCTGCAGGTGCACATCCGCGAGGTGACCGAGCGGCTGATCGGGCAGAAGATCACCTCGACCGCCGTGGACGGCTGCGGCGCGCCCGTGCACGCGATGAGCCTCATGGGCCTGGCTCGCGCGATCCACCGGATCGGCGGCGCGTCCGAGCGCTCGCCGTTCGCCCTGCACCGGCAAGCCGCGACCCTCGTGCGCGCCGTGCGCGAAAACCCCTGGACGATCGCGGGGCCCGGGCGAGACGATACCGTCATGATCGAGCGGCTCGGCGTCTTCGCCAAGGTCGGCGCCGAAGGCGTGATGGTGATGTCCGCCCCGAACGGCACGACCGTGGCCCTGAAGATCCTCGACGGGAGCACGCGCGCGGCCGCACTGGTGGCTGTGCGCCTCCTGGAGCGCGCCGGCGCGCTCGCGGCATCCGAAGTGGACGATGCCGTCACCGCACTCCCCCTGGCTGTCACCGGCGGGGGCCGTGATGTCGGAGTCATCCGCTCCGCGTTCTGAAGACGCCCCCAGGAGGGGCGGAGAGGATCACCATGAGGATCAGCGTCCCCACCGAGGTCAAGAACGGCGAGTTCCGCGTGGCATTGACGCCGTCGGGCGTGCACGATCTGGTCGCCGCCGGCCATGAGGTCGTGGTGCAGCGCGGCGCCGGCGAGGGGTCGTCGATGCCCGACGCCGAGTACGCCGACGCGGGTGCGACGCTGCTCGACGACGCCGCGGACGTGTGGGCGCAGGGCGAGTTCGTGCTCAAGGTGAAGGAGCCCGTCGCCAGCGAGTACCGGCATCTGCGCGACGACCTCGTGCTGTTCACGTATCTGCACCTCGCCGCCGACGCGCCCCTCACCGCACGGCTCGTCGAGGCCGGCACCGCGGCGATCGCATACGAGACGGTCCAGCTGCCGGGCGGGGGCCTGCCGCTTCTCGCGCCGATGAGCGAGGTCGCCGGGCGCCTGGCCCCCGCGGTGGGCGCCACGACGCTGATGCGCTCCTCCGGCGGGCTGGGGCTGCTGATGTCGGGCGTCCCCGGCACGCGCCCGGCGTCGGTTACGATCGTCGGCGGCGGCGTCGCGGGCGCCAACGCGGCGGTCATCGCGGTGGGCATGGGCGCCGACGTGACCGTGTTCGACACCAACGTGCAGCGCCTGCGGTACCTCGACGACCACTTCCAGGGGCGCATCAAGACGGCGGCGTCGAACCCGCTGGATCTCGATCGCGCGATCGTGTCGTCGGATCTGGTCATCGGCTCGGTGCTCATCCCCGGCGCGAAGGCGCCCAAGCTCGTCACCAACGACATGGTGCGACGGATGCGGCCGGGCAGCGTGCTGGTCGACATCGCGGTCGACCAGGGCGGATGCTTCGAAGACACGCGTCCGACGACGCACGCCGACCCGACCTACACCGTGCACGGCTCGGTGTTCTACTGCGTCGCCAACATGCCAGGCGCCGTGCCGAACACCTCGACCTCGGCGCTGACGAACGCGACCCTGCCCTACATTCGCCAGATCGCCCGCCTCGGCTGGAAGGACGCGCTGCGGGTGGACGCCGCGCTCGCGGCGGGACTCAACACGGCCGGCGGCGGCATCGTGAACCCCGGAGTCGCCGCCGCGCACGCGCGCGAACTGGTCCCGCTCGCCGACGCGCTCGGGTGAGCCGCGCGCCGCGCGAAGGGGTCACCGACATGGACGAGCACGTCGACACGATCGTGGTCGGCGCCGGGGTCGCCGGCCTCACCGCCGCGCGCCTGCTCTCGCGCGCCGGGCAGCGCGTCGTGGTGCTCGAAGCCCGCGAGCGCATCGGCGGACGCGTGTGGACCGACCGCGCCGGCGGGGTGGCGACGGACCTGGGGGCATCCTGGATCCACGGCATCACCGACAGCGCGGTGTACGCGGCGGCGCAGGCGTTCGGCATGCGCACCGTCGAGTTCACAGTGGGCGGCTACCAGCCCGACAGCCGGCCGATCGCCTATTACGATCCGGCCGGCGTGCGATTGACGGATGCCGCGGCCCGCCGCTTCACGGACGACATCCACGCCGTCGACACGACGCTGCGGGGTGTCATCGCGGGGTCGGCGCCGTACGACTCGTACCGTGATGTCACCGAGGTCGCCCTCGCCGCCCAGGGTTGGGACGCGCAACGCACCCAGCGCGTGCGGGAGTATCTCGAGCATCGCTCGGAGGAGCAGTACGGGGCTGCGATCGAGGATCTCGCCGCGCACGGACTCGACGACGATGTCGTCGAGGGCGACGAGGTCGTCTTCCCCGACGGCTACGACCGGCTTCCCGCGCGTCTCGCGGAGGGGCTGGACGTGCGCCTCGGGCACGTCGTGACGGGCGTGCGGTGGTCGGCGGACGGCGTGAGGGTCACGGCCGACCGCGGCGCGATGACGGCCAGAGCCGGCGTGGTCACCGTGCCCGTCGGCGTCCTTCGATCACCCGACTTCGTCGTCGACCCGCCGCTGCCGGAGCCGGTGTCGGGGGCGCTCAGCCGGCTGACGATGAACGCCTTCGAGAAGATCTTCCTGCGCTTCCCGGCGAAGTTCTGGGACGACGGGGTCTACGCGATCCGGCAGCAGGGCCCCGAGGGCCGCTGGTGGCACTCGTGGTACGACCTCACACCGCTGCACGGCGTGCCGACGCTGCTCACGTTCGCCGCCGGAGAGGCCGCGACGGGGCTCGGCGACCGGGATCGGGATCGCGTCGTCGCGTCGGTGCTCGCGCAGCTGCGGCGGCTGTACGGCCAGCGCGTGCCGCAGCCCGTCGACGTGCACATCACCGCGTGGCAGGACGACCCCTTCGCGCGCGGATCGTACGCCTACATGGTGCCAGGTGCGACGACCGCCGACCACGACGACCTGGCGACCCCGGTCGGCGGGGTGCTGCATCTCGCGGGCGAGGCGACGTGGACCGACGACCCGGCGACGGTCACCGCCGCACTGCACTCCGGCCACCGCGCCGCCGAGCGTGTGCTGGGGCGCAGCACCCCGATCGACCGGTTGTGGGCCGGCTGAGCGGTCTCAGACGAGGCCGCCGTCGATCGAGCGCATGAAGTCGCCCGTCTCTTCGGGCACGAGCACCGGCGTGTCGCGGTTGAGGCTCTCGCCGCGGAAGAACGGCTTCGATCGCGGGAACGCGAACCACACGAACATCAGCACGACGCCGAGTGCGAGCGCGCCGACGCCGAGCACGAACGTGCCGCCGATGCCCAGCAGCACCGTGTAGCCGTAGTCGACGTCGTACATGTCGATAGCCGACTGGATGAACGCGTAGGTCAGCATGAGGGCGCCGAGCAGGGGCAGCAGGAACTTGTACACGAAGTTGCGGCCCGATGTGAACAGCTCATGCCGGAAGTACCACACGCACGCGTAGCCGGTGATCGCGTAGTAGAACGCGATCGCAAGCCCCAGCGACAGGATCGAGTCCTGCAGGATGTTGTCGCTGATGAGGGTCATACCGATGTAGTAGACGGATGCGACGACACCCATCACCAGCGTCGAGAACGACGGCGTCTTGTACTGGGGGTGCACGTCCTTGAACCGGGCGGGCAGGGCGCGGTAGACGGCCATCGAGAGGGTTCCCCGCGCCGTCGGCAGGATCGTGGTCTGCGTGGACGAGACGGCCGAGATCAGCACGGCCACGACGAGCACCCAGCCGACCGGCCCGAGCAGGCCGTCTTTGATGGCCAGGAAGAAGTCGTCCGCGTTCGCCTCGTTGCCAAGGCCCGTGCCGGTGTCACCGAGGCCCGCATACATCATCGCGGCGACGGTCACCGAGACGTAGGTGACAAGCAGCAGCACGCAGGTGAGGAGTGCCGCGCGACCGGGGATGCGCTTGGGGTCTTTGGTCTCCTCGTTCAGCGCGAGGCACGTATCCCAGCCCCAGTAGATGAACAGCGCCAGCAGCACCGCCTCGGTGAACCCGTGCCAGTCGGTGAAGCCGAGGGGGTTGAACCAGGCCCAGTCGAACGGGGTCGGGTTCGGCGCGGTGCCGGCGAAGAACTGCCACAGCGCCGCGACGACGAAGATCGCCAGAGCCAGGTACTGGATGCCGAGCAGGATGTTCTGGATGCGCTCGCCGATCTCGACGCCGCGCCACGACACCCAGGTCATGAGGGCGATGAACACGACGCCCGTCGCGGTGACCAGCGGCACGTTGTCGGAGAGCAGCGCGTCTTCGGGGTTGCCGACGATGCCGTCCCAAAGCGCCCAGAAGTAGATGCCGCCGATCTGCGCGAGGTTGGCGAGCACGACCATGCCCGCCACCGCGACGCCCCATCCGCCCAGCCACCCGACCCACGGGCCGAACGCCTTCGTGCCCCACGTGAAGGTCGTGCCGCAGTCGGGGACCTCGTTGTTGAGCTCGCGATATGCGAAGGCGATGAACAGCATCGGGATGAACGCGATGACGAACGCGATCGGCGCCTGGGCGCCCACCGCCAGCACGACGAACCCGAGTGTCGCGACGAGTGAGTAGACCGGCGCGGTGGAGGCGAGACCGATGACGGTCGAGCCCCAGAGTCCCAGTGTGCCGGCTGCGAGTCCCTTGCCTTCGGGCAGTTCAAGGTGAATCGGCGACGTAGCCATACGGTGACGTTAGGGCCCGGGGTGGCGCCGGTCAAGTCGCGACACGCGCGCCGGGGGCAGGCAGCGCCACGCGGACCGCGGCGTCGCCCGCGCGGCACACCCACGCTCTGGCCCGGCCGGGCGCGCAGTACGGCGGCAAGCGCCGGTCGCCGGTCACAGCACGGAACTCGACGGCGCATCCGGCGTCCACGACCAGATCGTGGTCGGCCCTCACCTCGGACAGCACACGCCAGTGCCGCTGCCACTGCTCGGGGTCGCCGACGATGACCCGCGCGCCCGCCGAGGCGCCGGGATCGGCGACGTAGTCGTCGATCCCGGCGACCGCCGCACCAGTGCCCGCCCATGCCTCGAGCACCGCACGCGAAGCCGCCGACGCCCGCGCGACGAACCCCGTGAGCGCGGCCGTCGGCAGGAAGACCGGCGCGACGGATGCCTCCTCCCCGCGAGCCGCCGGTGCCGCGTCGGCCAGCGCGACCTGCACCGCCCGACCGTCGAGCCGGCCGCGCCCGGGCGCGGCGCCCGGCGCATGGTGAGCAGCATCGCCGCCCGCCGCGACGTGGTCCTGGCGCGTCGGCATCGCGAGGATCAGACGCCTCGGCAGCATGTCGCACAGGCGCGCGGCGGCGCCGGTGAGCCGCTGCGCGGAGACCGCGAACAGGATGCCGTCGTCCCCCGCCCGTCGCATTGCGAGGTCGAGACGCTCGACGAGCTCCCTGCCGTAGTCGTGCGGGACTGCGGCGGCGACGAGGTCGACATCGTCGATGACGACCACGCTGCCGGGTGGGGGCGGCGCCTCAGAGAGGCCGGTGACGGCATCCCACGCCCGCTCCGGATCGGACGGGACGTGCAGCACCTCCCCCGCCGCCTGCGCCGCGATGGTGCGCAGCGCAGTCGTCCTTCCCGACCCCGGCCCGCCGACCACCAGCAGGCCGCGGTCGCCGACGCGAATGCCGACCGGCCGCTGACGCTGGCGCTCGGGCTCGTCGGCGAGGCCGAGGACAAGCACCTCGCCCGTGAGTGGAGCATCGACGTGGCGGCGCAGGTCCGCGAGCTCAACGCGGCCGGGCAGGTCGGGAAGCCACGGACGGCGGGGGCGGGGTCCGCGCGCGCACGCGGCGATCTCGTTCGCGTCGGCGGCCGTCGACAGCGCGATGCGTGCCGGGCCCGGCGCGGCATCGCCCGCGCGCCGGACCACGGCGACACCGCGGCCGTCGACCCCGCCGGGAAGCAGCGCGGCGTCATCGGTGCCCACGACCGCGCGACTGTCCGCCGCATCCGCCACCCTCAGGCTCACCCGCAGCGGGCAGTTCGCCAGCAGCCCGTCGCGCACCACGCCCGCCACCCGCTGCGTGCCGAGGATCAGGTGCAGCCCGAGGGCGCGGCCGCGCGCGGCGACGTCGGTGAAGACGCTGCGCAGTTCGGGGTGATCGCCCAGGAGGGCGGCGAACTCGTCGACGACGACCACCAGCCGCGGCAGCCGCACGCGGGGGTCTGCGACGTCCCGCGCGCCGGCGCGAGCGAGCTCACCCTCTCGCCAGCGGATCTCGGCGCGGAGGCTCTCGATCGCGCGGCGCGCTCCGGCGCCGTCGAGATCGGTGATCACCCCCGTCACGTGCGGCACGTCGGCGAGCGCGTCGAAGGCGGTACCGCCCTTGAAGTCCGCGAGCAGGAAGCTCACCTCGTCGGTCGCGTGGATCGCGCACAGCGCCAGGATCCAGGTGACGAGCAGCTCGCTCTTTCCCGCACCCGTCATACCGGCGACGATCGCGTGCGGGCCGTCGGAGACGAGGTCCACGACGACCGGCGAGCGTCCGTCGGTGCCGATCACGGCCGGAAGGGCGCCGCGGCGGGCGGGCGGGGCCTGCGACAGCACGTCGGACAGCGCCACCACCTGCGCGCCCGCGTGGCGTGCGGACGCGCCGAGCGTGCGCTCGGCGCGGTCTGCGAGCGAGTGGGCGATCGCGCGGGCCTGCGCGTCGCTGATCCCCTCGACGGCCACCTCGCTCACCGTGCCGGCATCGTCGAGCCGCGCCCGATCGAGGGCGTCGACGGTGAGGGCGGCGGCGCACCTCGGCGGAGACGGATGCCCCGGCTCCACGCGCGCGATCACGACGTCGACCGACGCCGGGACGGGGTCACCCGGCTCGAGCACCGCGAGCGTGAAACCTGCCCGGGCCCCGCGATGGGGCATGGCATCCGCCCACTCCGGAGCAGAGATCAGCCGTAGCTCGCCGGGAGGATGAGCCAGGCACAGCTGCACCGCGAGGGCGCGCACCACCGCGGCGGCGAGCACCGGCGGCCCCGAGACGGCGATCCCCGAACCCATCGGCACTGCGACGGGAGCCGCTTCGAGCACCGCCGCACGCGCGCGCAGCCGGTCGGCGGCGGAGTCCCCCTCGCCGCCGGTCACTCGCACGGCGGACTCCCCTGCGCCCGTGCCCACGGTGAGCGTGGCGGCGCGCTCGGGCACCGCCCGCCAGATGCCGGCATCCTGCCGCAGAAACACCGCGACGTCGGGCTGCGCGCTCCAGCGCCGTGCCCGTTCGGCCGCATGTCGGGCTTCGACAGCCCGCCCGACCCGGGCGCGGGCAGCAGCGGCGTCGGTTTCGGCCCTTCGGCGATCGCGCCGCGCTGCGCGGCGCTGGTCGAGCATCGTGGCGACGGCGACCACCGGCACGAGGGCCGCCAGCCACAGCGACAGCATCGACCCCGTCACCGCCCAGATGCCCACCGCCCCGACCATCGGCACGACCGAGGCGAGCAGCGGGATGCCGGATCGGGCAGGAGCGGTCCATGCCGCCGGGAGGACGAGGGCCGAATCGCCCGTCGGGGCATCCGTCGACAGCGCCTCGCGCGGACCTGGCGCAGACTGCGGAATGAGTCGAGGAAGGAAGAGTCGGGACGCAGGCATGCCGACAGTCAATCGGGCGGGCCGGGAGCCGACCGCGCGCGCGGCCGGATCTGCGGAGAACTCCCGCTACCGCGAGGGTGGGGAGGAGGAGTCGCGCGGCTCGTCGTCGGTCACGCCGCGACGAGCGTCGTCATCGTCATCAGCGTCATCGTCGCCGTCGTCGTCATCATCGTCGCCGTCATCGTCATCGTCGTCATCGTCGTCATCATCGTCGTCAGCGTCTTCGTCGTCGTCGTCGTCGTCGAGATCGTCGTCGTCGTCGAGATCGTCGTCGCCCACCGTCGCCCACTCGGCGGTGTCGACCGGCTCCCCACCCGCGACCTCGGGAACGGCGGGCCGCCCGACGTCCAGCACGATGATCGTGATGTTGTCGCGACCGCCGTTCTCCAGGGCTGCGTCGAGCATCGACAGCACCGCATCGGCCGGGTCGGAGTTCTCATCGAGGAAGTGCCGGATGCCGTAGTCCGTGAGCTCCTTGGTGAGTCCGTCCGAGCAGACGACGAACCGGTCGCCGCGCACGATTTCGACGCGCACGTAGTCGGGCGTCACGCTCTCGCTGGGCCCCACCGCGCGGGTGATGACGTTGCCGTAGGGGTGGTTCTCGGCCTCTTCGGGGCTCAGCCGGCCGGCCGCGACGAGCTCCTGCACCACCGAGTGGTCCGTCGTGAGCTGGGCGATCATCCCGTCTCGCACGAGGTACACGCGCGAGTCGCCGATGTTGAGCGTCACCCAGTGCGGCGAGGCCCCACTCACGTCGAGGAACACGCCCGTGACGGTCGTTCCCGTCGCCTCATCCGTCGCGCCGGGATGCGAGGCGATGTCCTTCACCGCGCGCGAGAGCGACTTCTCGATACGGGTCGACGTCACCGCGCCCGACTCTGCGAGTTCGGCGAGGCGCTCGATCGTGGTCGTGCTCGCGATCTCGCCGCCGACGTGCCCCCCCATGCCGTCTGCGACGACGAACAGCGGGAACTGCGCGAGCACGGCATCCTGATTGCTGTCGCGTCGACGGCCCTTGTGCGTGACCGCGGCCCACGAGAGCTCCAGCTCGCGGCCTGCCACCTCGATCGTGGTGGAGCGGGTGATGACTTCGGGCACTGACTCGCCCTCCCTCGCGGGGAATCCGTCACCGCGCGAGGGCGCGGCGTGGTCACATCCTAGTGGAATCGCCCTTTCCCGCCCCCTCGATGGGGATCGACACGGCGGGATCCGTGTGAGCGGGCACGTTCTGAATGACCGGGCGCGCGGCCGCAGCGGGGTTGGAGAGCGATGGCCCGGCCTGGCCGTCATCGTCGATCGCGCCCTCGAACTGGGCGTTGTAGAGGCGCCAGTACGCGCCCCGCCGCGCCAGCAGCTCGTCATGCGAGCCCTGCTCGACGATCGCCCCGCTCTCCATCACGAGGATGAGGTCGGCGTCTCGGATGGTCGAGAGCCGGTGGGCGATGACGAAGGCGGTGCGGTCCTCGCGCAGTCGCGACATCGCGCGCTGGATCAGCAGCTCGGTGCGGGTGTCGACCGAGCTGGTGGCCTCGTCCAGGATCAGGATGCGGGGGTCGGCGAGGAACGCGCGCGCGATGGTGACGAGCTGGCGCTCGCCGACGCTCAGGTTCGTCGCCTCGTCGTCGAGCATCGTGTCGTAGCCGTCCGGCAGGGCGTGCACGAACCGGTCGACGTAGGCGGCCGTCGCAGCTTCGACGATCTCCTCCTCTGAGGCATCCGGCCTGCCGTAGGCGATGTTCTCGCGGATCGTGCCCGCGAACAGCCACGTGTCCTGCAGCACCATGCCGGTGCGCGAGCGCAGATCGTCGCGTGTCATGCGCTGCGTGTCGAGTCCGTTCAGAGCGACCCGGCCGGAGTCGACGTCGTAGAAGCGCATGATGAGGTTCACGAGCGTGGTCTTGCCCGCCCCGGTCGGGCCCACGATCGCCACGGTGCTGCCGGGGTGGGCCTCGAGCGACAGCCCCTCGATGAGCGGCTTGTCGGCGACGTAGCGGAACGACACGTCGTCGAACGCCAGATCGCCCGCGTCTGCCGGCACCGTCTCAGCCGGGTCGGCATCGGCGGACTGCTCGGGCTCGTCGAGGAGCTCGAAGACCCGCTCGGCGCTGGCGACACCGGACTGCAGGAGGTTGGCCATGGACCCGAGCTGGCTCAGCGGCTGCGTGAACTGGCGCGAATACTGGATGAACGCCTGCACATCGCCGATCGACATCAGCCCGGCGGCGACCTGCAGGCCGCCGACGACGGCGATCGCGACGTAGACGAGGTTGCCGATGAACATCATCGCCGGCATGATCACGCCCGAGAGGAACTGCGCGCCGAAGCTCGCGCGATACACCTCGGCGTTCTCGGTGTCGAAGTCGGACTCGACCTCTCGCTGGCGCCCGAACACCTTCACGATCGCGTGACCCGAGAAGGTCTCTTCGACCCTCGCGTTCAGCACGCCCGTCGCCTTCCACTGCGCGACGAACAGCTTCTGCGAGCGCCGTGCGATCACCACCGTGATCACGATCGTGAGCGGAATGGTGACCAGCGCGATGACGGCGAGCAGGGGCGAGATGAGGAACATCATCACCAGCACGCCGATGACCGTCAGCAGCGACACGACCACCTGCGACAGCGTCTGCTGCATCGTCTGGCCGATGTTGTCGACGTCGTTGGTGACACGGCTCAGCAGCTCGCCGCGCTGCACGCGGTCGAAGTACGACAGCGGCAGCCGGTGGATCTTCTCCTCCACCTGCACGCGCAGCCCGTGCATCGCACGCTGGACCACCCCGTTTAGGATGCGCGCCTGCAGCCATCCGAACAGGGCTGCGCCGATGTAGATCGCGAGCACGACGGCGACGATCCAGCCGAGCCGCTCGAAGTCGATGCCCGCGCCGGGGACGAAGTCCATCGCCGAGAGCATGTCGGCCTGCTGCTGCTGGCCGTTGGCGATGAGCCCGTCGATGACCTGCTGCTTCGTGGCGCCCGCGGGCACCTGGAGCGAGATGAAGCCCGCGAAGATGATGTTGGTGCCCTCGCCGAGCACCTTGGGGCCGGTCACCGACAGAGCGACGCTCAGCACGCCGAGCACCAGCACCAGCACCAGGGCACCCATGTCGGCACGGAGCGTTCCGAGCAGGCGCTTGGCGCTCGGCCCGAAGTTCTGCGCTTTCTGCGCGGGTGCGCCCATGCCGGGCCGGCCCGGACCACCCATCGGCCCGCGGGCCACGGGCTGCTGTCGCGACTGCTGCGCGGTGCTCATGCCGCCTCCTCCACGGCGAGCTGGGACTCGACGATCTCGCGATAGGTCTCGCACGTCTCGACCAGCTCGTCGTGCGTGCCGAGGCCGACCATCCGCCCGTGGTCGAGCACCACGATCTGGTGCGCGCCGCGGATGGTCGAGACCCGCTGCGCGACCACGAGCTTCGCGGCACGCGGCAGGTGTGTGTCCAGCGCGTGCCGCAGCAGCGCGTCGGTGTGCAGGTCGAGAGCCGAGAACGAGTCGTCGAAGATGAAGACATCCGGCTGTTTGACCAGTGCCCGCGCGATCGCGAGCCGCTGGCGCTGACCGCCGGACACGTTCGTGCCGCCCTGGGCGATCGGCGCGTCGAGCCCGCCCGGCATCGCCTCGACGAAGCTCTTCGCCTGGGCCAGATCCAGCGCGCGCCAGAGGTCGTCGTCGGATGCCTCCTCATCGCCGTACCGCAGGTTCGAGGCGACCGTGCCCGAGAACAGGAACGCCTTCTGCTGCACGAGACCGATCCGGCGCCACAGGTCGTCGGGGTCGTACTCGCGCACGTCGACGCCGTCGACCCGCACCGCACCCGCAGTGACGTCGAACAGCCGCGGCACGAGACTCACCAGGGTCGTCTTGCCCGAGCCGGTGGAGCCGATGACGGCGGTGGTCGTGCCCGGTTCGAGCGTGAAGGTGATCTCGCGCAGCACGTCGTCGGCCGCACCGGGGTACGCGAAGCCCACCGCGTCGAACTCGACGCGGCCGACCCCCTCGGGCGCGGACGCGGCAAGGGCGGGCGCCTTCACCGAAGGGTCGGCGTCGAGCACCTCGCCGATGCGGTTCGCGCAGACGGCGGCACGAGGGATCATCACGAACATGAACGTCGCCATCATGACGCCCATGAGGATCTGCATCATGTAGTTCAGGAACGCGAAGAGCGTGCCGATCTCGACGCCGTTGTCCTGCACCTGGAACGCGCCGAACCAGATCACCGCGGCGCTGGAGAGGTTCATCACCAGCATGACCGCCGGGAACATCATCGCCATCAGGTTTCCGGCGCGCAGCGCCGTGGCCATGACGTCGGCGCTGCCCTTGGTGAACCGCGCGCGCTCCTCGTTCTCGCGCACGAACGCCCGCACCACGCGGATGCCCGTCAGCTGCTCCCGCATGATCTGGTTGATGCGGTCGATCTTCGCCTGCATCTGGGTGAAGGCCGGCACCATGCGCACCACGATGAGCGCGACGATCACCAGCAGCACGGGCACCGACACCGCCATGAGCCACGACAGCCCGGCATCCTGCCTGATCGCCATCACGACCCCGCCGATCGCGAGGATCGGCGCCGAGACCATCAGGGTCGCCGACACCTGCACCAGCATCTGCACCTGCTGCACATCGTTCGTGTTGCGCGTGATCAGCGAGGGGGCGCCGAACTGCCCGACTTCGCGCTGCGAGAACGCGACGACCCGCTGGAAGAGGTCGCCGCGCAGGTCGCGCCCCATTCCCATCGCCAGGCGCGAGCCGAAGTACACGGCGATGATCGAGCAGACCACCTGACCGAGCGATACCAGCAGCATCACGCCGCCGGTCTGCCAGATGTACGGGATGTCGCCCTGCACGACGCCGTTGTCGATGATGTCGGCGTTGAGCGTCGGCAGCATGAGCGAAGCGACGGCCTGGGCGAGCTGGAAGACGACGACGGCCGCGATCAGGGGCCAGGCCGGCCGCAGGTACCGTACGAGGAGGCTCCAGAGCACGTGCGTCCTTTCCCGCGCGGCGCCGCGTTGCGGGCCGCGCACGAGATCCGACGCTACGCCTTGCCGCCGACACGAGTCCAACCGACGCCGTACGCCGTGGGCGAACCGCCCGGCGCAGGCCCAAGCGCCTTCGGGATCAGGCCGGCTCGGGCGGCGGGAAGATCGCGTCGATCTCGTCGAGCTCGGCCGCCGTCGGCGTCCACGCGGTCGCCGCGGCCGCGTTCGCCCGCACCTGCTCGGGGGTCGTCGCCCCGGCGATCACGCTCGACAGCGAGGGCCTCGACAGGAGCCACCCGAACGTGGCCTCCAGCATCGTGATGCCGCGCTGGTCGCAGAACGCCTGGAACGCCTCGAGCTGGTCCCACGGGGCGTTCTCGTAGATGTGCGGGCGCTGCCGCATGATGCGGGTGTCGGCGGGCGCGGCCTCCCGCGTGAACTTGCCTGTCAGCAGGCCGTTGTGCAGCGGAAAGTACGGGAAGAACCCGAGTCCGTAGCGCTCCACCGCCCGCAGCACGTTGCGCTGCGCTCCGCGCGCCAGCAGGCTGTACTGGTTCTGCGCCGACACGAACGGCACGCCGTGGCGCATCAGCGCGGTGAAGTGCGCCTCGGCGATCTGCCAGCCCGAGAGGTTCGAGTGCCCGATGTAGCGCACCTTGCCCTCGCGCACGAGGTCGCCGAGCGCGTCGAGCGTCTCTTCGATGGGCGTGGCGTCGTCGGGCGTGTGCAGCTGGTACAGGTCGATCCAGTCGGTCTGCAGACGCGAGAGGGATGCCTCGACCGACCGCCGCACGTAGCTGCGGGACGCCTTGGACCCCTGGAAGCCCTCGGGGTTGGGCATCCCGCTGTGCCCGAACTTGGTGGCCAGCACAACCCGATCGCGACGCCCCCGGAGAGCCTCGCCCATGAGCTCTTCGCTCATGCCGGGGTATCCGCCGTACATGTCGGCGGTGTCGAGGAACGTCACCCCCGAGTCGATCGCCGCATCGAGCACGTCGCGGGTTCCCTCGAGCGTCTCGGTGCGCGTGCCGGGACGGCCGAAGTTGTTGCAGCCGATTCCCACGACGGAGACGAGAAGGCCGGATGCCCCGACCCGGCGAAGCGGAACATGAAGAGTCATCCCCCCACGCTACTTCGCCCCGGAACGACGAGGGGCCCCGCCGAAGCGGGGCCCCTCGTGCGAGATCAGGGTTTGGGCTCGTCGGGTGCGGCCGGCGGCTCGGCCGCAGGCGGCTCGGGAGCGGCCGGCGGCGCAGGCGGCGCAGCGGGCGGCGCGGCCGGGGGCTGCGGAGCGACCGGCGGCACGGGCGCTGCGGCCGGAGGCTGATAGCCGGCGGGCGGCGGAGGCTGGTAACCGGCGGGCGCCGGAGGCTGATAGCCGGCGGGCGGCGGGTACGCGCCCGGCGTCGACACCGGGTTCGGCGGGTAGCCGCCTGCGGGCGCCTGGCTGGGGATGCCCTTCCACACCGTGCTGTCGGCCAGGAAGTTGCCCGCCCACGGCGATGCCGGCACGGTGGTGTTCCAGCGCGACTTGTCGAAGGCGTTGATGCCGTACCAGACGATGCTCAGGAAGAAGTAGAGGATCAGCCAGACGGCTTCCTTCTGGAGTTTCAGACCCACGCGCCACGCTGCCAGGAGCGTGTACAGGAAGATGGCGATGTAGATCAGCGCGTTGAGGAACGGGACCCACCCCAGCACGATCCCGCCGCCCCACAGCACCAGCAGCCACCACGGGTTCAGATCGCCGAGCTTGACGAAGATCAGCGTGTTGTACACGGGCACCCACGCACGCCACTTGCCCTCGACACCCGCCTTCTCGAAGATCTTCATCAAGAACCACGCCCAGACGACGTAGCCGACGACGGCGAAGAGCAGACCGACGACGAATACCGCGGCGTACGCGGCCCAGACTGCGCCATCGTATGGATAAGTGTCCATTGTGGGTTCCTTCCGATGCGGGTATCAGGAACTGCAAAGCGGTCGCACAGAGCACCGCGTTGCTCATGCTAGTGGCGCACCCCCACCCACTGCCATGGGCGACACGCGGACTCGCGCAGGCAGCGCCGCGCCCCGCTTGCCCGCGTGGGCTCCGCACGACGGCGTCCCACATCGATACTGTGAGCGCGCGAGCATCCGCATCGCGCTGCCACCCCGACGAAGGGACCGCCGATGACCGACGCGACTCCCCCTCCCCCTCCCCCGCTGCCGGACCTGCCCGCCGACGAGGCCGCAGCATCTGCGCCGAGACGTCGCGTTGCCGCCGATGACGTCGACGACACGGGAGTGCCCGCCGTCGACGGCGATGTCGCCGACGTCGGCAAGGGCTTCTTCCGGGCGCTGTTCGACCTGTCGTTTCGCACGTTCATCACGCGACGCCTCGCGAGCGTGTTCTACATCGCGGGTCTCATCGTCATCGGCGTCGGCGCGGTGCTGTACCTCGTGAGCGGAATCTTGAGCGGCATCGGAGCGGTCTGGTTCAACCCGGGCGCGGCGATCAGCCTCATCGTCGCGACCGTCGTGCTCGTCCCGCTCATCACGTTCCTCGCCGTGATCGCGCTGCGCTTGGTGATCGAGGCGGTGGTCGCCCTCATCGCGATCGCCGAGAACACCGAGCGCACCGCGGCGCACACCGAGCGCTGACGGCGAGCGGATGCCGCGACCCGCGCGTCAGGCGTACAGTTCGATCTCACCCGGCGCGCCGTCGCGCAGGCGCACGCCCGAGGCTTCCGCCCATCGCAGAAGTGCCGCGCGCGACGCGATGCGGGGCCGCTCGTCGGCGAGTCGGCGCACCAGCGCGCCTTTCGCGTGCTTGTTGAAGTGGTTGAGGGCGCGCACGGCGCCATCTGAACCCTCGGTCACGACCCGCACGTAGGCCGACGGCACGCCTGCGGGCACCGGCCCGAGGGCCGCGTACGCCTCAGAGCGCAGATCGAGCACGAAGGGCGGCGCGGCCTGCGCGAACGCGTCGGCCACCGCATCCGCCCACACCCGCTTGAGCGAGGCCACGCCGGGCAGCGACGCGGCGGCGGCGAGCCGGTAGGCCGGGATCCGATCCAGTGCGCCGACCGGCCCGAACGGCGCCGAGTGGATCATGACATGCGCGCCGAGCCATCGCCTGGCGGCTGCATCGAGGGATGCCGCGTCCAGCGCGTCGAACAGCACTCCGGTGTAGCGATCGATCGCGGCCATCGTCGGCGCGGTGCGCAGCGCAGCGTTCACGCCGATCTCGCCGTGCTGCGTCGGTCCGAGCTTCAGGACGCGCGCCGCCGCCTCTTCATCGCCCGAGAGCGCCACGAGGGCGTCGACGACAGCCGTGCGCTGCGCGGCCAGCGCCGGCAACGCGAGCCCCTCCAGATCGAGCGGCGCTCGCGAGCCACCGGAGCGCTTGGTCTCAGAGGGTGGGAGAAGGATCAGCATCTTTTCGACGCGGCTGTCTGAGCAGGGCGGTCTGTGCCCGTATCGAGACAGGTCTCAGACGGCGCATGCAGCACCAGCACAGGTCATCCCCTCATCTGCTCGGGTGGAACGGGAAAGGGCAGAGACCCACGGCGTAAAAGCCGGAGTCTCTGCCCCCGAAGCCAGGTCAGGCGACGAGCGCGGCGTGCCCTGCGACGATCGTCAGGTCGTCGCTCTCGATCGAGACGAAGCCGTCCTGAGCGTTCGCGATGACCTTGGTGCCGTCGGTCTGGGTGATGCGCACCTGGCCCTCGGCCAGGATCGCGAGCACCGGCTCGTGACCGGTCATGAAGCCGATCTCGCCGAGCACGGTCTTGGCGACGACGAGCGACGCCTCACCCGACCAGATCTCGGCGTCCGCGGACACCAGGCTCACGTTGAGCGGCATGTCAGCCGTTCTCCTTCTGGATCTGCGCCCAGCGCGCCTCGACGTCGGAGATGCCGCCGACGTTGAAGAACGCCTGCTCGGCGACGTGGTCGAAGTCGCCGCGGACGATCGCGTCGAACGACTCGATGGTCTCCTTGATCGGGACTGTGGAGCCCTCGACACCGGTGAACTTCTTCGCCATGTAGGTGTTCTGCGAGAGGAACTGCTGGATGCGGCGCGCACGCGACACGACGACCTTGTCCTCTTCGGAGAGCTCGTCGACACCGAGGATCGCGATGATCTCCTGGAGCTCCTTGTTCTTCTGAAGGATCTGCTTCACGGCGGTGGCCACGCGGTAGTGGTCGGCGCCGATGTAGCGCGGGTCCAGGATGCGGCTCGTCGAGGTCAGCGGGTCGACGGCCGGGTACAGACCCTTCGACGCGATCTCGCGCGAGAGCTCGGTCGTGGCGTCGAGGTGCGCGAACGTCGTCGCCGGAGCCGGGTCGGTGTAGTCGTCGGCGGGCACGTAGATCGCCTGCAGCGAGGTGATCGAGTGGCCGCGCGTCGAGGTGATGCGCTCCTGAAGCACGCCCATCTCGTCGGCGAGGTTGGGCTGGTAGCCCACCGCCGAGGGCATGCGGCCCAGAAGCGTCGACACCTCGGAGCCGGCCTGCGTGAAGCGGAAGATGTTGTCGATGAACAGGAGCACGTCCTGCTTCTGCACGTCGCGGAAGTACTCCGCCATCGTCAGGGCCGACAGGGCCACGCGCAGACGCGTCCCCGGCGGCTCGTCCATCTGGCCGAAGACGAGCGCGGTCTTGTCGAAGACGCCCGCCTCTTCCATCTCGTGGATGAGGTCGTTGCCCTCACGCGTGCGCTCGCCGACACCGGCGAACACCGACACACCGCCGTGGTCCTGCGCGACGCGCTGGATCATCTCCTGGATGAGGACCGTCTTGCCGACGCCCGCACCGCCGAAGAGGCCGATCTTGCCGCCGAGCACGTACGGGGTGAGCAGGTCGATGACCTTGATGCCCGTCTCGAACATCTGGGTCTTCGACTCGAGCTGGTCGAAGTTCGGAGCCTTGCGGTGGATGCCCCAGCGCTCGGTGATCTCGATCTTCTCGCCCGGCTCGGCGTTGAGCACCTCGCCGATGACGTTGAAGACCTTGCCCTTGGTGACATCGCCGACGGGGACCGAGATCGGGCCTCCGGTGTCTCGCACCGCCTGGCCGCGGACCATGCCGTCGGTGGGCTTGAGCGAGATCGCGCGGACGAGGTCGTCACCGAGGTGCTGGGCGACCTCGAGGGTGATCTCGGTGGTCACGCCCTCGACGGTGACGTCGGTCTTCAGCGCGTTGTAGATGTCGGGGATCGAGTCGTGCGGGAACTCGATGTCGACGACCGGGCCGGTGACGCGAGCGACGCGACCGACGACCACGGTGTCCGTCTTCTCCGTGTTCTCCACGGTGCTGGCGGTGGTAGTCATTGTCTTCTCTTTCGTAGGTCTAGCTGCCCGACGCCAGAGCGTCGGCGCCGCCGACGATCTCGGCGATCTGCTGCGTGATCTCGGCCTGGCGCGCGTTGTTGCGCAGGCGGGTGTAGTCGGTGATGAGCTTGTCGGCGTTGTCGCTGGCCGACTTCATCGCCTTCTGCGTCGCGGCATGCTTCGCGGCCGACGACTGCAGGAGCGCGTTGAAGACGCGGCTCTGGATGTACACCGGCAGGAGCGCGTCGAGCACGACGCCGGCATCCGGCTCGAACTCGTACAGCGGGTACACCGGAGCGGAAGCGGACTCCTCGGCCTCGACGACCTCGAGCGGCAGCAGGCGCACGCGCTCGGGAGTCTGCGTCATCATGCTGACGAAGCGGTTGTAGACGAGGTGGATCTCATCGACGCCGCCCTCGTCGCCGCCGCGGTCGTACCAGTCCAGAAGCGTCGCCGCGATCTCTTCGGCCGTGTGGAAGTGCGGCGTGTCGGTGTCGCCCACCCACTCCGCAGCGCTCGGCATGCGGCGGAACTGGAAGTAGCCGACGGCCTTGCGACCGACGAGGAAGTACACCGGCTCCTTGCCCTGCTGACGCAGCAGCTCACCCAACTCCAGTCCCTCGCGGAGGATCTGGGAGTTGAATGCGCCGGCGAGCCCGCGGTCCGAGGCGAAGATCACCACGGCGGAGCGCCGGATGGTCTCGCGTTCGTTCGTCAGCGGGTGGTCGACGTTCGAGTGGGTCGCGACGGCCGACACCGCTCGCGTCACGGCTCGCGCGAACGGAGACGACGAGCGAACGCGCGCCATCGCCTTCTGAATGCGCGAAGCCGCGATGAGCTCCATCGCCTTCGTGATCTTCTTGGTCGTCTGAGCAGAGTTGATCTTCTGCTTGTAGACCCGCAGTTGTGCGCCCATGATCCTCTACCGGTGCCGCCTCAGTGGCGCCCCTTGACGATCTGCTCCTGGTTCACATCCTCGAGCGCCGCAGCGGCGACCTCTTCATGACCGGGCTTCGCGATCGCCTGGCCCTTGCCCGACTGGAACTCGAGGATGAACTCATCCGTCTTCTTCGCGAGCTCAGCGGCGGTGTCGTCGTCGAGCACGTTCGTCTCACGCAGCGTGTCGAGGATCGACGTGTTGCGGCGCAGGTAGTCCAGAAGCTCGCGCTCGAACGCCAGCACGTCCTCGACCTCGATCGAGTCGAGCTTGCCGTTGGTGCCGGCCCAGATCGAGACGACCTGCTCTTCGACCGGGTACGGCGAGTACTGCGGCTGCTTGAGCAGCTCGGTCAGGCGCGCGCCGCGGGCGAGCTGACGACGCGATGCCGCATCCAGGTCGCTCGCGAACATCGCGAACGCCTCGAGCGAGCGGTACTGGGCGAGCTCGAGCTTGAGCGTGCCGGAGACCTTCTTGATCGACTTGACCTGGGCGTCGCCGCCGACGCGGGACACCGAGATGCCGACGTCGACCGCCGGGCGCTGGTTCGCGTTGAACAGGTCGGACTGAAGGAAGATCTGGCCATCGGTGATCGAGATCACGTTGGTCGGGATGTAGGCCGACACGTCGTTGGCCTTCGTCTCGATGATCGGCAGACCCGTCATCGAGCCTGCACCCAGTTCGTCGGACAGCTTCGCGCAGCGCTCGAGCAGACGCGAGTGCAGGTAGAAGACGTCACCGGGGTAGGCCTCGCGCCCCGGCGGGCGGCGCAGCAGCAGCGACACAGCGCGGTAGGCCTCGGCCTGCTTCGACAGGTCGTCGAAGATGATCAGGACGTGCTTGCCCTCGTACATCCAGTGCTGGCCGATGGCCGAGCCGGTGTAGGGGGCGAGGTACTTGAAGCCCGCGGGGTCGGAGGCCGGAGCGGCGACGATCGTGGTGTACTCCATGGCGCCGGCGTCTTCGAGCGCGCCCTTCACCGAGGCGATGGTCGAGCCCTTCTGGCCGATGGCGACATAGATGCAGCGCACCTGCTTGTTCGTGTCGCCCGAGTCCCAGTTGGCCTTCTGGTTGATGATCGTGTCGATCGCGATGGCCGTCTTGCCGGTCTGGCGGTCGCCGATGATGAGCTGACGCTGACCCCTGCCGACGGGGATCATGGCGTCGATCGCCTTGATGCCGGTCTGCATCGGCTCGTGCACGCTCTTGCGCTGCATGACGCCCGGCGCCTGCAGCTCGAGGGCGCGACGGCCGGTGGTCGCGATGTCGCCGAGTCCGTCGATCGGGTTGCCGAGCGGGTCGACCACGCGGCCGAGGTAGCCGTCGCCGACCGCGACGGAGAGGACCTCGCCGGTGCGCGTGACCTGCTGGCCGGCCTCGACGCCGGAGAAGTCGCCCAGCACGACGACACCGATCTCGTGCTCGTCGAGGTTGAGGGCCAGGCCCTCGGTGCCGTCGGCGAAGCGAACGAGCTCGTTCGCCATGACGCCGGGGAGACCCTCGACGTGCGCGATGCCGTCAGCGGTGTCGATGACCGTGCCGACCTCGGTAGCCGCGGCGCCGCTGGGCTCGTAGGCGGCTGCGAAGTCCTTCAGCGCGTCACGAATGACGTCGGGGCTGATGGAGATGTCTGCCATTGTGATCCTTAGTGTTGAGGGGCCGCGGCCCCGAAGCCTCCGCCCGGGAGAGGCGGGAAGTCTGTGCTAGCCGGCGAGCCGGTGACGAAGGTCGGCCAGTCGCGACGACACGCTCGCGTCGATCACGTCGTCCGCGATCGCTACGCGCAGTCCGCCGACGACCGAGGGGTCGAGGACGAAGTTCAGCACGACCTTGGTGCCGTAGCGCTGGGTGAGCACCGCCGCGAGGCGGTCGAGCTGCGCGGTGCCCAGAGGTGCGGCGGCGTACACCGTCGCCACGGCCGTTCCCCGCTGATCGGCGGCGAGGCCGATCGCGCGGGAGAGCACCTGGCGCACGCGCCGCTCGCCCGGGCGCTGGATGACAGACGCCGCCACCAGCGTCGCCGCGGCGCTCGCGCGCCCGCCGAGCAGGCGCTGGACGAGCGCGGCCTTGCCGGAGTCGTCGCCCAGGCGTGAGCCGAGTGCGAGCTCGAGGTCGGGACTGCCCGCGACCGTGCGGGAGAACTGGAACAGCTCGCCCTCGATGTCGGCGTCGGGCTGCGCCCGCACCGCTGCGCGGATCGCGACCTCTTCGATGCCGTCGACCAGGTCGGCCGGCTTCGACCAGCGCTGCTCGGCCGCGGTGGTCAGCAGCCGCAGGGCGACCGGTCCGAGGACGGCGCCGAAGACGTCGGCGATGACCTTGAGCCGGGCTTCGGCGGATGCCGCGGAGTCGGCGAGCGCGCCGCTCAGCTGCGGCGAGTCGCCCACGGCGCGCGCAGCGGCGAACAGCTCGCCGGCCACGTCGAGGTCGACACCCGACGCGGCGTCGAGCGCCGCCGTCGTGGCCGCGAGGGCCTGAGTGGTCGCGCTCCCCATTACGCCTTCCCTGCCGTCTCGGACGCCTCGAGCTCGGCGAGGAAGCGGTCCACGACCGCCTGCGCCTTCGCGTCGTCGGACAGCGTCTCGCCGATCACGCCGCCGGCGAGGTCGAGGGCGATGCCGCCCACCTCGCTGCGCAGCGACACGAACGCCGCCTGGCGCTCGGCCTCGATCTGCGCGTGCGCGGACGAAGTCAGGCGCGCTGCCTCGCTGGTCGCGGCATCCCGCGCCTCGGCGACGATCTTCTTGCCGTCCTCGCGAGCCGCATCGCGGATCTCACCGGCCTCTTTGCGCGCGTCGGCGAGCTGGGCGGTGTACTCCTCGAGCGCGGCCTCGGCCTTGCGCTGGGCCTCGTCGGCCTTGGCGATGTTGCCTTCGATCGCGGCGCTGCGCTCATCGAGCAGCTTCTTCATCTTGGGAAGGGCGACCTTCCAGAAGACGATGAGGATGACGATGAAGCAGACCGACGACCAGATGATGTCGTACCACGCGGGGATAAGCGGGTTGTTGACCTCCGCCCCCTCCTCCGCGGCGTACGCGACAAGAGCGTTCAGCATCCTGCCTCCTTCTCGATGAAGATGCGGCTACGGGAAGGGGATGAAGCCCACGGCGATGCCGACGAAGGCGAGCGCCTCGGTGAAGGCGATACCGATCCACATGAGCACCTGCAGGCGGCCGGCGAGCTCGGGCTGGCGCGCCACGCCCTCGATCGTCTTGCCGACGACGATGCCCACGCCGATGGCGGGACCGATGGCAGCGAGGCCGTAGCCGACGGCGGCGAGGTGACCGTTGACCTCGGCGAGAACCGTAGTTGCGTCCACGGGGGTGTTTCCTTTCGGTTGTGGGCGGCTTTCGGGCCGTCCCGTTTCAGTGCTCTTCGGCGACCGCGAGCTGGATGTAGACCGCGGTGAGGATCGCGAAGACGTAGGCCTGCAGAACGGCGACGAGGATCTCGAACACTGTGAAGGCGAAGCCGAAGGCAAGGGTGCCTGCGCCGAGGGTCGCCCACCAGCTGCCCGCAGTGAACAGGAAGAACTGCGTGGCCGAGAAGCACAGGACCAACAGCAGGTGGCCGACCACCATGTTCATGAGGAGTCGCAGCGTGAGCGTCACCGGACGGATGATGAACGTCGAGATGAGTTCGATGGGCGTGACGATGATGTAGACCGGCCACGGCACGCCGGCCGGGAAGAGCGCGTTCTTGAAGAAATTCGTCGGGCTCTTCTTGATGCCCGCGTAGATGAACGTGACGTAGCTCACGATCGCGAGGGTCAGCGGCACCGCGATGATGCTGGTGCCCGCGATGTTCAGGAACGGGATGATGCCCGTGATGTTCATGAACAGGATCATGAAGAACATCGTGGTGAGGATCGGCAGGAACCGATCGCCGTCCTTACGGCCGAGCAGATCGTGCGCGATATTGACGCGCACGAAGTCGAGTCCCATCTCAACCAGGCTCTGGAAACGACCGGGCACGACGCGCATGCGACGCGTGCCCAGCCAGAAGACCACGATCACTGCGATCGTCGCCAGGATCTGGATGAGGTGGATGCGGTTCACCGGGATCACGCCGAAGAGGTCGAACAGCGTGTCGGGGAAGAACTCGTCGATCGAAGGGCCGTGGAATCCACCCCCGTCCTCAGCGGACATGGGGGCGATCAGGGTCGCAATGTAAGTAGACAGCGCTGGCTCCAGCTTCGGGGCACCGAACGGAGTCGGTACGACGATTGGGTTGGTGAGCGGCATTCCGCAAGAGCTCGCAGAAGCGAGTGCGCGGGCGCCAGATCAGCCTATCAAACTCCCGTGCTGCCCGACGACGCCGAAGGGCCGTCGGAATCGCCGGGTGCGGCATCGGTCTCGTCGACAGTCTCGGGCAACGAGATGTCGCTCACGTGCGGGATGCGCATGCGCAGAAGCACGACCACATCGATCGCGAGAGAGGCCAGCACGCTCGCCACGAGCGCCACGAAGAACACCACGGGCTCGATCCACGGCTGGCCGCGCAGCACGAGCAGCAGAACGATGAAGACGACCAACTTGAGGATCCAGCCGCCGAGCACGATGCCGAAGAACACCGGCACGTACAGTTCGTCGCCGAACCAGCGGTTGGCGATCAGGATGCTGGCCGCCGTGATGCCGAGGAAGACCGCGGCCACCAGCACTCCGGCGAGCGCGCTCCACAGGCCGGTCGTGCCGGCGACGAGGAATCCGATCACCGCCGCGAGCACGAGGAGGATGCCGGTGACGATCCCCGACCACACGAGGGTCGTGCGCAGAATGGGCGTGCTGCTGACAGGGCTGGGGGTCATCGGGCGTCCTCCAGGACGGGAAGGGGCGCCGGCGTCGGCCGGCGCGTGGGAATGAGCGTGACGACCAGGCAGGCCGCGACGCCCACCAGTCCGAACAGCACGCCGAAGAGGTAGCCGCCCGGCCAGTCCTCCTGCGTGCCGATGTACATCAGCAGCACCGCCAGACCCACGATCGAGGTCCACGCGTAGAAGATGAGCGTCGCGTCGCGGTCGGTGTGACCCATGTCGAGCATGCGGTGGTGCAGGTGCTTGCGGTCGGGCGAGAACGGCGACTTGCCTTTGCTCATGCGCCGCACGACCGCCAGCCCGAAGTCCAGCAGCGGCAGGAGCACCACGACCACCGGCAGCAGGATCGGGATGAACGCACCGAGCAGCTGCGAGCGCCCGAACTCATCGGGGTCGAGCATCGACGGCTCGAACTGGCCTGTGATCGCGATCGCGGAGCACGCCATGAGCAGGCCCAGCATGAGCGCGCCGGAGTCGCCCATGAAGAGCTTCGCGGGGCTCCAGTTCAGCGGCAGGAAGCCCGCGCACGCCCCGATCAGCACCGCCGCGATGAAGGACGCGAGGTTGAAGTAGGTCGTCGATCCGAAGTCGCGCACGAGCATGTAGGAGTACGCGAAGAAGATCGCGTTCGCGATGAGGCAGACGCCCGCGACGAGCCCGTCGAGCCCGTCGATGAAGTTGACGGCGTTCATCACGATCACGATCGACATCACCGTCAGGATGAAGCTCACCCACGGCGAGACCACGACGAGCCCGCCGATGGGCAGCGACAGGATCTGGAGCTTGCCGAACCACGCGATGATCCCCGCCGCCAGGAACTGCGCCCCCAGCTTGATCATCCAGTCGAGGTCCCACAGGTCGTCGGCGACTCCGACGACGACGATCAGCAGAGTGGCCGCGAGGATCGCGTAGATGCGCTCGGGCCGATCCCAGAAGATCGCGAAGTACGGATGCCGTGACGACACCGCGAAGGCCGCCATGACGCCGAGGAACATCGCCACCCCGCCCAGGCGCGGAGTCGGGGTCTTGTGGACGTCGCGCTCGCGGATGCCGGGGTAGATCTTGTACCTGAGGCTCAGGCGCCACACCGTCCACGCCAGCACGAGCGTGACGGCAGCGGTGAGGATGACGATGAAGACGTACTGCTTCACTCGATGCCGCCCGGGAAAGGGCTGGATGCGGCATCCGTGCGGTCTGCCTCGAGCAGGTCGCCGAGCACGTCGCGCAGCGAATCCCGAGAGACGGTGCCCTCGCGAAGCACCCGGATGACCGGATCGTCAGACCCGACCAGTCGCGTCGCGTCGACGATCGTCGACGAGATGCCCTTCTGAGACGGGCCGTCGTCGAGGTACGCCTCGACGCTGTCGCCGAGCATGCGCTGGGCCTCTTTGGCGACGATCGCCGCCGGGACGCCGGTGCGGTTGGCGCTGGAGACCGCGAGCGGACCGGTCTCCTCCAGCAGCTCGAGCGCGATGCGGTGAGCGGGCATGCGCACCGCGACCGTTCCGCGCGTCTCGCCGAGATCCCACGACAGCGACGGCTGCGCCGGCAGCACGATCGTGAGACCCCCGGGCCAGAACGCCTCGACGAGCCGCTCGACGGGCTCGGGCACCTCGGCCGCCAGCGCGCGGAGCGTGCGCACGCCCGGCACCAGCACGGGCGGCGGGGACTGCCGGCCGCGGCCCTTCGCGTCAAGGAGCCGCTGCACCGCCGAAGCGCTGAACGCGTCGGCGGCGACGCCGTACACGGTGTCGGTGGGCATCACGATGAGTTCACCGCGGCCGATCGCCTGACGCGCGTGACGCATTCCGGCGAGCAGCTGCGCTTCGTCACGGCAGTCGTAGAGGGGGGACATGTCCGGTCCAGTCTAGTTCGGGAGCCTGCGCGGCCGCCGTCATACGGCGGGTGCCGTCAGGGGCGGATCGCGGTGGTCGCCCGGTCGCGGAGCGTGAGGTCCTGGTGGGTCGCGGCGGCGCGCCAGCCGTCCGCGGCGAGCAGCCGCCGGACCGGCTCGCCCTGCCATTCCCCGTGCTCGAGCACGAGGGTGCCGCCCGGATGAAGCAGCCGCAGCCCCACGCGGCTCAGGTCCCGCACGACGTCGAGTCCGTCCTCTCCCCCGTACAGGGCCGCGGGCGGGTCGAAGAACCGCACCTCGGGGTCGCGCGGGATCGCGGCATCCGGCACATACGGGGGATTCGACACCAGAACCGACACGGTGCCGTCGAGCTCGGGGAACGCGTGCTCGAGGTCGACGAACGCCAGCCGGGCGTTGGCGGCGCCGATGAGGGCGAAGTTCTCCTTCGTCCAGACGAACGCGTCGACGGAGTTCTCGGCAGCGTGCACGCGCGCGTGCGGCACCTCGGTCGCCAGCGCCAGGGCGATCGCGCCGCTGCCGGTCCCGAGGTCGACCGCGACGGGGGCGGGGGATGCCGCGGCCATGAGCGCGTCGATCGCGAGCTGCGCGACCGTCTCGGTCTCGGGCCGGGGCACGAACACGCCCGGCCCGACGCGCAGTTCGAGGTGGCGGAAGGGCGCGATGCCGGTGAGGTGCTGCAGCGGCTCGCGCGTGGCGCGGCGGGCGACCAGGCCCGCCAGCGCCGCCGCCGTCGCCGTGTCGAGAGCATCGCCGCGCAGCCGGGCCGCCTCGACCTCGCCGCGGCCGATGCCCATCACGTGCGCCGCGAGGAGCACCGCGTCGACCCCCGGGTCGGTGACGCCGGCGCGGGTCAGCACCGCCACGGCGTCGGAGAGGGCGCGCGCGAGAGCCACGTTCGGCGCGGGCTCAGCAGGAAGATCTTCGGGACGCATACGAGCGATAAGCCTACCCACGCGACACGTCACAAATCACCGAGAGCCGGCGCGCTCGCCTAGGCTTGATCGGACGTCTGCTCGCACTTGAAGGGACCGCTATGCCCGGCATCCACTCCGACATCACCACCGCGTTCGGGAACACCCCGCTCGTGCGGCTCAACGCCGTGACCGAGGGAGTCGGAGCCGAGATCTACGCAAAGCTCGAGTTCTTCAACCCGGCATCGAGCGTCAAGGATCGCCTCGGCATCGCGCTCGTGAACGCGGCCGAGGAGTCCGGCCAGCTGCCTCCGGGCGGCACCATCGTCGAGGCCACCAGCGGCAACACCGGCATCGCCCTGGCGATGGTCGGCGCGGCCCGCGGCTACAAGGTCATCCTCACGATGCCCGCGTCGATGTCGAAGGAGCGCCGACTCCTGCTGAAGGCGTTCGGCGCCGACCTCGTGCTCACCGACCCGACGAAGGGCATGATCGAGTCGCTGCGCGTCGCCAACGAGATCGTCGAGGCCACGCCCGGCGCGATCCTCGCCAAGCAGTTCGAGAACGCCGCGAACCCCGCGATCCACCGCAAGACGACCGCCGAAGAGATCTGGCGCGACACCGAGGGCGACGTCGACATCTTCGTCGCCGGCATCGGCACGGGCGGAACCATCACCGGCGTCGGCCAGGTGCTCAAGGAGCGCAAGCCCGACGTGCAGGTCATCGCGGTCGAGCCCAAGGACTCCCCCATGCTGACCGAGGGCCACCCCGGTCCCCACAAGATCCAGGGCATCGGGCCGAACTTCGTTCCCGCGATCCTCGACCGCGACATCATCGACGAGGTCATCGACGTCGAGTTCGAGCCGTCGCTGGCGACCGCGCGCGAGCTCGCCGCCAAGGAGGGCCTGCTCGTGGGCATGTCCAGCGGCGCCGCCGTGTGGGCCGCGCTCGAGGTGGCCAAGCGCCCCGAGAACGCGGGCAAAAAGATCGTCGTGATCGTGCCCGACACCGGCGAGCGCTACCTCACCACAGCACTCTTCGCAGACCTGCGCGAGGACTGAGGTGCGAGCCTGGGATCGCGTGCGGGAAGACCTCGCTGCCGCGAAGCTGCGTGATCCCGCCGCGCGCGGCGCCCTCGAGATCGCACTGCTCTACCCGGGACTGCACGCCGTGTGGTGGCACCGGGTGTGGCACGCGCTGTGGGTGCGGCGCCTGCGCTTCCTCGCGCGCGCGGGATCTCAGCTCACCCGCTGGTTCACCGGCATCGAGATCCATCCCGGCGCCACGATCGGCCGCCGCTTCTTCATCGACCACGGGATGGGCGTCGTCATCGGCGAGACCGCCGAGGTCGGCGACGACGTCATGCTCTACCACGGCGTGACGCTCGGCGGCCGCACGACCGACGGGGGCAAGCGCCACCCCACGCTCGAAGACGGCGTGGCGGTCGGCTCCGGCGCGAAGATCCTCGGGCCCATCCGGATCGGGGCGCGCTCGGTCGTCGGCGCGAACGCCGTCGTCACGCGCGACGCGCCGGCCGACAGCATCCTCGTCGGGGTTCCCGCGAAGCCGCGCGCGCGCCGCGCGGGCGAAGACACGCGCGCCATCCTCACTGCCCCCGAGTACGTGATCTGACGCGAGGCGCGTGCCCGCGGCTGGTGGGACAGCGGAGCCGTCACCCGTGCCAGCGCGCGATGTTCGCCAACCACTGGTCGACCTCGCGCTGACCGCACAGTCGGATGACGGGCCAGCCGGCAGCGGCGCGCTCGGCCATGCTCGCACGCGTCGACGCGTGGCGCGTCCAAGTCCAGAGCACGATGTTCTCATGCGGGTCTCGGCTGAGCCAGGTCGCGGGTCGCTCCCTGTTGCCGTGCCACAGATCTTGGCGCAGGATGCCACGCCGCAGCGTGCGCCAGATCACCCGGCGCATGACGACGCCGCGCGGATGATCCAACCACACGACGGTGTCGGCGCCTCCCGGTGTGCCCGGATCGAGCAGCCCGTCGAGCCGCGACGCCCAATTGCCATCGACCACCCATCCGTCCGGATGCGCACGAGCGAAGTCACGGACGAGTTCCCGCGCCTCATCGAGGTCGCGATAGGTCCACCCGGCATCCCAGAAGACGGCGTCCAACTCAAGACGCGGGAGCCCCGTCACGCGAGAGATCCCGGCCGCGAGTCGTGACTTGCCAGCGCCGGAGACCCCGATCACGCGGATGCGGCGCGGGCGCTCAGGGGGCGGCATCCCGACAGACTATGAGCCCCGGCGCTGCTGCGCCTGATTCTTGATGAACAGCGGTGGAAGCAGCCACGTCGCAAGCGCCGTCACCAGCCATACGGCGAGCGTGCCGATGATCCACGCGACCGGCCCGTCGATGCCGATGCCCGCGGCAGGGATCAGCACGGCGACGAGGAGCGCGACGAACGTCGACAGCAGGCCGATGCCGCCCATCAGGGCGTGCGCGTGGCGGCGCGTGATCTTCAGCAGCCACGGAGCGAGGATGCTCTGCAGCACCGCGAAGACGACGACGGCGAGAACAATCCCCCACCAATCGCTCCAGTGCAGCGAGAAGCCCGGCAGCAGGAGGTCGGCCGCCACGAGCCCGAGGAACGCGGAGACGAGGAAGATCACACCGCGAATGAGGATTGCGATCACGCGCTCACCCTAGCGGCCCCTGTCGCCCGCACCGCGGAAGTGCGCGGTGCCGGACCCATCTTCGCCGAATGATGCGCCGGATGAGCCTCAGGCAGGGCGGAGCAGTCAGGCGTCGGCGCCGAGGGCGGCCAGGCGCGCCTCTTCGTCGGCGGCGATCGCCGAGTCGATGATCGGGTCGAGGGCGCCGTCCATCACCTGGTCGAGGTTGTACGCCTTGTAGCCGGTGCGGTGGTCGGCGATGCGGTTCTCGGGGAAGTTGTACGTACGGATCCGCTCGGAGCGGTCCATGCCGCGGATCTGCGACCGACGAGCGTCGGATGCCGCGGCATCCAGCTCTTCCTGCTGCTTCGCCAGCAGTCGGGCACGCAGCACGCGCATGCCGGCCTCGCGGTTCTGCAGCTGTGACTTCTCGTTCTGCATCGACACCACGATCCCGGTGGGAAGGTGGGTGATGCGCACAGCGGAGTCGGTCGTGTTCACGGACTGACCGCCGGGACCCGACGAGCGGAAGACGTCGATCTTCAGGTCGCTCTGTTCGATGTGGATCTCTTCGGGTTCGTCGACCTCGGGGAACACCAGCACCCCCGTCGTGGAGGTGTGGATGCGCCCCTGCGACTCGGTCGCCGGCACGCGCTGCACGCGGTGCACGCCGCCCTCGTACTTGAGGTGCGCCCACACGCCCTGCGCGGGGTCGGTGGACGACCCCTTGATCGCGACCTGAACGTCCTTGTAGCCGCCGAGGTCGGACTCGTTGCGTTCGAGCAGCTCCGTCTTCCAGCCCTTCGACGCGGCGTACTGCAGGTACATGCGCAGCAGGTCGGCCGCGAACAGCGCCGACTCGGCGCCGCCCTCGCCCTGCTTGATCTCCATGATCACGTCGCGCGCGTCATCGGGGTCGCGTGGGATCAGCAGGCGCCGCAGCTTCTCCTGCGCGTCGGCGAGCTTCGCCTCGAGCGCCGGAACCTCTGCGGCGAACGCCTCGTCCTCACGAGAGAGCTCGCGCGCGGCATCGAGATCATCGGATGCCGCAGCCCACGCCTCGTGGGCCGCGACGATCTTCGACAGCTCGGCATACCGCCGGTTGACGCGCTTGGCCCGCGCCGCGTCGGCATGCACGGCCGGATCGGAGAGCTCGGTCTGAACGGCCTTGTGCTCTTCGATCAGGCTCTTCACCGAATCGAACACGCCACTGCCCCGACGTCAGCGGATGCTGTTGTCGTGCGCGTGGCTGTGGCCGCCGCCGTGCCCGTTCGCAGGCGTCGGGATCGACTTCTGCATCTGCACCAGGAACTCGACGTTCGACTGCGTCTCCTTCAGCTTGCCGAGCACGACCTCGAGGGCCTGCTGAGTGTCGAGGCCCGCGAGGGCACGACGCAGCTTCCAGGTGATCTTGACCTCGTCGGGCGACAGCAGCATCTCTTCGCGACGTGTCGACGATGCGTTGACGTCCACCGCCGGGAAGATGCGCTTGTCGGCGAGTTGGCGGCTCAGACGCAGCTCGCTGTTGCCGGTGCCCTTGAACTCCTCGAAGATGACGTCGTCCATCTTGGAGCCGGTCTCGACGAGCGCGGTCGCGAGGATCGTGAGCGAGCCGCCGTTCTCGATGTTGCGCGCGGCGCCGAAGAAGCGCTTGGGCGGGTAGAGAGCGGACGCGTCGACACCGCCGGTCAGCACGCGCCCCGAGGTCGGCGCCGAGATGTTGTAGGCGCGACCCAGGCGCGTGATCGAGTCGAGCAGCACGACCACGTCGCGACCGAGCTCGACCAGGCGCTTCGCGCGCTCGATCGCGAGCTCGGCGACCGTCGTGTGGTCCTCGGCGGGACGGTCGAAGGTCGAGGCGATGACTTCGCCCTTGACCGTGCGCTGCATGTCGGTGACCTCTTCGGGCCGCTCGTCGACGAGCACGACCATGAGGTGCACCTCGGGGTTGTTGGTCGCGATGGCGTTCGCGATCTGCTGCAGCACGATCGTCTTGCCGGCCTTGGGCGGCGCGACGATCAGGCCGCGCTGGCCCTTGCCGATCGGGGCGACCAGATCGATGATCCGCTGCGTGAGCTTCTCGGGCGCCGTCTCGAGGCGCAGGCGCTCCTGCGGGTACAGCGGCGTGAGCTTGCCGAACTCGACGCGGGTCGCCGCGTCTTCGACGGAGAGCCCGTTGACCGCGTCGACCTTGACCAGCGCGTTGTACTTCTGGCGGCTGGACTGCTCGCCCTCGCGCGGCTGCTTGATCGCGCCGACGACCGCGTCGCCCTTGCGGAGGTTGTATTTCTTGACCTGGCCGAGCGAGACGTAGACGTCGCTCGTGCCGGGGAGGTACCCGGTCGTGCGCACGAAGGCGTAGTTGTCGAGCACGTCGAGGATGCCCGCGATCGGGATCAGGACGTCGTCCTCGCCGATCTCGGTCTCGAACTCGTCGGTGCCGGGCTGGCCGCGGCGCTTGTTGCGCTGGCGGTTGCGGCTGTTCGCCGACTGACCCTGCTGGTCGTCGTCGGCGTCGCCGGCGGGAGCAGCCGGCTGCTGCGCCTGGGGCTGCTGGCTCTGGCCCTGCGCAGGCTGCGCGGCGGCTGCCTGGCCGTTCTGACCGCCACGGCTGCGGCTGCGGCTGCGGCTGCGGCCGCGGCTCGAGCGGGCGGGGGTCTCGTCGGCGGATGCGTCGGCCTGCTCGTCGCCGGTCGTCGTGGCCTCGGCGGTCTCGCCGGCGGATGAACTCGATGCATCGCCTTCGTCGACACTCGATCCGGCCGCATCGACCGGCGCCTCGGCGGCGGCGTCCGCGGTCGCCTCTTCGGCGGCGGGCGCGGCGGGCTCGTCGGCGGCGGGCGCGGCGGCCTCGTCGGCGGCAGGCGCGGTCTCAGCCGGGGCGGCCTCGTCGGCCGGGGCCACGACCGGCTCGGCGGGGACGTCGGTGCTCTTGGCGCGGCGCGGAGCGCGCTTGCGCGGCGCCTTCACCGGGGCGACGGGCGCCTCCGCGGGCTCGGCGGGCGCCTCCGTCTCGGCGGCGGGCGCCTGCTCGGCAGCCGGCTCGGCCGGAACCTCGGCGACGATCTCTGCCGCGGTCTGTTCGGCAGCCGCCTCCGCGGCGACCTCCTCGGCCGGAGCCTCGGTCACCGGCTCTTCGACCGGCGCCTCGTCGGCGGGCGCCTCTTCGACCGGCGCCTCGTCGGCCGGAGCCTCGACCTCGTCGGCCGGAGCGTTGGCCGGAGCCTCGACCTCGTCGGCCGGCGCGTCGGCTGCGGCATCCGACGTCTCGGCGTCAGCCTCGACAGCGGTGTGCTCGGCCTCGACGGCCGGCGAGCTGGTCGTTTCGACGCCCTCGAGCGCGTCGGTGCGCTCCTCGGACGACGAGTCGACGGAATGGATCTCGGAGATGGACTCCACGAGTACTCCCTTGTGAAACGAAATGGATTGACTCCGCACGGAGACGTGCAAAACGGGTCAGACCCGTCTTGTCATCGGCAGGGAAGCTGATGAGGTGGGGGGCCGTGCGGGGGCTCGCAGAATTGCGACGGAGGCCAGATTCACGTGCTACGTGGAACCCTCCGTTTGATCCTTCACTGTACCACCCTTGAAGTCGACGGCGAGCATCAGCGCCTCCCACGGGGTTTTCGAGACGGATGCCGCGACCTCTGCCGCCTCGAGCCGACGGCCTGGTCCGTCGGCCAGGACCAGCACGCTCGGACCCGCGCCCGAGACGACGGCGGCGAACCCCGCCTCGCGCAGCGCCCGGATCAGCCGCTCGGTCTCGGGCATCGCCTGCGCGCGGTAGTTCTGGTGGAGCTTGTCCTCGGTGGCGGCGAGCAGCAGTTCGGGGCTCTGCGTGAGCGCGGCGATCAGCAGCGCCGACCGCGAGACGTTGAACACGGCATCCTCGCGCGGCACCTGGAGGGGCTGGAGGCTGCGCGCGAGACTCGTCGACATGGTGAAGTCCGGCACGAAGACCACGGGCGACACCCCGCGATGCACGAGCAGCTTCTTGTACTGCGGTCCGGTCTCGTCGACCCACGCGATCGTGAGTCCACCGAACAGGGCCGGAGCGACGTTGTCGGGATGGCCCTCGAGCTCGGTCGCGAGCCGCAGCAGGGTGTCGGGGCCGATCGCGACGTCGCCTTCGAGGAGGCCCTTGGCCGCGAGCAGGCCCGACACGACCGCCGCGCCGGACGATCCCATGCCCCGGCCGTGCGGGACGACGTTGTTCGCCTCGAGTCTGAGTCCGGGCATCCGCCGCCCCACCGCCTCGTACGCGTACGCGATCGAGCGGACGATGAGGTTCGACGCATCTGTCGGGATGTCGTCCGCGCCGGCGCCGGTGACGTGCACCTCGAGCTCGCCCTCGGCAAGGGCCGTCACGACGAGTTCGTTGTAGACGCTCAGCGCGAGACCGAGCGTGTCGAAGCCGGGTCCGAGGTTCGCGCTCGTCGCGGGAACCCGGACGCGCACGCTGCGCCCGGGGGCGGGTGAGACGGCGGCGGCCATTCAGTCGCCTTCCACGCGCAGCACCGACACGACGCGCTCGACCACGCCGCTCGCGGCGAGCCGATCGACCGTCGCGCTGAGGTTCGCCTCGCGCGCCTTGTGGGTGCCGATCACGAGCCGGGCGACCGTGTCGCTGGCCGGCTCGGCGCCCGCGCCGCCGTTTCCGGGAACCGGCTCCGAACGCACCGTCTGCTCGACGGTCGCGATCGAGACCTCGCCGTCGCTCAGGATGCCCGCGACCGTCGCCAGCACGCCGGGCTGGTCGTCGACCTCAAGGGTGATCTGATAGCGCGTGGTGACCGCGTCGATCGGAAGGATCGGAAGGTTCGCGCGGGTGGACTCCCCCACGCCGACTCCGCCGGCGATATGGCGGCGCGCAGCCGAGACGACGTCGCCGAGCACCGCCGAGGCGGTCTGCACGCCGCCTGCCCCGGCGCCGTAGAACATGAGGTTGCCAGCGGCCTCGGCCTGCACGAAGACGGCGTTGTTCGCACCGCGCACGCTCGCCAGCGGGTGGTCGCGGCGCACGAGGGCCGGGTACACGCGCACCGAGATCGCATCTCGATACGCGGTTCGGTTGTCGAGTAGCGGCGCAGACGCGTATCGAGACACGCCGCTGCTCGTTGACCGCACTTCCGAGGACTCCGTCAGCCGCTCGCACACCGCGAGGAGCTTGATGACGTACCCGGCGTGGCGGGCGGCGTCCATCATCGCCTTGTCGACGCCCGTGATGCCCTCGCGGTGCACGGCGTCCAGCGGCACGGTGGTGTGGAACGCGAGGCTCGCGAGGATCGCGGCCTTCTGCGCGGCGTCGAAGCCCTCGATGTCGGCCGTCGGGTCGGCCTCGGCATAGCCGAGCCGCTGCGCGTCGGCGAGGACATCGGCGAACTCGGCGCCCTCTGAGTCCATGCGGTCGAGGATGTAGTTCGTCGTGCCGTTGACGATGCCCATGATGCGCTGCACGCGGTCACCGGCGAGCGAGTCGCGCAGCGGCCGGATGATCGGGATCGCACCCGCCGCGGCGGCCTCGTAGTACACCTGCGCGCCGACCTGGTCGGCGGCCTCGAAGATCTCGGGGCCGTGGGTGGCCAGCAGCGCCTTGTTGGCGGTCACGACGTCGGCGCCCGAGTTGATCGCATGCAGCAGGTGCGCGCGGGCCGGCTCGATTCCGCCCATCAGCTCGATCACGATGTCGGCCCCCGTGATGAGCTGCTCGGCGTCGGTGGTGAACAGCTCGCGCGGCAGATCCGTCTCGCGCGGCGCGTCGGGGTTGCGCACCGCGATTCCCACCAGCTCGAGGTGCGCGCCCGCCCGGTCGGCGAGCTCGTCGCCGTGGCGGCGCAGCAGCGAGGCGACCTGCGACCCTACGGCTCCGGCGCCCAGCAGCGCCACCCTCAATCGTCGGTAGTCAGTCATTCGTTCCCTTCCCCCGTGGTGCCCTGTGCCGGCGCCGCAGCGTCGCGGGCCAGCAGATCGTCGATCGTCTCGCCGCGCACGATGACCCGCGCGCTCCCCTGCCGCACCGCGACCACCGGGGGGCGGGGCATCCAGTTGTAGTTGCTCGACAGCGAGAAGCAGTACGCGCCCGTCGCGGGCACCGCGAGCAGATCGCCCGGGGCGATGTCGGCCGGGAGGTACTCGTGGTCGACGACGATGTCGCCGGACTCGCAGTGCTTGCCGACCACGCGCGACAGCTGCGGCACGGCATCGCTCGTGCGCGAGGCGATGCGCGCGGAGTACTGCGCCCCGTAGAGGGCGGTGCGCGGGTTGTCGCTCATGCCGCCGTCGACGCTCACGTACAGGCGCGTGAGGTCGTCGCCGAGGGCTACGGGCTTGGTGGTGCCGACCTGGTACAGCGTCACCCCGGCGCGCCCCACGATCGCGCGCCCGGGCTCGAAGGCGAGGTTGGGCATCGGGATGCCGCGCACCGCGCACTCGCGCGCCACGGCGTCGGCGATGCCCGTCGCCAGATGCTCGATGGGCGTCGGGTCGTCAGCGGCGGTGTAGGCGATGCCGAACCCGCCGCCGAGGTTCAGGACCGGGATCTCGCCGCCGGCGAGCAGTTCGGCGTGCAGCTCCACGACGCGGGCCGCGGACTCCTCGAACCCGGCGGTGCCGAAGATCTGCGAGCCGATGTGGCAGTGCAGGCCCACGAACCGCAGACCCGGAACCTCGCGGATGCGGGCGACGGCGGCCCCGGCATCGGTCAGCGTGAAGCCGAACTTCTGGTCTTCGTGAGCCGTGGCGAGGAAGTCGTGCGTCTCGGCGTGCACGCCGCTGTTGACCCGCACGAGCACCGCCTGCGTCGCGCCGCGGCGCTCGACGATCGCGGCGAGGCGTTCGAGCTCGATGAAGCTGTCGATCACGATCGAGCCGACGCCGGCCTCGACCGCGCGCTCCAGCTCGGCCTCGCTCTTGTTGTTGCCGTGGAACCCGAGCCTGGCAGGGTCGGCGCCCGCGGCGAGCGCGACCGCCAGCTCGCCGACCGAGCACACGTCGACGGCGAGCCCCTCCTCAGTGACCCACCGCACGACCTCGGTCGACAGGAACGCCTTGCCCGCGTAGTACACGCGCGCCTGCGCGCCGCGCAGCGCCGCCGCGGCGCGGAAGGCGTCAAGCGTGCGGCGCGCGGTCTGACGCACCGCGTCCTCGTCGAGGACGTACAGCGGGGTGCCGAAGCGCTCGCGCAGCTCGGTGACCGCCACCCCGCCGATCTCGAGCACGCCGTGCTCGTCGCGGACGGCGGATTCGGGCCACACCGCGGGGACGAGCCCGTTCGGGTCGGACGGCACCGCGAGCCAGCGCGGCACCGGCTGCGAAGCGGACGAGACGGCGGACACAGGTGACCAATCAGGTGGGGTGGATCGGCGGGGCCGATGGTTGACAGCCCGGCGCGCAGTGGGGGGATTCACGCGCGCGCCGCACGGTACGTGCAGTCTAATCGCACGCAGATGCCGCCCCCTCGCGCGCGCCGCAGGTAGCGTGGTCAACGACGCCGGTGCGGCGTCCGGAGGAACGGGAGGGCTACATGACCTGGAACATCGACGTCGTGCGGGCGAGATCCGTGTGCGAGACCACCGAACACCATGCGGAGGGAATCGACACCACCGCGACCGCAGTGGCCAACGCCTTCGCCACTGTGCAGAGCGCGGCCGCTGAGGCCACCCAGACCGCGGCGGCACTTCGCGAGGTCGCCGCCGACCCGTTCCTGATCCGGCTCGCCGGCATGCGGCGCATGGTCACGACGGTCACCCAGACCACCGCGCACGTCATCGACCTGTACGAATCCGCTGATCTCGAGATGGCCGCGTCCACGCAGACGTCGATGCGGGGCCTGCAGCCGTGAACCCGCCCGTCCGGATCCCGTCCTCGGCGGCGGTCTCCGCCGCCGCCGACACCCTCGCGTCCACCATCGACGCGCTGGATGACACCGTGCTGGAGGTGACCGGCACCTGGAGCGGACTGGGCAGCGTGTACTCCGCCCCCGAGGCCGAGATCGCTTACCAGGCGATGGCCCCGCTGTCACCGGCGCAGACCGATCTCACGACGGACCTCTCCACCGCCGTAGCAGCCCTGCGCACCTTCGCCGAGGCTCTCACGGCGCTCGAGGTCCGCCGCGCCGAGCTAGTGTCGGACATCGCGCTGGCCACCGCGGCCTGGCCGCCGTCTCCGACGACTCCGACGGTTTCCGAAGTGACGGCGCAGCTCGCGCGGTTCGCCGCGGACGCCGCGACCGTCGACGCCGACTGCGCGCGTGCGTTGCGCGCACTCCGCGACAGCGCATCGTGGTTGCTCACCGGCGCGGTGGCGCCGTTCACCGGAAACGTGGGCAGCGGTGTGCAAGGTCTCGCCGCCGAATTGCTGCAGCGCTATCGCGGGACCCTGCTCGTGCCGGGCCCCGGCGCGGTGCTCCCCGACTCGATCAGCCTGCCGGCATCGGCGATCAACCCCACCTGGCCGCGCAACGTCGTCAACGGGCAGACCTGGGTGCAGCGCCCCTCGGGGATATGGGTGCTCGAAAGCAACCTGCTGCCCGATGGGCAGCCCCCTGCCGGGACTCTCCCCGGCTGGCAGGCGCGACCGCAGTTCACCCCGGCTCCGGAGATCGGCACGCCACCGGCGTGGGCGCGTTTCGGCGGACGCGCTCTCACCGTTGCGGGCGCGGGACTGACGTACTGGAGCGTGTACGGCGAGAGCTACAACGACACCCTGACCCGGCATCCGGACTGGACCGACGAGCAGCGTCAGCAGGAGGCACTCGTCGACAGCGCAGTCGTGGGGACGAGCTCGGTCGCCGCCGGCGCCGGGGGCGCGTAGGGCGGCGCGGCGGCGGGAGCGGCGATCGGCTCGATCTTTCCCGGCCCCGGCACGCTGATCGGAGGCATAGTCGGGGGGATCATCGGCGGTGTCGCCGTCGGATGGGCGGGCCAGGAGGCATCGCAGGAGATCCTGGATCAGGTGCGAGGCGACACGGACGAGATCATCATGGCACCCGGCCCGCTCGGGCCCGGCACCGACGAGGCGAACGATGGAGGGGTCGTATGATCACCGCGGTCTGGCTGGTCGCACTGGCGCTCATCGTCGCGGGCGTCCTCGCGTACGCCGGCGTGTGGAAGCGCTGGGCCGTCTCGACGCGCGGCTTCGGCACCTTCATGGGCTTCAGCTGGCTCTACCTCGGCATCGCCCTCGTGTTCGCCGCCCTCTCGCTCACCCTGTCCCGCTCAGGCGAGCCGCTGTTCTTCGCGCTTGTCGCGCTGGCGGGGACGGCTCTCATCGTCGCGATCGTCGGCTTCTGGTGGCTGCCGGCGTTCCTGCAGCCGCGGTGGTTCCGCACGGCGCGCTCGGCGGCGCTCGCGGGAGAGGGGCGGCGGTGAGGTTCTCCACCGAAGACGCCTCTGCGCGCGGCGCCGCCGACGTCGTCGAGGTCGAGACCCCGCACGCCGCTCTGCGCTACCCCGGCACGTTCGAGCCCATGCGGGTCGACGCCGCCGACCTCGTGCTGGTGACCCGCGACGATCCGCCTGGATTCCGGCCGAATCTCGTGCTCACATCGGTGCTCAGCACGGCCCCGCTCCCCGACGCCGCGATGTCGGCTCTGCTGGCCGCGCCTGCGCAGCATCCGGCCGCCCGAGTGCTGAGCTGCGACCTGTGGGATCTCGCCGACGTTGAGGGCGGCGACGACACCGCGCTGGGCCGGCGGATCGTGTTCCTGTACCGCGGCGACGACACTCGCGACGTGCTGGTGCACAAGTGGGTGTGGGCGACCGGTCAGCACCACGTGCACCTGTCCGCAAGCTGCCTGCCGTCGCAGGCCGAGGCGCTCGTGCCGGCGTTCACGTGGATCGCGAGATCGCTGCGCCTGTCGGCTCCGGATGCCGCGGTCCGCGCCGCGGCCGTCGCGACCGGCGCCGCCCCGGTGGACGCCGAGGCGAGCCTGGGCGTCGGGGTGCCACTCGAGGACCTGGGGTCTTTTCCGCTTCTGTCCTGGCTCTGCCCCGGCTCGGCGGTGACCCTCGACGCTTTGCAGGCGCTGCTGGACGGGGCGAGTCGAAGCCGGATCGGCGCATCGGCCGGCATCCTCCCCAAGGCCCTGCGCGACACCGCTGAGGCCGCCGAACTGGTCTCGGCCGGCTGGCTCGACGAGCGCGGGAAGCTCTCCACGCCGGGATCGGATGCCGCGACCGCCCTCGCCGACGGCACGGCATGGGTCATCGCGAAAGTGCGCCGTGGCTCTCGCGCCGCGCTCCTGCGGGCCTATCCGCACCGCCGGGGGGTGCTCGTCGTACGGGACGCGCATCCGGACGAGTCTCCGCTCGACTCCGACCGCCTCCGGATCGTCTCGCACGCCTCGAACGATCAGCTCCCGGGCCTGGTGGCCGCGTGGATCGGGCTCGGGCCGGCGTGGTCGTTCACCCCCGACGCAGACGACATCGACCCCCGCGACCTGGAGAGCCACCTCGCGCACGATCCGGGGGTCGAGCCGTGGGACGAATTCCTCGTGCGGACTCCGCTCGGAGAGTGGTACGGTGTGCGCTCTCCGTCCCGCGGCTTCCTGAGCATCGGCGCACCGGCCGAGGGGCGGCATCCGGTCACCCCGCTGCCGAGCGGCGCGCTGGCCGATGCCCTGCTGAGGCTCGCCTCCGGCTGACGGGTCTCATCGACCGGCGCTCGTGGGTCGACCGCCCTTGCCGACGAGGCCACGCCGGATTGCGCGCGTCACGTGCAGGAGCCGGTCTCTTGCAGCAAGGGATCGTGCAGCATCCCCGGTGCGATGTCGAAGCCCGCGACGAGCGTGTCGCCCGACACCGCGACGCTCGCGAGCGTCAGGCCGGACGGCAGGTACTGGGCCACGCACACGCCCCAGTCGCGCAGCACGACGTCCGCGATCGCGCCGAAGCGGTCGTGCAGCTCGTCGGCGCCGATGTCGGCCCCGGCGAGCTGCAGCGCGGCGGGGCTCAGCACGAGGTCGCCGTCCGCAGCGGACGGCGTGAGCGCCACGCCGACCGGGAACGACAGGCCGAACAGGCTCACCTGCGTCGACATCGTGACGTCCGGCTCGTCGATGCCGAGCGATCCTGCGGGAAACCCGTCGACCTGAGACATCAGGGTGCGCAACTGCTCCTCGGTCATCGTCACCGAGGCTGAGGCATCCGCCATCGGCCCGTCACCGCGCACCGGCACACCGTGCGCAATGATGACCACGTCGCCCGAGAACGCGTCACGTGAGACGTCGTCGGCAGAGATCGTGATCGTGCCGATGGTTCCGGCGGCCAACTGAGGGATGACAAGGCCCGGAACCTCCACCTGCACGCCGGATGCGTCGACCCCCGCCGTCTTCGAGATCTGCTCGCGCACCGCCTTGACCATGAGGTCGCGCACCAGCGCATCGGCGAGGAGGAACGCCGCGACGGCCAGGGCGATCACGATGATCCCCGAGACGATCCACGGCCAGGCCGAGCGGCGCCGGGGCCGATCCGGCTTCGGCGCGGACTCACCGGGCAGCGGGAGCGTGGGGTGCTGGTCCGACGTGGTCATGGCATGTTCCCCCCCCGCGGCCCTTCGCTACATGCGCTCGGGCGCGTCGACGCCCAGCAACTGCAGGCCGTTGCGCAGCACCTGGCCAGTCGCGTCGTTGAGCCACAGGCGCGTGCGGTGCACGTCCTGGACGGGCTCGTCGCCGAGCGGGATCACGCGGCAGTTGTCGTACCAGCGGTGGTAGAGGCCCGCGAGCTCCTCCAGGTAGCGCGCGACGCGGTGCGGCTCGCGCACCTCGGCGGCGAACCCCACGATGCGCGGGAACTCCTGCAGCGCGCCCAGCAGCGCCGACTCGGTCTCGTGGTCGAGCAGCTCGGGCGCGAACGCGTCGCGCGTGACGCCGGAGCCTTCCGCGTTGCGGGCCACGTTGTGGGTGCGCGCGTGCGCGTACTGCACGTAGAACACCGGGTTGTCGTTCGTGCGCTTGCGCAGCAGCTCGGGGTCGAGCGTCAGCGGCGAGTCGGCCGGATACCGCGCGAGCGAGTAGCGCAGAGCGTCGGTGCCGAGCCATTCGCGCAGGTCGTCCATCTCGATGATGTTGCCCGCGCGCTTGGAGAGCCTGGCGCCGTTGACCGACACGAGCTGCCCGATGAGCACCTCGATGTCCTTCTGCGGGTCGTCGCCCGCCGCGCCGGCGAGCGCCTTGAGCCGGTGCACGTAGCCGTGGTGGTCGGCGCCGAGCAGGTAGATCTTGTGGTGGAAGCCGCGGTCGCCCTTGTCGAGGTAGTACGCGGCGTCGGCGGCGAAGTAGGTGTACTCGCCGTTCGCGCGCCGGATGACCCTGTCTTTGTCGTCGCCGAAGTCGGTCGTGCGCACCCACACGGCGCCGTCCTGATCGAACACGTGGCCCTGGACGCGCAGGCGCTCGACCGCCTCGTCGACCAGGCTCGGTCCGTCGTCTGCGCCCTTCGCGTGCAGCACCCGCTCCGAGAACCAGACGTCGAAGTTCACGTTGAACTTGAGAAGGGATGCCTGGATCTCGGCGAGCTGGAACTGATAGGCGAGCTCACGGGCGGTCGTCAGGAGTCCCTCGCCGTCGAGGTCGAGCAGGTTCGGCTCGGCCTCGAGCACGCGGTGTGCGAGGTCGTCGATGTACGCGCCCGCGTAGCCGTCCTCGGGGGTGGGCTCGCCCTTCGCGGCGGCCACGACCGAGCGCGCGAAGCGCTCCATCTGGGCTCCCGCGTCGTTGATGTAGAACTCGCGGGCGACGGTGGCGCCGCTGGCCAGAAGCAGGCGCGCCATCGAATCGCCCAGCGCCGCCCAGCGCGTGTGGCCGATGTGCAGCGGACCGGTCGGGTTCGCGCTCACGAACTCGACGTTGATCGTGCGGCCGCGCTGGGAGTCGTTCGTGCCGAAGGCGGCGCCGGCCTCGACGATCGTCCTGGCGAGGGCTCCGGCGGCCGCGGCATCCAGCCGGATGTTGATGAAGCCGGGCCCGGCCACCTCGACGCTCGCGATCCCGTCGACCCGCTCGAGCCCCGCGGCGAGCTCGGCTGCGAACTCACGCGGGTTCGCGCCGACGACCTTCGCGAGCTTCAGCGCGGCGTTGGACGCCCAGTCGCCGTGGTCGCGGTTCTTCGGCCGCTCCAGCGGCAGGTCGGCGACCGAGAGCCCGTCGGCCGACCCCGGTCGTCGCGCCTCCGCGGCGGGGCGGATCACGTCGAGCAGGGCGGCGGAGAGGGCTTCAGGATTCATATCCCGTCAAGTCTAGAGGGGCGCCCCCGTGCGACCGCCGGGAGCGCCCCGTCGCGCATCGCGACGCCGGGGCGACCGGGCGATTTTCGCGTCAGGCAAGCTGCACGAGTTCGACGAAGTCGTCAAGGGCCGGGTCGGCCGCCTCAGGGAGTGTCTCGAGCCCCTCGAAGGCGGCCTCCTCGGGCACGACCCACGCGTCGACCTTGAGGCGCTTGAGGCCGACGTAGCCGCCGTGGTAGCTGAGGAACGCGCAGTCCGAGGCGTCCCGCCCCGTCGCGATGCGCACGAGCGACCGCCGGTTCGCCAGGCGCGTGCCGTCGATCACATACCACGTGCCGTCGAAGTACGCCTCGGCGACGGCGTGGAAGTCCATCGGGCGAAGACCGGGCGCGAAGCACGCCGTGTAGCGGGCGGGCATGTCCATCGCGCGCAGCAGCGCGATCACGACGTGCGCGTAGTCGCGGCAGACGCCCTGGCCGGTCATGAGGGTCGTCACGGCGCTGTCGGTGCCGTGGCTGAGGCCCGGCGTGTACGTCGTGCTCGTGGCGACGAACTCCGAGACGGCGTGGATGAGGTCCTGTCCGTGCAGGCCCTTGAACTGACGACGAGCCTGCGAGAAGACCTCGTCGGACTGGCAGTAGCGGCTCGGGCGCAGGTAGGTGATCGCCTCGAGATCGCTCGTGCGACTCGTCGACATCTGACCCTCCACGGTCGCCTCGTAGCGCACCTCGACCCGCCCGGGCTCGCCCGTGAGGCGGTGCAGGCGACTGCCGGACTGGTCGACGATCTCGGTCGGCGTGTACACGCGATCACCCTGCGTGAACGTCAACGACTCGCTCACCACCGGCACCTGCTGGGCGGCGGAGATCTGGAAGATGAGGTCGACGGACGCCCCCAGATCGAGGTCCAATTGAGCGGTCACGACGCGTTGCACCGAAGTATCCTCGCACGCCGCGCAGGGCCTTCCGTGCGAGCCGGTCGAGCCCTGGCTGAGAGCCGTCCGCGAGGTGGCTGAATCGCCCCGTCCGCTATGCCCGCGGAGCGCTTCCGAGCGCCCGGCGCTGGTGCGCGCAGGCGACCGCCATGCCGCCCTCGCCCACTCCCGCGGCGACGATGCACGCCCTCGACTGCGACGCACCGCTCGCGGGCGATGTCGTCGGGCGAGAGCGGCCATTCGTGTCGCCACCGGTCGATGCGGTGGAGGGCATCCGGCGGGCGTGACGTAGCCTCTGCTCATGACGTCGTCGGAGAGGTCGCGCCCGAGACCCCGGCTGTGGCCGGTCCTCGCTCTCGGGGTGGCCGTCGTGCTCATCTGCGCACTTGCCGCGTGGCGCCCGTGGGCGGCGACGCCGCGCGTGGTCGCCGACGCCGCCGGCGAGGCCGCGCCCGCCGCGATCGCGCCCGCTCCGCTGGCGCTTCGCGACCACCCGCGGGTGCTGGTGTTCGGCGACTCGTGGGTGTACGGGTCGGCGGCATCCGTCCCGACGCTCGGGTTCGCCTACGTGATCGCGCACGAGCGCGGATGGGACGCGACCGTGGACGGCGTGCGCGGCAGCGGTTACCTCAAGCCCGGCATCGACGGACCCTCGTACCCGGAGCGCATCGCCGCGCTCGAGGCGGCGCTCGAGCCCGACCTCGTCATCATCGAGGGGTCGATCAACGATCGCAGGCAGCCCGCAGCCGGATACCGGGATGCCGTCACCAGCGCGTGGGACGCGCTGGCCGCCCTCTACCCCGGCGCCGCCTTCGTCGTGCTCGGCCCCGCACCGCAGGTGCTGCCCGTCGAGAAGGCGACCGCTCGCATCGACCGCGACCTCGCCGAACTGGCAGCCGCACGCGGCTGGTGGTACATCTCCCCGCTGCGGGAGGCGTGGATCACCGAGGCGAACTACCTCTCGGTGATCGACACGAGCCCGCTGGGCAATGACCACCCCTCGACTGCGGGGCACGCCTACCTCGCGGAACGGCTCGGCGAGGCGCTCGACGCGATCTCGGGCACGGTGGCGACCGCCGACGGAACGTCCCCTTCCGACTTCGACCGTCCGTGAGAATGATCGTGCCCCCGACAGGAATCGAACCTGCGACCTTTGGTACCGGAAACCAACGCTCTATCCCCTGAGCTACGGAGGCGTACCGGTCGAGTATATCCGTCAGGAGCGCCGCGCCCGTGCACGGCGTCGGCCGAGGCTCTCGTCCTGGCGCCCGTCACACCAGGAACAGCCCGTCCAGCCCACCCGGATTGTGCGCGTGCACGAGCACCAGGAACACGATCGCGTCGAACAGCAGGTGCACCGTCACGACGTACGCGAGCGAACGCGTCCTGACGAAGATGTAGCCCTGCATGAGCGCGAACGGGATGGTGAGCAGCGGCCCCCACGCCTGGTAGCCGAGCTCCCACAGGAACGACACGAACACGATCGTCTGCAACAGGTTCGCCTGCCAGAACGGGAAGTGCCGCAGCACGAGGGCGAACACCGTGCAGATGAAGAACAGCTCGTCCCAGATGCCGACCCCGCCGACCCCGACGAACAGGCGCGCGATGAGGTCCGCCGTGTCGACGACGGGCCAGTTCTGGTAGACGCCGGACGTGATGAAATAGAACGGCAGGATCAGCCACGCGAGCACCAGCACTCCCACCAGCCACAGCCAGTGCAAGCGCGTCCAGCGTCCGCCGCCGCGCCACGGGAAGCGGATCGCGCGATCGCGATACACCCATCGCGACACGATGTACGGCACCGCGACCGCCCCGCCCAGGGCGACCGTGAACCGCAGGATCGCCAGGTTGTCGAGCTCCGCCCTCAGCGGGATCGCGCTCACGATGAGCAGGCCCAGCGCGATGAGCGACAGGTCGCGCACGAGGCCGGGGCGACGGATGCCGCCGGCCGGGGCATCCGCTCGGTCGCCCGCCCGCTCGATCATCAGCGCGAGCACCAGGCCTGCCGCCAGCAGCGCCCAGCCGAGCCACGGGATGCGCGCCACGAAGAACGCCGGCGCGGCCAGGCACACCAGCAGCGCCGGGGCGAGCCCCCACGACCACGCGGGCCGGGGGCCGAGCACGGCCGAAAGCTGCGCGGGCACGTCAGGCCACCGCGCTCAACGCGCCCTTCGGCGGTACGCGAGGTCGCGGATGTCGCGGCCCTTCGCGGCGCCTTTGCGCTCGAACGCGGTCAGCACGCGGCCGTCGAAGCGCTCGGCCCACTCCCCCTCGAACGCTGGCTCGAAGCCGGGCGCCCCGGTCAGAACCGACCGCATCTGCTGCGCGTAGTCTTCCCAGTCGGTCGCCAGGCGCAGCATCCCGCCATCTTTCAGCGCACGCGCTGCGAGCGCGGCGAACTCCGGCGTGACAAGGCGCCGCTTGTTGTGCTTGGCCTTGTGCCACGGGTCGGGGAAGAACACCCAGAGCTCGGCGACGGATGCCTCGGGCAGCAGGTGCTCGAGCACCTCGGGCGCGTTCGCCTCGACGAGCCGCAGGTTGCGCGCCCCGGCGCGGTCGGCGTCGAGCATCGTGCGGGCAAGGCCCGCCTTGAACACCTCGATCGCGAGGAAGTCCGTGTCGGGACGGGATGCCGCGGCGTGCACGATCGCGTGGCCCTGGCCCGATCCGATCTCCACGACCAGGGGCGCCGCGCGCCGCCACACCGCTGCCGGGTCGATCTCGGCTTCGTGGTGCACGCTCGTCGAGGCGATCGCGCGCGGCACGTCGATGACGTAGTGCGGGGCAAGCTCGCTCCAGGCCCGCTCCTGCGCATCGGACATGCGGCCGCTGCGGCGCACGAACGACACCGGCTTGTCGCGGAAGGGGCGAGGCTCGGGAGCGAGGTCGGTCACGCCTCCAGGCTACGTGAGCGGCGTCGGACGGATGCCGCAGCCCGCGTGCGCCGGAGTACCCCGCCTCACGAGCGCCCCGCCTGGCTGCCCTCTGCGGCGGCGGGTCGCGGGGCGGAGCATCCACCACCGCCTTCACGCGGTGACGAAGTCGATGAGCTCCTCGACGCGGCCCAGGAGAGCCGGCTCGATGTCGCGATAGGTCTTCACCGACGCGAGGATCCGCTGCCACGCGCGGGCGAGGTCGGCCTGGTCGCGGGCGGGCCAGCCCAGGGCGCGGCACACGCCGGTCTTGTAGTCGATGCCGCGCGGGACGTCCGGCCAGCGCTCGATGCCCACCGCACGCGGGGTGACGCACTGCCACACGTCGATGTAGGGGTGGCCGACGATCTTCAGATGGCGCCCGTGCGGCCCGCGCAGGATCGCCTGGGCGATGCGCGCCTCCTTCGACCCGGGCACGAGGTGGTCCACGAGCACTCCGTAGCGGCGCTGCGCCGACGGCGGCTCGTCGTCGAGCATCGTCGCGAGCAGGTCCACCCCCTGCAGGTACTCGACGACGACCCCCTCGACCCGCAGATCATCGCCCCAGATGCGCTCGACGAGCTCGGCGTCGTGGCGGCCCTCGACGAGGATCCGGCTCGCGCGCGCGACGCGAGCCCGCGCATCGCCGACGGCGAACGACCCCGACGCGGTGCGCGAGGGGCCCTGCGGCGCGCGCGGAGCGGGGCGCTCGAGAACGACGTCCTCGCCGTCGATGAGAAACCCCGCCCCGAGCGGGAACAGGCGGCGGCGCCCGCGGCGGTCCTCGAGCTCGACGTTGCCGCCCGCGACGCCCACCACGGCGCCGCACCAGCCGTCTCCGGCGACCTCCACCACCAGATCGGGCTCGGCCGCGACGCGCGGCACGGCCTTGCGGGCGCGCTCGCGCCAACCGGCGGCGAGCACATCGGCTCCATAGCGGTCGTGTTCCATCGTCTCCTCCGAGTCGCACAGGCTACCGGGTGCGGGCCGCAGCAGGCGGATGCCGCGCGGGCGGCGGCATCCGTTCCTGCGGCACCAGTCACGAACTACCGCGCCCCGCCCGGGGTCAATAGACTCGCGAAGTGGCGGGGTTCCGCAGCGACAAAGGGGGTTCGATGCGCGCGCGATGGGCGACGGTGCTCGCGGTGGCGGCAGGCCTGATGATGGCCACGGGCGGATCAGGCGCGGCATCGGCGACGGATCCCGTCCCGCTCGGCAGCGGCCACGTGGTCGACCAGGTGGGAGCCCTCGGCGGCCGTACCGGCGAGGTCGAGCAGCGCCTCGGTGAGCTGTACGACCAGTCCCGCCTCGACCTGTACGTGGTGTTCGTCGACGAGTTCACGAACCCCTCCGACCGCATCCAGTGGGCCGACCAGGTGGCGCTCGACAACGGGCTCGGCAGCACGCAGTACCTGCTGGCGGTGGCCACCGAATCGCGCCAGTACTACATCTCGGCCGACTCGTCGGGGCCGATCACCGACGAGCAGGTGGGCGCGATCGAGCAGTCGATCGTTCCGCAGCTGCGCGAGGGCGACTACGCCGGCGCCGTGCTCACCGCCGCCGACGGGTTCCAGACCGCGGCGGGCGGCGGGCTGCCCGGCGCCGCCGACTCCGGCGGAGGAGGCTGGCTCACGGGAATCCTGATCCTCGTGGTCGTGGCCCTCGCGATCGCGCTGGTCGTGTGGCTGATCATGCGCGCGCGCCGCAAGAAGAAGACCGCGGCAGCGGGGGGTCCCGCGCCCGCCGGCGTCGAGGCCCTCCCGACCGAAGAGCTCGAGCGCCAGGCGTCCTCCGCCCTCGTCGAGATGGACGACGCGGTGCGCACGAGCGAGCAGGAGCTGGGCTTCGCGAGGGCGCAGTTCGGCGATGCCGCGACCGTCGAGTTCGCCCAGGCGCTCGAGGTCGCCAAGGCCAACCTGACCCAGGCCTTCACGCTCAAGCAGAAGCTCGACGACGGCGAGGAAGACACCGAGGAGGAGGTCCGCGCGTGGAACGCGCAGATCCTCGAGCTGTGCACCCAGGCCAGCGACGGCCTCGACGAGAAGGCCGAGGCGTTCGACGAACTGCGCAAGCTCGAGCAGAACGCACCCGAGGCGCTCGAACGCGTGCAGGAGTCGCGGGCGCGGGCTGCGGCATCCGTCGACTCGGCCGCCGCGACCCTCGCCGGCCTCGCCACCGCGTACGCGCCCGAGGCGCTCTCGACCATCGCCGACAACCCCGACCAGGCGCGGGCGCGCATCGCGTTCGCCGACGAGCAGCTCGCCGTCGCGCAGGCCGCGATCGGCGCGGGTCAGGGCGGGCAGGCGGCCGTGAGCATTCGGGCCGCCGAGGAGTCCGTCGCCCAGGCCGCGCTGCTGCAGGAGGCGATCGGCAAGGTCGGCGCCGACCTCGCCGCAGCCGAGCAGAATGCAGGCGCGCTGGTGGCCGAGCTCGAGTCCGACATCGCCGCGGCGTCGGCCCTGCCCGACCCCGACGGGCGGATCGCGGGGGCCATCGCGGCAACGCGGCAGCAGGTCGACGCCGCCCGCGCCCAGCTCGCCGGCCCCGCGAAGCGACCGACCGCGACGCTGCAGGCGCTCGAGTCCGCGAACGCGACGATCGACGGCATCGTGCAGGGGGCGAGGGATGCCGCTGCCCAACAGCAGCGCAGCCGCCAGATGCTCGACCAGGTCATGATGCAGGCGCAGGCGCAGGTCTCGGCCGCCGAGGACTACGTCACCGCGCGGCGCGGCGCGGTCGGCGCCGAGGCGCGCACGCGGCTGGCCGAGGCGGGCGCGTCGCTCGTGCGCGCACAGGGGCTCGCGGCATCCGACCCGGCACAGGCGCTGCAGTACGCCCAGCGCGCCGACCAGCTCGCCGGGCAGGCGATCCGCGCCGCCCAGCAGGACGTCGGGTCGTTCTCGGACGCGGGCGCGGGCGGCATGTTCGGCCCGGCCGGCGGGTCGGGCGGATCGGGCGGCTCGGGCATGGGCGGGATGCTCGGGGCCGTGCTCGGCGGCATCGTCATCAACTCGATGCTCGGCGGAGGCGGCGGGCGTTCGTCGGGCGGATTGGGCGGCGGGCTCGGAGGCCTCGGCAGCGTCCTCGGCTCGGGCGGAGGAGGAGGCCGCAGCGGCGGCGTGCGGCCCGGCAGCTTCGGCGGCGGCGGTACCCGCGGTCGCCGGGGAGGTGGTCGCTTCTAGACCGCCTCGATCTGCCCCGACGGGCACCTCACTCTTCGTGACATCCAAGGAAAGGAATCCCCATGGCAAAGCAGTCCATCTTCGGTCGCATCTCGACGCTGATGAAGGCGAACATCAACGCCCTCCTCGACCAGGCCGAGGACCCGCAGAAGATGATCGATCAGCTCGTGCGCGACTACACGAACAGCATCGTCGACGCCGAGGCCGCGATCGCCGAGACGATCGGCAACCTGCGCCTGCTCGAGCGCGACCACCAGGAAGACGTGCAGGCCGCCGCGGAGTGGGGCAACAAGGCCCTCGCCGCGTCGCGCAAGGCCGACGAGCTGCGTGCGGCCGGAAGCACCGCGGATGCCGACAAGTTCGACAACCTCGCCAAGATCGCGCTGCAGCGCCAGATCAGCGAGGAGGGTCAGGCCAAGGCCGTCGAGCCCACGATCGCGTCGCAGACCGAGGTCGTGGGCAAGCTCAAGGACGGCCTCAACGGCATGAAGCAGAAGCTGGAGCAGCTCAAGGCCAAGCGCTCCGAGCTGGTCGCGCGCGCCAAGACGGCCGAGGCGCAGAACAAGGTCGCCGACGCGGTCAAGTCGATCGACGTGCTCGACCCGACGAGCGACCTCGGCCGCTTCGAAGACAAGATCCGCCGCCAGGAGGCGCTCGCGCAGGGCAAGCAGGAGCTTGCCGCCTCGAGCCTGGACGCCCAGTTCAACGAGCTCGACGACGTCGGCGAGCTCACCGAGGTCGAGGCCCGGCTCGCCGCCCTCAAGGCCGGCGGCACGCCGCAGCAGGCGATCGGCATCTGACCGCCGCCCGCGCCCGGGCGAGGGGCGCCGGACCCGCCGGGTTCGGCGCCCCTCGCGTTCGCCGGTGCGCGGCATCCATCGTCGAGTACGTGGTGTCTCGCCGAGACCGCACGCTGCCGACGTCGACAGCGTGGTGCCTCGGCGAGAAACCGCGCATTCGACATGCGAGCACGGGCGACGGATGCCGCGGACCGGCGCGGTGCGCGAAGATGTCAGGATGACCCGCTACCTCGTCGTGCCCCAGTGGCAGGGAAGCCCCTCGTCACGGGCGATGCAGCTCATCGACGGCGCCCGCGCGATCGCCGGCGATCTGCCGCGACCCCGCACCACGATCCTCGAGATCCCCATGGAGGCCGGCGAATCGCAGGGCAGCGGCATCCATCGCCTCAGCACCCTGCAGCGCGTGCGCGGCCTCATCGAGGAGGCCCTCGCCGAGCACACCGAGCCCGTGCTCACCGTCGGAGGCGATTGCGGCATCGCGCTGGCCCCGATCGCCCATGCCGCCCGCGGTCATGACAACCTCGCCGTCGTGTGGGTCGACGCGCACCCCGACTTCAACACCCCCGAGACCTCGCCGTCGGGCGCCTTCTCGGGCATGGTGCTGCGCGCCGCGCTCGGCGAGGGCGTGCCCGGGCTGTCGCTGGAGGAGGGGACGCTCTCGGCAGAGCGGGTCGTGCTCGTCGCGACCCGCTCGTACGACGATCCCGAACTCGAGGCGGTCCGGGCCCGCGGCGTCGCCGTCGTCACCGCCGACGCGATGGCCGACCCGCAGGCGCTCGCGGCGGCGGTGCGCGCCACGGGCGCCACCGCGGTGTACCTGCACGTCGACGTCGACGCGCTCGACCCCGCCGAACTCGCCGGCAACGCGCATCCCGAGCCATTCGGCGTGCGTGTGGCCGAACTCACCGCGGCGATCGCGGCGCTGCGCGCAGAGGTGCCGCTCGTGGGCGCCTCGCTCACGGGCTACTCCCCCGCGTCCGCCGAGGCCGCGACCGACGACCTCGGGGCCCTCCTGCGCATCGTCGGAGCGCTCGCGTGAGCCCGATTCCGCGCCCGCCCGAGGGATGGGAAGCCGCGGCGCGGCGCGCGGTCGAGCGCGGGCGAGCGCTCGACCGGTTGATCCCGTCGTTCCTTCTCGACTCGTCGATCAGCCGCGCCGGGTACTGGTACGGCACGACCGTCGGCTGGGTGTGGGGGTCGCTGTGGAGCACCGGCCGCATCGAGAGGCGCGAGGGCCTGTGGGTGTTCCGCGGCATGCCGCGCTGGACGTTCCCGCGCGGCGGCGTGTGCGCGGGAGGCTGCTATCTGACCGGCGACGCACCCGTCACCGACGCGGTGCTGCGGCACGAGGCCGTGCACACGCGGCAGTGGCGGCACTACGGATTCCTGATGCCGCTGCTGTACCTGCTCGCCGGGCGGGATCCGCTGCGCAACCGCTTCGAGATCGAGGCAGGGCTGGAGGACGGCAACTACGTCCCGCGTCAGCGAGCGACCCCGGCCCGCCCCACCCGCAGCACCTGACGGCCGAGCACGATCACGACCGCGAGCGGGAAGACGATCCAGAACAGGTTCGGCAGCACCGCGACCATGAGGAAGCCGACGAGGTCGCCGCGCTCGAGCGACTGGCGGGTCATCTCCAGACCGCTGGAGGCCTCGACGAGGAAGTAGATCACGGTCTTCCAGAACGTCGCCGTCGTCACGATCAGCGCGACGACCACCCCCGACCACTTGCGGGCGTGCAGCAGCGCCCACACGATGAAGACGACCTCGACGAGGTTCGCCCAGCTCTGGGCGCTGCCGAATGCGTCGAACTGCCCGTAGCGGTGGTCGAAGGTGCCGTAGAAGACATGGCCGGGCCAGAAGCCGGCGAGCGGGCCGCCCGCGTGCGACAGCGGCCCGAGCAGCACGTAGAACGCGTCGTAGGTCTGGATGATCGCCGAGACCGTCAGCCACACGAGCACCCACGTGGGCAGGCGCAGGTCGCGTGGCGCGACGGTCGTGGGGGCGGCGGGGGCGTCTGTGGGGGCAGGAGTCATGCGCGCGAGTGTAGCGACAGGCGGGCCGATGCCGCGGACCGCTGTCGCTCGACGATCAGCGCGTCGCGTTCAGCCCGTACTGCGCGGGCGTGTGCACCGTGTCGGCGTCGACGCCGTTGTGCGTGACCAGGTGGTCGAGGATGTCGGCGGTGCCGAGGTATCCGCCCAGCAGGAGGATGCGGGTGTGGTCGTCGTCGCCGCACAGCATCTCGTCGGCCCACGCGGTCACCGCGCGGGAGAGCGCCTGGCCGGGGGCGCACGCGCGGCCGCTGCCCGGGTCGCCCGTGCGCGCGGAGCGGTCGAGCCACGTGAGCACCATGCGGGCCGGCACGACGAGGTCGGCCTGCCACGAGGCATCCGGGATCTCGACGAACACACGGCCCGTCGAGCACAGCGGGAGGGTCGCCAGCAGCGTCTCGAGCTCGACGAGCGAAGACTCGTCGGCGGTGATGAGGTGCTGGGCGCGCGTGTGGCGCGACGCGCGGCACGCGGCGGCGTTGTGCTCGCCGGCGGCGCTTGCGTGCGCGGTGCTGTGAGATGCGGTGGTGGTCATGACGTTTTGACTATACCCCCGATGAAGGGTTGCCTAACCTCACTCCCGCTGAGTGAGCGCCGCGAATCCGCTCACCGCGCGACGAGCACGCGGCGCAGCTCTGCCACCTCGTCGTCCGAGAGGCCGTTCGCGCGCAGATAGTCGCCCGCCGACCCGAACCGCGCGGTGAGGTCGTCGAGAAGCCGACGCATGACCGGCGCCGGCGAGCGCGTCGCGAGATCCTCGAGGTGCCGCGCCCCGGGATGCGTCCGGCGCAGCTGCTCGACGATCCAGCGGTTGCGCCAGTCGGGAAGAAGCCCCTCGGTGCGCGCGTAGTCGGACACGATCGCGTCCTCGTCGACGCCGGCTGCGGCGAGGGTCAGCGCGACCGTCACGCCCGTGCGGTCCTTGCCGACCGTGCAGTGCACGAGCACCGGCTGGTCGGTGACGATCCCGCGCACGACGTCGACCACGCGGCCCGCGGAGTCGTCGACGAGGCGGCGGTACAGGTCGTCGAGCGAGAGGTCCTCCTCGAAGAAGGATGCGACCGACCCGGGAAACAGCGGCACGCGCTGCGTCTGGGCGGCCAGACCCGTCGGGCTCGGCGAGTGCAGCACCTCCTCGTCGTCGCGCAGGTCGATGATGCGGCGCAGCCGCAGCGCCGCGAGCGCGTCGACCCCGGGCGGATCGAGCCGGGCGAGGTTGCCGGAGCGGAACAGGATGCCGTAGCGCGAGCGCCCTGCGCCGGCGGCGAGCCCGCCCACGTCGCGCAGGTTGACCGCGCCCGGCACGACGGGGTCGGGGCGCTGCTGTGCGGCCTCTGGCGTCACCACGCCCTGCCGGCGGCGGCGTCGCGGTTCTCGCCGACCAGGTCGGCCCCCGGGGGCACGCTGTAGCGGCCGGCGATGGCGACGCGGTTGAAGGCGTTGATCGCCACGAGGATCCAGCTGAGGGCGACGTACTCCTGTTCTGTGAGGACTCCGCCGACCCGGTCGTAGACCTCGTCCGAGACACCCTCCTCGGAGATGAACGCGAACGACTCCGCCAGTTCGAGCCCCGCGCGCTCGCGGTCCGAGAACACGCCGGACTCGCGCCAGACCGGCAGCTGCGCGATCGTGTCGGCGGTGATGCCCGCCTTCACCGCGCGCTCGACGTGTACGCGCACGCAGTAGGCGCATCCGTTCAGCTGCGAGGTGTGGATCTGCACGAGCTCCTTGAGCCGATCGTCGACCCCCGCCGCGTCGGACAGTTCACCCACCGTCTTGGAGAACGCTCCGAGCGCCTGATACGTCGCAGGCGCCGAACGGGACAGGTGAACTCGCGATTCCTGGCTCATGCCTCCAGCCTATCGAGCACCCCGGTTGCCGCCTTCGGCTTCGTGACACGCCCCGACACGCTCGCTCGCGCCACGGCACAATGGCGGGGTGAGCGACGCCTTCGACGAGTTCTCCTTCCTTCCCGAGCAGGCCGCCGACGCCGGCCTCCACGTGCCGATCCCGCCGGTCGAGCGGCTGCGGCTCGACCTCGCCGACGGGCGCGTGCTGAGCGCGCTGCGGTACGGGAGCGCGCCGCCGGTCGTGACGCTCCTGCACGGCGCGGGCCTCAACGCCCACACGTGGGACACGACCGTCCTCGCGCTGGGGCTGCCCGCCCTCGCGATCGACCTGCCCGGGCACGGCGACTCGTCGTGGCGGGACGACGCCGCGTACCTGCCGCGCCTGCTGGCTGCGGACGCCGCCGCCGGGATGGATGCCTGGACCACCGCCCCGCAGGTGCTCGTCGGCCAGTCGCTCGGCGGACTCACCGCGGCGGCGGTCGCCGCGACGCGCCCCCACCTCGTGCGCACGCTGGTCGTCGTCGACATCACCCCCGGGGTCGACCCGAACGCCGGGCCCGGCCAGGTGCGGGACTTCTTCGCCGGCCCGACCGAGTGGGCGACCCGTGACGAACTCGTCGACCGCGCGCTGCGGTTCGGCCTGGGCGGCGGATCGCGGCGCCTCGCCGAGCGCGGCGTGTACCTCAACACGCGCATCCGCCCCGACGGACGCGTGGAGTGGAAGCACCACTTCGCCCATCTCGCCGCACAGTCGGCCGCGCGGGCCGGCGCCGACCGGGCCGGAGCCGCTCCCCCGCAGGCGGCCGGGGACGACGCGCTCACGCGGCTCCTGGGCGACAGCGGCTGGGAGGACCTCGCCGCCGTGCCGGCGCCGATCACCCTGATCCGCGGGTCGAGCGGGTACGTCACCGAGGCCGACGCCGAGACGTTCGCGGCGCGCGTGGCCGAAGCATCCGCCATCACCCTCGCAGGCGGGCACAATCTTCAGGAGGACGACCCGGTCGGCCTCGCGGAGCGCATCGCCGGCCTCGCGTGATCACCGCCCGGTTCCAACCGGGTAACGATTTCGCGCAGTGTGACGTTCCATCACACATCTGGAACAGGCGCTCGGCCGCAGTTCGTAGGCTAGGTCCCACATCACGAAGCCCCCTGCACGAAAGTCGCGACAAGACCCCCGCGGGCCGTGCCGTCGTCGACGCAGTCGAAAGGAAACCCCCCGATGCTTCGCCGCACAGCACTCTTCGCCGCCACCGCCGCGATCGCCGCACTGGCGCTCACCGCGTGCACGGCCTCCCCCGACTCCGGCGCCACCAACGGCACGGGCGACGCCGACCCGAACGCGTCGATCACGGTCGGCCTCGTGCTCGAGCCCGACAACCTCGACATCCGCCACACGAGCGGCGCGGCCCTCGAGCAGGCGCTCATCGACAACGTCTACCAGGGCCTGGTCACGCGCGCCCCTGACGACGACAACGCGGTCGTTGCCGCCCTCGCGTCGGACTGGGATGTCTCGACCGACGGTCTCACCTACACCTTCACGATCCAGGACGGGGTGACCTTCCACAGCGGCGACCCGCTCACCATCGATGACGTCGTGGCCTCGCTCACGGCCGTGAAGGACGACGAGACGATCCAGGGCCACGGCGACTTCGCGAACGTGGCCTCGATCTCGGCGCCCGACGACTCCACCGTCGAGATCGTGCTGACCGAGCCGAACATCAACTTCCTGTTCACGCTCACCGGCCGCGCGGGCCTGGTCGTCAAGGCCGGCGACACCACTGACCTCAAGACCGCCGAGAACGGCACCGGCCCCTTCACCATCTCCGACTGGGAGCAGGGCGACAGCCTGGTCCTGGCCCGCTACGACGACTACTGGGGCCAGCCCGCCGGCGTCGCCGAGGTCGTGCTGCAGTACATCCCCGACTTCACCGCCGGCGTGAACGCCGCCCTCGACGGCTCGCTCGACGTGCTCACCGCGGTCGACCCGAACCTCGCGTCGCAGCTGGACGGCACCGACTTCACCCTCTCCACCGGCCAGACCACCGACAAGGGCACGCTCGCGTTCAACAACAAGCGCGCGCCGCTCAACGACGCCCGCGTGCGCGAGGCGCTGCGCCTGGCGATCGACCACGACGCGCTGGTCGAGGCGCAGGGCTCGGCCCAGACGCTGTTCGGCCCGATCCCGCCGCTCGACCCGGGCTACGAAGACCTCTCGGATGTCGCCCCCTACGACCCCGAGAAGGCCAAGGCGCTGCTCGCCGAGGCGGGTCAGGAGAACCTCCAGCTCACGCTGACGATCCCGTCGTTCTACGGCACGACGGTGCCCACCTACCTCGTGTCGGCGTTCGACGAGATCGGCGTCACGCTCGAGGTCGACTCGGTGGAGTTCCCGACCTGGCTGCAGGACGTCTACACGAACAAGGACTACGACCTGAGCTTCGTGCTGCACGTCGAGGCGCGCGACTTCGGCAACTTCGCCAACCCGGACTACTACTTCCAGTACGACAACCGCGAGGTGCAGGACCTGTACGCGCAGGCGCTGGCGACCACCGACGCGGACGAGTCGGCCGACCTGCTCAAGCAGGCCGCCCGCATCGTCTCGGAGGACAACGCCGCCGACTGGCTCTACCTCGGCAACACGATCACCGCGGTCGGATCGGGCGTGAGCGGGTTCCCGGTGAACTCGATCAATGTTCGCCTGAACCTGGCTGACGTGACAGTATCTCGGGGGTGACCCGGTACGCGCTCACCCGGTTGGCCCTGCTGCTTCTGGGGCTGCTGGTCGCGAGCGTGCTGATCTTCGTCACATTGCGGGTGCTGCCCGGTGACGTCGCCCAGCTGATCGCGGGAACCCAGGCGACACCGGGGCAGGTCGCGGCGCTCCGCGAGGGCCTCGGCCTCGACCTGCCGCTGTGGGAGCAGTACCTCTCGTGGATCGGCGGGGTGCTCACCGGCGACCTCGGCTCGTCGATGCTCACCGGCACGCCGGTCGCGTCGGAGCTGCTGCAGAAGGCGCAGGTCACGGTGCCGCTGGGGCTGATGTCGCTCGGCATCGCGATCGTGTTCGCGGTGCCGCTGGGCGTGCTGTCGGCGATCCTCCGGCGCCGCGCCGGAGGCACGCTGATGAGCGTCGGGACCCAGGCGCTGGCCGCCGTCCCGGTGGTGTGGGCGGGGATGATGCTCGTCATCGTGTTCGCGGTGTGGCTCGGGTGGCTGCCGGCGCAGGGGTTCCCCCGCACAGGCTGGACGACTCCGTGGCAGGCGATCCGGTCGCTGCTGCTGCCGGCGATCACCATCGGGATCGTCGAGGGCGCGATGCTGCTGCGCTTCGTGCGGTCGGCGACCCTGCAGGCGATCGGCCAGGACTACGTGCGCACGGCGGCGGCCAAGGGCCTCACCCGCAGCCAGGCGCTGCTGCGGCACGGGCTGCCCAACGTCGCGCTGTCGGTCATCACGGTGCTGGGACTACAGGTCGCCGGGATCATCGTCGGCGCGGTCGTGATCGAGCAGCTGTTCACCCTCCCGGGGATCGGACGCATGCTGGTGGCCGACGTCGGGTCGCGCGACCTCGTGAAGGTGCAGGGAGAGCTGCTCGTGCTGACCGGTTTCGTGCTGATCGTCGGCTTCGCGGTGGATCTGCTCCACCGCGTGCTCGACCCGCGCCAGAGAGAGGCCTCGTGATGGGCCGTCTGACGTGGCTGCGTCGCCTGTGGGGCATCTCCACGGGCCGTTTCGGCCTCATCGTCGTGGCGGTGATCCTCGTCACCGCCGTGGTCTCACTGCTGTGGACGCCGTTCGACCCGAAGTCCGTCGACATCGCCAACCGCTGGGCCTACCCCGGCTGGCCGCACGTGCTGGGCACGGACGGCAACGGTCGCGACATCCTGAGCCTTCTCATGGCCGGGGCGCGCACGACCGTGTTCGTCGCGGTCGGCGCGGGCATCGTCGCAACCCTCGTCGGCATCGCGTTCGCCGCGCTCGGCGCGCTCACCACGCGCCGGGTGCGCGAGTCGGTGGCGGTGTTCATCGACATCCTGATCGCCTTCCCGGTGCTGATCATCGCGATGATGATCTCGGCCGTGTGGGGCGGGTCGCTGTGGGTCGTGATCTGGGCGGTCGGCATCGGCTTCGGCGTGAACATCGCGCGCGTGACGCGCCCCGAGCTGCGTCGCGTGCTGCACAGCGAGTTCGTGCTCGCGGGCCGCGCGTCGGGCCTGACGCCGGTGCAGAACCTGTGGCGGCACCTGCTGCCGAACGTCGCTCCGGTGTTCATCGTGCAGCTGTCGTGGTCGATGGCCGTGGCCGTGCTCGCCGAGGCGGGCCTGTCGTACCTCGGGTTCGGAGCGCCCGTGACCGAGCCGTCGTGGGGCCTGCTGCTGTCGGACGTGCAGCGCTACATCGGCATCCACCCGCTGTCGGTGGTGTGGCCGGGGCTCGCGATCACCCTCACCGTGCTCGCGCTCAACCTCATCGGCGACGCACTGCGCGAGGCGACCGACCCGACCCTCTCGCACGGCCGCGACCCGATGCAGCCGCCGCGCGGCTCGATCCGGCACGTCCCGGGGGTGGTGTCATGACCCTCGAGGTGCAGGGCCTCACGATCCAGATCGGCGGGCGCACGGTCGTCGACGGCGTCTCGTTCGACGTGCCCGACGGCGCGCGGATCGGGCTGATCGGCGAGTCCGGCTCGGGCAAATCGCTCACGGCGCTCGCGATCATGGGGCTCCTCCCCGACGATGCGACCGCGTCGGGGAGCATCCGCTGGAACGGCACGGAGCTTCTGGGCATGCCCGACCGCGACCTCGCGCGCGTGCGCGGCGACCAGATCGGCATCGTGTTCCAAGAGCCCCAGACCGCGCTCAACCCGATCCGCACGGTGGGGCGGCAGATCGCCGAGCCCATCCGCATCCACCAGGGTGCGAGCCGCAGGGACGCCTGGGAGCGCGCGGTGCGCGCGGCCGAGCGGATGCGGCTGCCTGAGCCCGCCTCGATCGTCAAGCGCTTCCCGCATCAGCTCTCCGGCGGCCAGCGCCAGCGGGTCGCGATCGCGATGGCTCTGGCCGCACGCCCGCGCCTGCTGATCGCCGACGAGCCGACGACGGCCCTCGATGTGACGATCCAGGCCGAGATCCTCCAGCTCTTGCTGAAGCTCGTCGAGGACGCGGGCATGTCGCTCGTCTTCATCACGCACGACCTCGCCGTGCTGTCGCAGATCGCGACGTTCGGCGTCGTGCTCGACCACGGACGGGTGATCGAGGCCGCTCCCGTCTCGACGCTGCTGACCTCCCCCGCGTCGCCGGTCACGCAGGGGCTCCTGCGCGACGCCACGGCGACGGTGTGGCATCCGGGGGGTGTGTCATGACGCCCGCGCCTGTGCTGCTGCGCGCACGCGGCCTCACCCGCCACCACGCCAAGCCGCGCACGACGCTGTTCGAACGCCGCACCCACACGGTCGCCCTCGAGGACGCCGACATCGACGTGCGCGAGGGCAGCGCGGTCGGCATCATCGGCGAGTCGGGGTCGGGCAAGTCGACGCTCGTGCGGCTGCTGCTCGCGCTGGACGTGCCGACCTCGGGCACGGTCGAGTTCGACGGCCGCCGCGTGGACGCCACCGCCTCCGCGCGGCGCCTGCACTGGCTGCGGCGCCAGACCGGCATCGTCTTCCAGGACCCGTACGCGTCGCTGGACCCCCGCATGAGCGTCGGGCGCATCGTCGGCGAGCCGCTGTGGGCGCTCGGCATCGAGGGCGATCGGCGCGCCCGCGTGCGCGAGGTGCTCGAGAACGTCGACCTCGAGCCCGAGATGGCGGACCGCTTCCCGCACGAGTTCTCGGGCGGCCAGCGTCAGCGCATCGCGCTGGCGCGCGCCCTCGTCCACCGGCCGCGGCTGCTGATCGGCGACGAGCCGATGTCGGCGCTCGACGTCACCGTGCGCGCGCAGATCCTGCAGCTGATCGCCGACCTCCGCAGGCGCAACGGCCTCACGCTCGTGATGGTGTCGCACGACATCGGCGTCGTGCAGAACCTGTGCGATGAGGTCGTGGTCATGAAGGACGGCCGCGTGGTCGAGGAGGGCCCGACCGAGAAGGTGCTGCTGCAGCCGAACGCCGCGTACACGCGGCGCCTCCTCGCCTCGATCCCGGTGATCGATCCGGATGCCGCCGCCTCCTGAGCCCGCTCGGGTGCAAGCGGGCGCGGCGGGCGCCGATGTCTGCGGGGCGCACTAGCCTCGGACGCATGCGCCACGCGATCGTCCCGCCTTACCTGCTCGCCCGCATCGCCGCCGCGCAGGAGCCCCACCTCGCGCACGCCGCCGAGGCGGCGCGCCAGACCCTCGTCGCGCAGCGCGAGTACCGCCCTGAGCGCATGCGGCTGCGGCTGACGATCGAGAACGGCGACACGCTCGTCGCCGAGACGACGCCGGCGCCCGACCGCACGATCAGCGACGCGCAGGGCCGCGAGGCGCTGCCCGGCGTCGTGGTGCGCCGCGAAGACGACGCAGCGACGGGCGATGCCGCAGTCGACGAGGCGTTCGACGGGCTCGGCGCCACGTTCGACTTCTTGTGGGACGCGTTCGCCCGCGACTCGATCGACGGCGCGGCGGCGGCGCTGGAGGCGACGGTGCACTACGGCGTCTCATACGACAACGCGTTCTGGAACGGCGAGCGCATGGTGTTCGGCGACGGCGACGGCGAGGTGTTCGCGGGCTTCACGCGGGCGCTGTCGGTCATCGCGCACGAGCTCGGCCACGGCGTCATCGAGTCCGCCGGAGGCCTGGTCTACCGCGGGCAGTCCGGGGCCCTGAACGAGTCGATCGCCGATGTGTTCGGCGCGCTCGCCGAGCAGCACCGCGCGGGGCAGACGGCGGATGCCGCGACCTGGCTGATCGGCGAGGGCATCTTCACGTCCGCGGTCGAGGGCCGGGCGCTGCGCTCGATGATCGAGCCGGGCACCGCGTACGACGACGACGTGCTCGGACGCGACCCGCAGCCCGCGCACATGCGCGAGTTCGTCGTGACGCGCGAGGACGGCGGCGGCGTGCACATCAACTCCGGCATCCCGAATCGTGCCTTCGCCCTCGTCGCGACGACGCTCGGCGGGTTCGCGTGGGAGCGCGCGGGACTCATCTGGTATCGCACCCTGACCTCGGGTTCCCTCGTGCCCACGACGGGCTTCGAGGCGTTCGCCGAGGCGACCCTGCGCACCGCCGAAGCGGAGTACGGTGGGGACTCGGAGGAGGCCGACGCCGTCCGGTCCGCGTGGATCGGTGTCGGCGTCATCGACGGTGACTCGCAGCCCTGACCCTGACCCCGCCGCGGCAGCGGCGATCACGGTGGTGGTGGTGCGCACCGGCGGCATCGCGGGCCTTCGCCGCGAGTGGCGCGCCGTGCCGCCGCCCGAGGAACGCGAGCGCTGGATCGCGTTGATCGACGACTGCCCGTGGGAGGCCGCGACCGGCGACGGGCGCGGCGCCGACCGCTTCTCGTGGGACGTGCGCGCGCGCTGCGCAGACGACGAGCGCGACGCGACCCTCGCCGACGAGGAGGTCGACGGCCCGTGGCGCGCCCTCATCGACGAGGTGCGCGCGACGGCCGCGCCGCCGCGCGCCCCGTCGCCGCGTCGAGCCGCGTCGCCGGGCGGAGTCTAGGGCGAGCGCTCTGCGCGCCGCCCCGAACGGGGCGGATCCGGGCGCCTGTGTGAAGCAGTGTGACGCTGCGTCACGAAGCATTTCGCGGCGCGACGACGCGTGTCGAGCCGCGTTGCCGCCGCCCCGCGCCGCCCCGCACGATGGTGCGATGCCGGCGGTGGCCCACCGCTGCGACATCCACGCACCCAGGAGCACATCATGACCAACACCACCCAGGCACCGCCGGAGGGCCAGAGCGATCTGCGCGCCTCCGTCGAGGCCGGACGCAAGCGGCGTCGCACCGGCGTCATCGTCGGCGCCGTCATCGCCGTCGCGGCGATCGTCGCCGCCGTCGTCTTCGCCGTCATCGCCTTCTCGCCCAAGCCCGTCGACGACGCGTCGGCCGCCGCAGCGCCCATCCAGCTGACGATCGCCGGCGCCGGCGAGAGCGCCCTCAACGACGCCGTGAAGCTCGTCGCGGCAGAGAAGGGCCTCGAGGTCGAGTGGGTGAACTTCACCGACGACTGGACCCTGCCCAACACGTCGCTCGTCTCGGGCGAGGTCGATGCCAACGCGTTCCAGCACGGCGCGTTCCTCAGCGCCTTCAATGTCGAGAACGACGCCGACCTCGTGCCGGTCGTCTCGACGGTGATCGTGCAGTGGGGCATCTTCTCGTCGACGCTCACCGACCTCGCCGACCTCGCCGACGGCTCCCGCGTCGTGATCCCCGATGACGCTTCGAACGGCGGACGCGCGCTGGGCATCCTGCAGGCGGCGGGCCTCATCGAGGTCGATCCCGAGGCGGGCATCTTCCCGACGGTCGACGACATCACGTCGAACCCGAAGAACCTCGAGTTCGTCGAGATCAAGGCGCTCACGATCCCGCAGCAGCTCGATGACCCGACGATCTCGGCGGTCGTCGTGGGCACGAGCTATTTCGATCCCAGCCAGGGCATCACGGCCGATGACGCGCTGTACCTCGACGACGCGCTCTCGGACCACTCGCTGCCGTACGTCAATTTCGTCGCCACCCGCGCCGACAACGCCGACAGCCCGGCGTGGGAGATCCTCAAGGAGGTCTACGCCGACCCGCGCGTCGCAGCCGCTCTCGACGAGGACTCCCACGGAGCCTCGGTGATCGTCGACATCGACCCTCAGCGCCTGCAGGACAAGGTCGCCGAGCTCGAGGACTTCGCTCGCGCGCACAGCTGAGTCCGTCCGGTGATCGGGTCGCGGCATCCCCGCGGCCCGATCACCGCGTCGTCGTCCGCTTTCCCGTCAGGAGAATCATGACCACCGCCATCGCCTTCCAAGACGTGTCGAAGACGTTCACCGTGAACGGCCGCGCGTTCGACGCGCTCAAGAACGTGAACCTCACCGTCGACCACGGCGACGTCTACGGCATCGTCGGCTACTCCGGCGCCGGCAAGTCGACGCTGCTGCGCACCGTGAACGCGCTGGAGCGGCCCACCAGCGGGCGCGTCGTCGTCGACGGCCGCGACGTCGCCGCGCTGAACCCGCGGGAGCTCAGTTTGCAGCGCCAGCGCATCGGCATGATCTTCCAGCAGTTCAACCTGCTGAACTCGCGCAGCGTGTACAAGAACGTGGCCTACCCCCTCAAGCTCGCCGGGGTGCCCCACGCCGAGCTCCTCGATCGCGTCGAGGAGCTTCTGGACTTCGTCGGCCTCACCGACAAGGCCCTGCAGTACCCGAACCGCCTCTCGGGCGGTCAGAAGCAGCGCGTGGGCATCGCGCGGGCTCTGGCGAACCGCCCCGACATCCTGATCAGCGACGAGGCGACGAGCGCGCTCGACCCGCAGACGACCGGCGAGGTGCTCGAGCTGCTGCAGCGGGTCAACCGCGAGTACGGCGTGACGATCCTGCTCGTGACGCACGAGATGGACGTCATCCGCAAGATCGCGAACAAGGTCGCCGTCATGCAGGACGGCCGGGTCGTTGAGCACGGCACGGTCTATGACGTGTTTTCCAAGCCGCAGGATGCCACGACCCGCCGCTTCGTCGGCTCGGTGCTGCACCATGAGGCGGCCGAGGCGACCCTCGAGCGCATCCGCCGCGTGCACGACGGCCGGCTCGTGCGCATCCACGTCGGCAACCGCGAGACCAACGACCCCTTCCTCTCGCGCATCGCGCGCACGCACGACGTCGACTTCAACGTCGTGTACGGCGGCGTGAGCGAGCTGCAGTCTCGCCTGTTCGGCACCATCACCGTCGAACTGCTCGGCCACGACCGGCGGGTGGATGCCGCGATCGCCGATCTGCGCGGGGTCGCCGAGGTCGACGAGCTGGGCGAAGGCGCCCGCGACGCGATCGCCGACGACGCGGCCGCGATCGACGCCGCAGGCCCCTCCCCCGCGCCGGTCCGCTTCACGACCCAGGAGGCCCGCGTTGCCTAGCATCGACCTCGACACCCTGCTGCCGAAGATCCTCAAGGCGCTCGGCGAGACCCTCATCATGGTGACCGGCGCGTTCCTGTTCGCGTCGATCGCGGGGGTGCTCCTCGGACTCGTGCTCTACGCGACGCGCAAGGGCAACCTGCTCGAGAACGGGCCCGTGTTCACGGTGCTCAACGCCATCATCAACGTCATCCGGCCGATCCCGTTCATCATCGTCGCCGTCGCCCTGATCCCGGTGACGCGCATCGTGATGGGCACGGGCATCGGCCCGGTCGCGGCGATCTTCTCGCTCGCCGTCGTCGCCAGCGTCGCGATCGCCCGCATCGCCGAGTCGAACCTGGTCGCGGTGGATCCCGGGGTCATCGAGGCCGGCAACGCGATGGGCGCGCGCCCCGCGCACGTGCTGTTCACGATCGTCGTCCCCGAGGCTCTGGGCCCGCTCACGCTCGGCCTGACGTACATCTTCGTCGCGCTCGTGGACGCCACCGCGGTCGCGGGCGTCATCGGCGCGGGCGGTCTCGGCAACCTCGCGATCACGTACGGCTACCAGCGCTTCGACTGGTTCGTGATGTTCGTGGTCATCGCGGTGATCATCCTGCTGGTGCAGGTCATCCAGTTCATCGGCAACCGCGTCGCCCGCCGGGTGATGCACGAGAACGTGTAGGGCGGCGAGATGGCTGATCCGATGCATCCGGATGCGGGCGCCCGGGGGACCTTCGATCGCGCGAGGTTCGACGCGTTCCTGGCCCGCCTGCGCGTGGACGCGCTCGCGCGCGAGACCGACCGCCGGCTGCTGTTCGACGAGGTCGCGCAGCTGCAGAGCCTGGGCTTCGGCTCGCTGCGGGTGCCCCGCGACCTCGGCGGCGCGGGGCTCTCGCTCGAGCAGGTGTTCGAGGTGCTCATCGACCTCGCGACGGCGGACTCGAACCTCGCGCATCTCACCCGCGGGCACGTCGCGTTCGTGGAGTCGCTGCTGCTCGCGGGCCTGCGCGACGGCGTCGAGCCGACCGCGCGCGAGGCGCGCTGGGCGGCGCGCCTGGTCCGCGGCGACCTCGTCGGCAACGCCCAGGCCGAGCGTCAGGAGCTCAGCGAGCTCAGCACGCGGCTCGAGCGCGACTCCGACGGCGCGCTGAGGCTCACGGGCGCCAAGTACTACACGACCGGCAGCATCTATGCCGACTGGATCCACCTGGCCGCCCTCGACGGCGACGAGCGCGTGGCCGTCACCGTCTCGGCGGCGCTTGCCGGCGTACGGTCGATCGACGACTGGGACGGCTTCGGGCAGCGCCTGACCGGCAGCGGCACGACGACCTTCGAGGCGGTGCTGGTCGACGAGGACGAGGTCGGGAGAGGACGAGCGGATGCCGCCGCCTGGCCGTACCTCGGGTCCGTCTTCCAGCTGGTGCTGCTCGCCGTGGTCGCGGGCATCGTCCAGCGGGCGCTCGAGGACACCGTCGCGTTCGTGCGCGAGCGCCGCCGCACGTTCGGGTTCGCGGGCGAATTCCGCCCTCGCGACGACCGGCTCGTGCAGTCGGTGGTGGGCGCGCTGACCAGTGCCGCCCACGGCACGCGCGCGCTCGTGCTCGACAGCGCGCGCACGCTCGACCGCACGCTCGAGGGCATCCGGTCCAAAACGGCGGCCGAGGGCGCGGCACGCGACGCGCAGCTGGAGGTGTTCCGCGTGCAGCAGCTCGTGCTGCCGCTCGCCCTCGACGCGACGAGCCGGCTGTTCGAGGTGGGCGGCGCGAGCGCGGTGAGCACGTCGCTCGGACTCGACCGGCACTGGCGCAACGTCCGCACGGTCGCCTCGCACAACCCCGCCGCGCAGCGCGCCGCCGCGCTCGGCGAGTGGGAGCTCAACGGCACCCTCCCCGACTGGGGTGCGCCGGCCGCGCCTACGGCTCCCGCCGCACCCACCGTGGCGGAGGACGCCGCCGCCCAGGGGGTCGCGCGATGACGCTCGCCGAGCCTGCGACGGCGGCGGCATCAGCGGATCTCGTCTCGCGCTTCGCTCCCGTGTTCGACGAGGTCGGCGAGGGCGCCGTCGAGCGCGAGCGCGACCACCGGCTGCCCTACGCCGAGGTCGAGCGGCTGCGCGCAGCCGGCTTCACGCGCGTGACACTGCCCGTCGAGCACGGCGGACACGGCGCATCCCATGCCGAGTTCTTCGACCTTCTCGCCGAGCTCGCGCGGCGCGACCCGAATCTCGCGCAGCTGTTCCGCTCGCACTTCAGCTTCGTCGACCGCACCGTGCTGTCGCCGCCCTCGCCCGAGCGCGACGCGCGGCTCGCGCTCGTTGCCGCAGGCCGCATCATCGGCAACGCCTCGCACGAGCGCTCGGCCGCGAAGGTCGGCTCGTACGACACGAGGCTGACGCGGGCCAGCGACGGCGGCCTGCGCCTCGACGGCACGAAGTACTACTCCACCGGCACGCTCTTCGCCGACTTCACCGGCGTGGCGGCGGTCGACGACCACGGCGATCTCGTCAGCGCGCTCGTCGCGACCGACGCGCCCGGCGTGCGCCGCATCGACGACTGGACCGGCTTCGGGCAGCGGCTCACCGGCAGCGGCACGACGGTGTTCGAGAACGTGGGGGTGACGGACGCCGACGTGGTGCGGCTGCGCCGCGGGGAGCGGCCGTCGCACGGCTCGGCGTTCGTGCAGCTGGTGCTGCTGGCCGTCGTCGCCGGCATCGGCCGGGCGATCGTCGACGACGCGGTGCGCTTCGTGCGCGCGCGCACGCGCAGCTACAGCCACGGGAGCGCCCCGACCGCGCGCGAGGACCCCCTCGTGCAAGAGACGCTCGGCGACCTCGACGCGGCCCGGTTCTCGGCCGACTCCGCGGTCGCCGCGATCGCGCGCGCGCTCGACCGCTCCACCGCCGCGTTCCTGCAGGGCGCCCCCGACGACCAGCTGCGCGCGCTGGTCGAAACCGCTGACGCCGACACCGCACGCGCCCAGCTCGTGGTGCTTCCCGCGGTGCTGGATGCCGCGACCCGCCTGTTCGAGGTCGGCGGCGCGAGCGCGACCGACGTCGGGCTTGCGCTGGACCGCCACTGGCGCAACGCCCGCACCGTGGCATCCCACAATCCCGCCCGCTACAAAGCCCGCGCACTGGGCGACCTGCTCCTCAACGACGTTCCCGTCGCCGGCTGGTGGAGCACCGGCGAGTCCTGATCGAAAGGCACGACCTTGTCCGAGCCCAAGAAGCTCATCCTGAACCTGTTCGAGATGAACACGGTGAGCCACATCAGCCACGGACTGTGGTCGCTGCCCGGAAACAACCGGCACCGTTTCAACGAGCTCGAATACTGGACCGAGCTCGCCCAGATCCTCGAGTCGGGCGGCTTCCACGGGGTCTTCCTGGCGGATGTCGTCGGCGCCTACGACACCTTCCGGGACGGGCCCGAGACCGCGATCCGCGAGGGTCTGCAGATCCCGTCGAACGACCCGCTGCTGGTGATCCCGGCGATGGCGGCGGTCACCAAGCGCCTCGGCTTCGGGGCGACCTTCTCGACGAGCTACGAGCCGCCGTTCACTTTCGCGCGGCGCGCCTCGACCCTCGACCACCTCACCAAGGGGCGGTTCGGCTGGAACATCGTGACCTCGTACCTGCCCAACGCGGCGCGCAATTTCGGGCTCGACGGCGAGATCCCGCACGACCGGCGCTACGAGATCGCCGACGAGTTCCTCGACGTGGTGTACAAGCTGTGGGAGGGCTCGTGGGACGACGACGCGGTCGTGATCGACCGCGAGCGGCACGTGTACACCGATCCCGCCAAGGTGCGCTACATCGACCATGTCGGCGAGCACTACCGCGTCGCAGGCCCCCACCTCGCCCAGCCGTCGCCGCAGCGCACACCCGTGCTGTACCAGGCGACCGGCTCCCCCGCCGGCACCGAGTTCGCCGGCCGGCACGCCGAGCTCGTCTTCACCGGTGGGCGCACGACGGCGGACTTCCACCGCAACGTCGCGAGCATGACCGCCGCCGCCGAGCGTCACGGCCGCTCGCGTGACGACATCAGATTCATCGTGCAGGCCGGGGTCGTGGTGGGCCGCGACGACGAGGAGGCCGCCGACAAGTGGCGCACGTTCCAGTCGAACCTGAGCGTCGACGGCATCCTCGCCCACGGCGGCGCGCGGCTCGACCTGACCGCCCACCCCCGCCACGTCACCGTCGCCGAGGCCGTCGCCAAGGCGGGGCTCGAACCCCAGGACGTGCCGTTCCTGCCGCTGCACAAGACCGTCGGCGAGGCGCTCGACGGGCTTCGCAGCAGCCGCGAGGGGCGGTTCTTCGTCGCCGGCTCGCCGACGACCGTCGCCGACCAGATCGAGAAGTGGCTCGATGAGGACGGCGTCGACGGCATCAACCTGCGCCAGTACCACTCCTTCGGCACAGCGCAGGACTTCACCGAGCTCGTCGTGCCCGAGCTTCGCCGCCGCGGACGCCTCGAACCGGCCGGAGGCGAGCCCACGACCCTGCGCGACGCCCTGTTCGGCCGCGGCGACCGTCTGCCGTCGACCCACATCGCAACGCGCTACCGTGGGGGCGCGAACCTCGACGTGCCCGTGGCGCCCCTGCGCTTTGCCGACCACGACCAGCGCGCGGCGTAACCTGCCGACGCGCTTGCTCCCTGCGGCCGCGAAGGCCCCAGAGCACAGGCCGGACGGGGCTGCCTGAGCCGCGTCCACTCATGCGGCTTGTGGAACGACACTCATCCCGCCGCTCCGCGCCCTCAGATCGGCCGTCGGCGACCCGCATCCGTGGGTGAGCACCCCCGCGTCGCGTTAGACAGAGAGCAATGAGGCGCGCGAGGCGACAAGACCTCCGCCCTCGGACCTACGAGCTGCCGACGAGATCGGGATTGCGTGTGATGCGACCGAAGACACGAACGCTGACGGTGCACCGAAGCAGGCAAGACGAGGGCACCCCACGCCCCCGACACCGGCTGGCTCGCACCCACCCGGCACTGGCCGCCGCAGCGCTTCTCGGAATGGTCGGCGCGGCCCTCGCGTCCCCTCTCCCGGCGACGGCGGCGCCGGGAGACCGTTTCGACTCGAACGTGCCGACCGTGTTCGTCGCCCAGTCCGCCCTTGGGGGGACGACGGGCCTGTACCGCGCCGAGACGTCCGGCGACGGAAGCTATGCCTTCTCCCCGGAAGGGCCGGCCCTGACTGGGGGAACGTACAACGCGATCGCGTTCAACAGTGCGGACGGATACATCTACGGCGCGGTCGTGTCGGACATCGGGGATATTCCGGCCAGATCACTCGTGCGGATCGGACAGAGCGGCACGGTCGCTCGAGTGGGTGGGAACCTGTTCGGAGCAACCCAGTGGATCGGTGCGTTCAATCCGGAGGATGGACTGCTGTACACGACCCACGGCACTTCGGAGCTGTATCCGATGCTGTACGCGGCCAACGTGCAGACCGGCTCGATCAACGCCGTGCTCCCCCTGAGCGGCCAGTGGGTCTTCGCCGACATGGAGTATCAGGGCGGCTATTTCTGGGCGATCAACTACCTCGAAGGGCCGCAACACAACAGCATCCTGCGAATCGACCCCAGGACGGGCGAGGTCAAATTCTTCCCCGGCGTGATCCCCGCCGAGTTCACCGGTCCGTGGGGAGCGGTATGGCGGTTCGGCAACGGAAATCTCGGGTTCTCGAATAACGCGACAGGAACGATCGCGCAGGTGAAGATCACCGGCGCGACGACGGAGTCGCCCGTCATCGAACTGGTGACCCTCGTCGACGGGCCGGCCTCGAGTGGAAACGACGGTACGGCCATCCCGGGGCTTCCTGCGGATCTTCGCATCGAGAAGACCACGCCTGCCATGTTCGAGGCGGGAGGTCGTGTCACGTACGAGCTCACCGTCACCAACGACGGGCCCGGCATCTCGAGCGGGTGGCTGGTGATCGACCCGCTGGACCCGAACCTTGAGAATATCGTCGTCACCGGCCCCGCGATGTCGGTGGTCGAAGACGGTGTGATCAAGATCAACGGCGGCCGGATGGCGCCCGGCGACGCCGTCACGATGCAGATCTCCGCCGATGCCTACGTGGAGCCGGACGTGTGCCTCACGAACACCGCGACCGTGATCGGAAACGAAGCGGATCCCGAGCACGACAATGATGCGGACACCGCGGAGTCGTGCGCGGTCTGGCTGGCGATCGAGAAGACGACGGATGCGACGTCCGCGTCGCGTCCGCCAGACACGGTCACCTACACGGTGACAGCGACCAACATCGGCGCCGGCGACTACACCGAGGCGCAGCCGGCGGTCATCATCGACGACCTGTCCGCAGTGCTCGACGACGCGGTCTACAACCTCGACGCGCACCCGACCCGTCCCGGCGGCTGGGTGCAGTATGCCGAGCCGCTGCTGCAGTGGTCCGGGCCGCTGGCGTCGGGCAGGTCGGTGAGCCTGACCTACTCCGTGACGCTGCAGCCCGGAGGCGACGGCAGGGTGCGCAACGTCGCCTGGCAGCCGGCCGACCCGTCCACGCCCACGACACCCGACTGCGACGGAACCACCGCGAGAAGTCTGTTCGCAGCCGAGCCGTGCGCGACGACCGAGTTCCTTCTGCCGAAGCTCAGCATCACCAAGACCACCGATCGCACGGAACTGCCGGCCGTCGGCGAACGGCTGCGCTACACCGTGACGGTCACCAACCCCGGCCCAGGCGATTTCACGGAAGCGGCGCCCGCCTCGGCGACCGACGATCTGGCCGGCGTGCTCGACGATGCGACGCTCGACCTCGCGACGATCACCGCCTCGGCCGGGCAGGTCTCGCATCTCGATGGTGTGCTGTCGTGGTCGGGCCCCCTCGCTGCGGGAGCCAGCGCGTCGATCTCGTACGAGGTCGTCTACACCGGAGCGGGCGATCGGGTGCTGGAGAACTCAGCCTGCGTCGACGAGGTCGACCTCGCAGCCGGCCAGGAGCCGTGCGCCACCACGGCCGTCCCTGGCGCAGCCCTCAACATGTGGAAGACGGTCACCTCGTCCGACGTCCCGGCCGTCGAGGGATCCGTGCTCACATACACACTGTTCTTCGAGAACGAGGGACTGGCCGACGCCGTCGTCAGTGCCGTCGATCTTCTCGAACACCTCGTCGACGATGCCGAGATCACGTCCGAGCCGACTTCGGACACGCTGTCCGTCGTCCGCGATGTCGATCGCATCACGATCACCGGCACGGTCGCGCCGAACACGATCGCGACCGTGACCTACGCCGCCACCGTCAAGCCGGACGGCAGCCGCGGGGACGATCACGCGGCGAACTTCCTCGTGCCGGACGATCCGGACGATCCGCAGACGCCACCGCAGAGCAACGAGTGCCAACCGGCCGACCCGCAGTTCCCGGACTGCACGGCGACCCCCATCGGAGCGATCTCCTTCGTCAAGTCGGTCACGGCGTCCGCCTCCCCGCTGCGCGCTGGATCGGTGCTCACGTACACGATCGACATCGTGAACACCGGGGCAACGCTCATGGTCGTCGATCGTGACGACATCCTCACCGACGTCCTCGACGACGCGACCCTGCTGCAGCAGCCGACGTCGGACGCGGCGACCGTGACCACCACGAACGTCGTCGGCGACGCGTTCTCGATCCGCGGCACACTCCCCGCGGGCGGGCGGGCGAAAGTGACGTACAGCGTCACCCTGAAGGACGTGGACGAGCGCGGCAACAACACCGCCGTCAACTTCCTCCTCGCGCCGGGTGACGCTGCGCCGGCCGAGTGCGCCGCAGAGGATCCGACGTGCACGGTGACGCCCCTGCCCGCCCTCGAGGCCTCGAAGCGGTCCGATCCGGAGACCGGGTCCAGAGTGATCCCCGGCCAGGTCGTCGCCTACACGCTGACGTTCACGAACTCGGGCGAGGCGGCCGCGGAGGCGGACTACACCGACGACCTTCGAGACGTCCTCGACGATGCCGCGCTCACGGCCGGACCGCAGTCCTCGAACCCGGCGATAGCGGCCGTTCTCACCGGAGAACAGCTGCGGATAGAGGGTCCGCTTCTGCCGGGCGAGACCGCCGTGGTGTCCTACGAGGTGACGGTCCGTGCGGACGACGAGCGCGGGGACGACCGTCTCGCCAACCTGCTCGCGGAGAACGGTCGCGAGCATTCCGGCTGCGACGACAGCGCTGTCTCATGCACGGAGCACGGCGTGCCGCGGATCGTCGCCGTCAAGAGCGTCGACCCGGAATCGGGCTCGACCGTGCATGCCGGCAACGAACTCGTCTACACGCTCGCATTCGAGAACGACGGCGCCGCCCCCGGCGACGTCGCCTTCGTCGATCACCTGGCGGGAGTCCTCGACGACGCCGAACTCGTGGGCGCGGTGACAGCCAGCGGCCAGCTGTCGGCCGATGGCCCCACGGGCGGTCAGCTCACCATCACGGGCCCGCTCGCACCGGGCGAGCGAGCGACGGTCAGCTACACCGTGCGCGTGGCTTCGAACCCCGGTTCGGGAGACCGCCACCTCGTCAACTTCCTGACCCCTGCGGGGCTGGAGCCCGCGGGTGTGTGCGTCGCAAGCGACCCGAGGTGCACCGAGAATCCGATCGCGCCGCCGCCGTCCCGAAGCGAGCTGCCCTTCACCGGATCGGTGCTTCCCGTGGGTGCCGCCATCGGGGCAGCGCTGCTGCTGCTGGCCGGCGGGGCTGTTCTGGCCGCGTCCTGGCGCCGCCGCGACGCACTGTCGAGTCGCGGACGGTGAGGTGAGGTGCGGGGCGGACCACTCGACCTCACCGTCCGCCCCGTCCTCACCGCTCGGGGGACCGTCACTCCTCGGCGCTGAGTTCGTCCCCGCCCGCATATGACGGCCCGCGCCGAAGCTGCCGACCACGAGCACGACGACCCGCGCCGAGGCGGCGGACGACCAGCATGACCAGGAGTGCGACGAGCAGTCCGAGCGTCAGCTGCGTCCAGGGGATCGCTGTGACGAGCACCTCTGTGCGCGCCGTGGGCACACTCACATCCGAGCCCGGAATCGTCGCGGCGTCGACGGCGACGCTCACGCCGACGAGGCCGGTCGGCCACACATCGTCCAGCACGAAGGCGCCTGTGCGGACGTCGCCGGGGGCCAGTTCTCGCACGGTCCCGGGGTTCACGCGCCTCGCGGCGCCAGAGGCGGCGGCGCTCTGGCCGGTGAGGCCGATCCCGAGGCGGGTGTTGCCGGTGTTGCGAACCGTGTAGCGGACAGTGACGCTGCCGGGCTGGAACGGGTTCAGCGAACCGTGGTAGTCGCCCAAGGCCTCCACGGCGAGGCTCGGCGTCAGTTCACCGGCAACGCGGATCATGACCCGAAACCCGATGCGACTGTCCACACCGACCACGTTCGCTCCGGATCCGCTGCCCTCGGCGGCGATTCCGGCGGCGACTCCCGCCGGATGATCACCCGGGGACGCGTTCTCGGGCACGTGAATGGTGAACGGGACGACGGCTGCCGTCCCTGCCGGAACGTGCGCGCTCTCGGGAAGAGAGATCCAGCTCCCCGCGCCGACCGAGGCCTCCGACCGGGGCAGGATGTTGAACCGTCCGGTGTCGGTGAAGTAGCCGTCCGCCGCCTGGAGGACGAACTCCGCGTCCTGCCGGCCGAGGTTGCGCACCTCCAGGTACTCGTGCGACGTCGATCCCGGGTCGAGCGTCGACTCGACCCAGGATCGACCGTCCGCGCCCATCGGGCCGGCCGGACGCACCGACCAGGTGACCGCGCCATCGTCGGGGGCAGGCGCCGCCGCGGACGCGACCGGCTCGCCGATCGCCACCAGGGCGATCGCCGTCGCCGCGGCCACCGCCTGCCGAATCCATCGGGCGGCGCCGAGGGCGCGGATGCGCGCGTTCATTCGAACAGCGAGAGCGTGATCGTCGAGGCGTAGACGCCCGGTGCGACATCGGGGGCCGTGGACAGCGCGAGGTCGGCCGACGCCGTCCAGGAGCCTTCCGCGTTGACCGAGGCCGAGTCCAGCGTGCTCGCCAGCAGCTCGCTCGTGGTCAACCCCGAACCGCCGTCGAGGGCGCCGCGCACGGGTTCGCCCGCGAACGCCTCTCCAGAGCCGCTGTAGTCGACGAGCTTGGGCGTCCAGCCGAGATTCGCAGCCGGAATCGGTGCCTGACCGGTCGCGCCGATGAAGTCCGACGCCGTGCCCAGGACGTACCATGACGCGCCGGGGCGTATCTCGTCGAGCGAACGGGTGTCGGTCACGGTGACGCTCGGCAGCGCGCCCGTGAAGCGTCGGCGCAAGGGATCCGACCCGTTCTCTGCGAGTGCGACGCTGCCTCCGGCCACGGTCATGGCGAGCACCCCGGGCTGGTCAATCTGCGCGATCTCGACGGTGACTTCGACCTTGCCGTCATCGTCGGGCGGTTCGGCGGCGGCGGCGATGGCCGATCCGGAGGTCGCGAGTGCAGCGATGGCCAGCAGTCCGGTCGTGATCTTCAGCGGTTTCGTCATGATGGGGTCCTGTCGGGAGTGGATGGGGATGCCGAGTCGAATGCGGTCGCGGAGGGCGCGGGTGTGCTCGCAGGCTCGCGAATCAGCCCGCGCATGAGAGGGCCGGATAGGCGACGGTGACCGGGTCGCTGCCGGGGATGGTCGCGGTGAGCGCACCGGCGTCGATCGAGGTGGAGCGCACGGGGAAGCCGGCCGCCGCAGTCTTTCCCGGGGCGAGGTCGCGCAGCGTCTTCGTCCCGAAGGCAGAGCTCAGCGTGAGGTCGAGCGGTCGATCCGACACGTTCACCGCCGAGGCGTACAGATACGCCTTTCCTGCGAGGCATCGCGGACTCGCTGTGACCTCCACCGGTTGCGGGACGGGATCGGCTTGGCCGAACACCTGCACTTCGGCCAGGCTCAGCATGGTGGCCGCGGTGTCCAACTGCAAGCGCACATAGCGGCCCCGTGCGTCGATGGGCAATGCGGACGGGCGTCCGACGGTCTCGGCGAGGAAGTACGAGCGGACTGCCTCATCCGCACCGACGAGCGCGGGGTCGTCCTGCGTGATCGGATCGTCCGAGACGAACACCCAGATTCCGGACGCCCGCGACTGGCAGCAGTCGGTCCGGTTCCACAGGATCAGGCCGCCGATCCGCGACACCGATCCCAGGTCGACCTGCCACCAGGGCCGGTCGTCTCCCTGTGCGGTGTGCTGGTAGCTGGTGCCGGCCGTCGAACCGTCGACGGCCGCTGCGGGCTCCAGACGCGCGCCGGATTGGAACACGAAGGTGCTGGACTGCGTCGCCGGTCTGCCCAGCGCGAGATTGGCCCCGGCCACGACGATGAGCGGCACGGTCGTGGTGACGGTGTCGTCGCTCTCAGCGTCATCGGCCGTCGCTGTCACGGTCACCGGAACTCCCGCCGAGAATCCGCCGACGGGGGTGACGTCGAAGGCGGCGGTGCTCGTGGCTCCGGGGGCGACGCCGGTGAAGGTGCCGGGCGACGCGGCGACGACGCTCCAGCCGTCGGGCCATTCGACCGACACCTGAAGCGAGTCGAGTGTGTTCTCACCGTCCGCATTGGTCACCGCGACGTCGATGCGCGCGGGCACGCCGGCCACCAGCGGTTGGGTCCTGGCCACGGTGATCTGAAGGGGCGCGGGAGCGAACACCTCACCGGGTGGGTTGGCGCCGGCTGCGGCGGCGACGGCCGTCGCGGCTGCCGGCAGGTAGGTCAGCGACTCGTGCTGATCGGTCTGCGTGCTGCCATTGCCGTTCATCTTGCGCGGCTTGCCCGTGGACCAGTTGCCTGAGGCGCTGTTGTTGATTCCGTATGCCGCCCAGTTCGACAACCAGGTGGAGCCTGGGCTGCCGGTGATCACGTTGCGGTTGACCGTGAAGTGGGAGCTCTGCTCGTCGAGGTAGATGGCGTTCGCGTCGTAGTGCTTGTGGATGTAGTTCTCGTTGATCGTCGATCCCGGCTGCGGTCCCTGGGTGTAGATCGCGCCGGCGTCGTGCTGCTCGGACCAGGGCATGACCGCGTCGATGATGCGGTTGGCGTCGATGCGGTTGTCCTTCATGTAGGGGCTTCGTGCGACCGTCTGATTCCATCCCCAGCCCAGCGAGATGCCCGAGTACGGCAGCTGCTCGAGGGTGTTGTGGCTGATGGAGGTCTCGGCTTCGTACCCGCCCCAGATCCCCACGGCGTCCGTGTACTCCCGGCCGGGGCTGCGGACGACGTTGTGCTCGTACGTGTTCGACCGCGATTCCAACTCGGCCGGCGGGTTCGGCTCCATGTCGCCGGTGTAGATCGCGCCCGAGGACAGGTCTTCGAAATGCGAGTGCGTGACGCCGCTGGACTGCGTGCCTGCTTCGAGCACGACGCCTGCGCCTCCGGTGTGCAGCACCCGCACCGCGTCGAGAAGCACCGATCGTCCGCTGCGCACGAGGATGGCTGACGCGGGCTTGGTGTAATAGCGGCCGGCCGCGTCTCGCGGGCCGGTCTCACCGGTGAGGGTCAGACCCGCCTGCATTCCCGCATACCCCTCGGCGGTGCCGGGCTGCAGCCAGGCGCTGTGCTGGAAGCCGAGTCGTTCGACGCGCACGTCGTGTACCGGATCGCTCGCGGTTCCCGCGATCCGCAGCAGGGTCTCCAGTCGCGGCGTGTAGAACGTCCGGGCGTTGGGGTCCTCGCCGTCGGCGGCCTGGTAGGTGACGGTCTTTGCGGCGGAGTCGTATGCGAACTCGCCAGGCTCCGAGATGAAGGATGCCGATCCGACGAACTCTCGCACCCCCAGATAGTCGGGGCTGTTGATCGCCTTGGTGTCCCAGGCCGGACCGACGCGCCCGGTTCCGCTGCTGGAGTTGGCCCAGCAGGGCTGTTTCATGATGAGGGCGTCCGCGGTGGTGCGGGCGACGGCGCAATGGTAGTTGCGCCAGCGAATCGCGATGACGGCCTCGACGTCGGCGACATCCGGGAGCGCCAGGAGCCGTGCAGCTCCCGGGCCGGTGAGCCCTTCGCGGGTGACGACGCAATCGCCCGGGTTGCAGCGGTCGGACTTCGCGGGCGTCAGCCGCACATCGTCGGCGAACAGCTGCCGGATCGGGCCGCCGTCCGCGGCCCGACCGCGCCACAGATTCGCGGCGCCGTCGACGGGCTCCCACTGGCCGACTTCCACTCCGCCACTGAGGATGGGAGCTGCGCCTTCGGCTGCGCGCAGGATCGTCGGCGCATCGCCGGTGCCGCTGCTGTCCGCACCCAGCACGAGCGTCTCGCGGAGTGGATACCGACCGCTCAGGAACTCGACGACCGCCTGGCCGCGGGCGGCGGTGGCGGGAAGCTGGTCGATCGCGGTGCTCGGTGAGCACGGCGCCGGTGCGGTGCAGTCGGTTCCGGCGCCTGTCGGCGAGACCGTCAGCACGATTGGATCGGCTGCGGCCGCCGCGGGCGCGCTGCCCGCGCTGACGAGGCTCGCGATCATCGCGACGGCGAGCGCGACGCCCACCGACGTTCGCGTCCGCTGCCGCGCGGGGGAATCAGGGGTACTGGGTCTCACGATCACGATGCCCTCTCGTTCTTCATTGAATGAGTTCAACAACCCATAGATCGGATCTTTACCGGCGTTATCCTGCCCGTCGCCGCCGCATGGAGGATAGCCAGGCGCGATTCATCCGATCAATATCTCGAACAGTATTGAACACCGACGTCCGCGCACGGGCGCGGGTGCGAAGCCGCCGCCGGCGGCGGAACAGCCGGCCGGTCGGCCGTTACCGCAGCCACGTCCGGGCTCCTGTACGGCATCGCGAAAGAGGAGGACGACACCGCTCGGTCGGTTCTCGATCTCATTCGAGGCCGCGCGCAAGGACAGCTGAGCGAGGCTGCGGAAGGCCGGGCGAAGCCGACCGCAGAAGCCGGGTGAACCCGGCCCTGGCGACCCGGGAGCGCGATGACGGCTCATGCCGCCGACGAATCAGCGGCGCGCGACCCTACCCGATCGACGCGAAGCGCTCCGCGATCCGGTCCGACCCGGCCCGCACGAGCGGGATGACCTGTTCGGCGAAGCGCTCGAGTTCGGCCAGCGCGGGCGAGAACTGCAGCAGCAGCGTGTCGACGCCGACGGCCTCGAACGCGAGGATCTTCTCGGCCACCTGCTTCGGCGTGCCGACGAACCCCGGTCGCAGGCCTCGGTTGGACACCGAGTAGTCCTTGAGGTCGACCTGGGTGTCGAGCTGGGACTTGCTCACGAACTCCTGGTACGACGCGTAGGCGGCGCCTCCGCGCACGTCGGTGATGCGCTCCAGCTCGGCCTGCGCCTCCTCCTCGGTGTCGCGCACGATCGCGTAGGCGGCCATGCCGAAGTGGCGGAAGGGCTCGCCGCCGCGCTCCTGGCGCCGGCGCCGCATGTCGTCGATCTTCGCGGCGAGCTCGTCGACCGTTCCGCCATGGGTGAGGTATGCGTCGGCGAAGCCGCTGATGGCCGCGCGGCCCGCCTCGCTCTCACCTCCGGCGTAGATGAGCGGCAGCGTCTCGGGCTTGGGCTCGAGGTAGGTGCCCTCGAGCGTGAACGAGGCCCCCGCGTGGCTGTAGGGCGTCTCGGTCCACAGGCCCCGCAGCACCTCGACGTACTCGGCGGTCAGTGCATAGCGGTCGTCGTGGGCGCGGAACTCGACGCCGTACTGGCGGGCCTCTTCGGCCCACCACGCCGACACGACGTTGAGGGTGAAGCGCCCGCCCGAGATCGCCTGGATCGTCGCGGCCTGCTTCGCGGCCAGCGCCGGCGGGTGGTAGCTCGGCCGCAGCGCCACCATCAGCTCGATGCGCTGGGTCACCGCGGCCAGGGCCGTCGTTGTGGCCCACGCGTCGAACGTCGGGCCCTCGAAGCCGCGGATGTCGTTGAGGTTCAGCTCGGGGATGAGCGTCACGTCGAAGCCCACGGCCTCGGCCGTGCGCGCGATCTCGGCCAGATGCGCGAACGTCAGCGGCGTCTGCTCCTGTTCGATGTCGACGTTGCGCAGCCACCCGCCGAACACCGGGGTCCAGTAGCCGAACCTCATGCCGAGACTGTCGCGTAGCGCGCCGCGAGCTGCGCGCCGAGGAAGCGCGCGACCGCCGCGGCGGCCGACCGCGACGACACCGCCTCGACGTCGGGGCTGTAGTTCGTGTTCGTGTTGATGTCGTACGGCACGAGTCGCCCGTCGGGCGTCTCGAAGAACTCCACCCCGGCCACGTCGATGCCCTGCTCGGCGAGGAAGCCCTCGAGCTTCGCGATGAGCGGCGTCGAGGCGTCGATGTCGTCGCGCTCGCTGAACAGGCTCGGCGCACCGCCCTCGGGCACCTCGCACGCCGCGCCGGCGAAGCCCTGAATGCTCACGGCCCCGGCGGCGGCGACATCCGGAACATCGCACACCGCCCCCGCGAACCCGCCCTGCACGGGCACGGCGCACGCCTCGGCCGGGCACAGCTCGAACGAGCCCTGCGACGTGTCCACGCGCACCGCGTAGACGAAGCGGCCGCCCACGAACTCGGCGCGCGTGATGAAGGGGGCCGCGGTGACGACGTACTCCTGCAGGAGGGTGATGCCGTCGACCGGATGCTCGAACTCGGGCCCGTCGACGTACGCGTCGAACTCCTCGACCGAGTCGAAGCGACGCACGCCCAAACCCTTTCCGCCCTGGTTGTGCTTCGTGATGAAGGGCGTCGGCAGCTCGCGCGCCCGCGTCTTGAGGTCGTCGGTGCCGAAGACCACGATCGTGTGCGGCACCTCGAAGCCCGCCGCGCGCAGCGCCGCGTACTGCGCCGCCTTGTTCACCTCGAGCTCGACCACGCCGCTGCCGTTGACGACCGGGCGACCCCACGATTCGAGCCAGCGCAGCAGCGCGCGAGAGAGGTCCTTCGCGTGCTCGTGCCCGCGCGTGTGCGACGAGGCGCTCAGGCGCGACCAGAACACGCCGTGCGGCGGCTCGGCCGACAGGTCGAACGATCCGGACGTCAGGGGCCACTCGCGGTACGGCACGCCGGCTGCCTCGAGCGCCGCGGCCAGCGGCGGGATCCACTCGGGGTTCTCATGCAGGATGTAGACGGCGGGCGAGGACGACGATTCGCTCATGCCCCGATCGTAAGGACAGGCGCCCTCCCCGGCGCGGCGCGAGGTCATGCGGAGTCATGATCGGGGCCGTGCGCCGCCGCGAGACCCCGGTCGAGGTCGGCGACGATGTCGCGCGCGCTCTCGAGACCGACCGAGAGGCGGATGAGTCCGGGAGTGATGCCCGCGGCGAGGCGCTGCTGTTCGGTGAGCTTGCCGTGGATCGTGCTGCCGGTGTGCAGCGCGAGCGTGCGCACGTCGCCGATGTGGGTCATCCGGCTGATGAGCTCGAGGGCGTCGATGAACCGGATCGCGGCCTCGCGCCCGCCCGCGAGGTCGAACGACACCACCGAGCCGGCGCCGCGCGGCAGATACTCCCGTGCGCGCTCGTGGAACGGGCTCGAGGGCAGGCCCGGGTAGTCGACCGCTGCCACCGCCGGATGCTTCTCGAGCCACTCGGCCACGTGCTGCGCGTTGGCCACGTGCCGGTCCATGCGCACCGACAGCGTCTCGATGCCCTGCAGCAGCAGGAACGCCGAGAGCGCGGGCATCGTCGGACCGTAGTTGGCGATCGTCACGGACTTCAGGTGGGCGATGAGAGCCGACGAGCCGAACCGCTCCACGAACGAGGGCGCCCCCGTCGGCGACGGGCGCGTGAGCGCGCCGAAGCTCTCGCCGTGCGCGGCCCAGTCGAACCGGCCGGCGTCGACGATGACGCCCCCGATGACGGCGCCGTGCCCCGCGAGCCACTTCGACGTGGAGTGCACGACGACGTCCGCGCCGTGCTCGATCGGCCGGCTGAGGTAGGGCGTCGCGACGGTGTTGTCGACGATGAGCGGCACGCCGGTCTCGTGCGCGAGACGCGCCAGCCGCGCGAGGTCGACGACGTCGTTCTTGGGGTTCGGGATCGTCTCGGTGTACACCGCGCGCACGTCGCCGCCCGCCAGAGCGTCGCGCCACACCTCATCGGGCGCCGACTCGGGCACATAGGTGAAGCGGATCCCCTGCGCTGCGAGCGAGTCGTCGAACAGCAGCTTGGTGCCCTGATACAGACTGGCGGATGCCACCACCCGCGACCCCGCGGGGGCGAGGCTGAACAGCACCGCCGCGATCGCCGCCTGGCCGCTGCTGGTGAGCACCGCCCCGACGCCGCCCTCGAGGTCAGCCAGGCGCTCCTCGGCCACCGCGTTCGTCGGGTTCAGGTTGCGCGAGTAGAAGTAGCCCGCCTTCGTGCCGGCGAACCGCGACTGGGCGTCGTCGAAGTCGTCGAACGCATACCCGGCGGTCTGGTAGATCGGCGTGATGCGCGCGCCGAAGTCGCTGTCGATGCGGCTGCCGGCGTGGATCTGGCGGGTCTCGAAGTCGTAGCCTGTCACATCACGGGAGTATGCAGGACGCCGCGATCCCGCGATGAACCCGGCGACACGATCGGACGCATGACGCTCCCGGGCCGGGTGCGCGAACGGTGCGGCGCGCGCAACGCGGGGCACGCGGCATCCGTCCGATTCGTCGTCAGCGGCTGAACAGCCCGCGTTTTTTCGACTTGACCGGGCTGAGCGACTTCTGCAGGTAGATCGTGCCGAGCCACCGGCCGAACTTGAACCCGACCCGGCCCATGCGCCCCACCTCGACGAAGCCCAGCTTCTCGTGCAGGGCGACGGATGCCTCGGCCCCCTTGTCGCTGATGACGGCGACCATCTCGCGGATGCCCTGCTGCTCGCACGCGGCGATGAGCGCCTCGAGCAGCGCGCGTCCGAGTCCCTTGCCGGCGGCAGCCTGCCCGAGGTAGATCGAGTTCTCGACGGTGTAGCGGTACGAGGACTTGCCCGACCACGGTGCCACCAGCGCGTACCCGAGCACCTGGCCGGACGGCGATTCGGCCACCAGGAACGGCAGGCCGAGCTTGGTGAGGTGGGCGAGCTTGTGGCGCCACTGCGCGATCGTCCGCTTCTTCTCGTCGAAGGTCACCACCGAGTTGGTGACGTAGTAGTTGTAGATCTCGCGGATGTCGGGAAGATCCGTCTCGCGCACAGGACGGATCGTGTACGAGAACGCCCGCTCGGGCTCGGCGCGCCGAAGGTGGCGCGGCAGGCTGCGCTTGGTCTTGTCGTATTCCTCCTCCAGCACGCGTGACAGCCTACGCGTGCGCGCGGCCACGGCCGAAGGTGTCACTCCGGCAGGCGCCAGTCGACCGGGGCCGCGCCCTGCGCGGCGAGCAGTTCGTTCGCGCGCGAGAACGGCCGTGAGCCGAAGAAGCCGCGCGAGGCCGACAGCGGAGACGGATGCGCCGACTCGATGATGGGCCTCTGCCCCAGCAGCGGGCGCAGGTTCGCAGCATCGCGCCCCCACAGGATCGCGACCATCGGCGCGTCGCGGCCCACGAGCGTGCGGATCGCGTGCTCGGTCACCTTCTCCCACCCCCAGCCGCGGTGCGAGGCGGGCGAACCGGGAGCGACCGTGAGCACCCGGTTCAGCAGCATGACGCCCTGGTCGCTCCATGCCGACAGGTCGCCGTGCGACGCGGGCGGGATGCCGAGGTCGGCGTCGAGCTCCTGATAGATGTTCGACAGGCTCCGCGGGAGCGGCCGCACATGCCGGTCGACGGCGAAGGACAGGCCGATCGGATGCCCCGGCGTGGGGTACGGGTCCTGGCCGACGATCAGCACCTTGACGCCCGCCAGCGGCCGCTGGAACGCGCGCAGCACGCGGTCGCCCGCGGGGAGGTACCGCCTGCCCGCCGCCGTCTCGGCGCGCAGGCGCTCGCCGAGCGCGGCGATGTCGGGGCCCACGGGTGCGAGCGCCGACGCCCACCCGGCGTCGATGAGCCCTGCGTCGGCGAGCTCGGAAAGGGCCATCGCCATGTCAGCCCGCGTCCTCCTCGAGGACCGACCCGCGCAAGGACCACGGGAAGTCGATCCACAGCGCCGTGTCGCGCCACGAGTAGTCGGGCTGCACGATCGTGGTCGGCTTCGTGTAGATCACCGCCGAGCGCACGTCGGCGCCGCGCTCGCGCAGCAGCGCCACCGCGAGGGCGAGCGTGCGCCCGCTGTCGGCGACGTCGTCGACCAGCAGCACGCGGCGCTGGGCGAGGTAGGTCATGTCGAGCTCGGGCGGCAGCACCTCGGGGGCTTCCCGCACGGTGCCGACGCCGGTGTAGAACTCGACGTTGATCGCGCCGCAGTTCTTGACCCCCAGGCCGTACGCGATGGCACCGGCCGGCAGCAGGCCGCCGCGCGCGATCGCCACGACGACCTCGGGCACGAACCCGTCGGCGACGATGTCGCGCGCGAGGTCGCGAGACGCCTCGCCGAACGCGTCCCACGTGAGTCGCTCCCGCTCGGGGTTCGCGTCCTGCGCGGACTCCACCGCGCTCATCCGGCCTCCCGCACCCGCAGCGGACCGCGCGCGAGCAGGTGCTGCGCGGACTGCGCCACCGGGCGCATCGTCACGAGGTCGAGGTTCACGTGCCCGGGGAGGTTCAGCGCGTACGCGATCACGTCGGCGACGTCGTCGGCGGTGAGCGGGGCCTCGACGCCCGCGTAGACCCGGGCTGCGGCATCCGCGTCTCCGCCCAGCCGGTTCAGGGTGAACTCGTCGGTGTGCACCATGCCGGGCGCGATCTCGATGACGCGGATCGGCTCGCCGTTGAGCTCTTGCCGCAGCACGTGCGCGACCATCGCCTCGCCCGCCTTCGCCGCGTTGTAGCCCCCGCCGCCCGGGTAGGGCGTGAAGGCGGCGGTCGAGGTGACGAAGAGCGTGTCGGCATGACCGGATGCCTCAGCCCCCGCCCTCAGCTGCGGCAGCAGCGCCGCCACCAGTCGCTTTGCCGACAGCACGTTGGCCTCGAACATCCACGTCCAGTCCGAGGCATCGCCGTGCTCGATGCGGTCCGCCCCGCGCGCGCCGCCCGCGACGTGCACGAGGGCGTGCAGCGCGCCGGAGTCGGCCAGCCACTGCGCGAGCGCGTCGACGTCGGCGGGCACCGTGAGGTCGGCGGCGAACGCCGCGGCGCCCGTCTCGGCCTCGAGGGCTGCCAGCCGCTCGGCGCGCCGTGCGACCGCCACGACGTCCCAGCCGCCGCGCCGCAGCGCCCGCACCGCCGCCGCGCCGATCCCCGAACTCGCCCCCGTCACCACAGCACGTCTTTCAGCCATGTCTCCACGCTACCGACCCCCGTGGACCCACGCGCACCGAGGCTCCGCGTGGCGCGTCAGCGGCGCGGGGAGAGGGCGCGGGGGCATCGGTCCGTGCGACCGGGGCGCGCGCAGCGGCGCGAACGGGGGCGCGCGGGAGGTTACGTCACATTTCCCGCACCTTGTCGACGGGAGCGCGCCTTTCGTAGTCTCGGACAAGCCCGCGACGCCGCTCGTCGCCCCGAACCCGCAGGAGCCGACATGTCCGCAACCGAGAACTGGCGCTTCGAAACCAAGCAGATCCACTCGGGCGCCCAGCCCGACCCGACGACGAAGTCGCGCGCCACCCCGATCTACCAGACCACCTCGTACGTCTTCGACAGCGCCGACCACGCCGCGAACCTCTTCGCGCTCGCCGAGTTCGGCAACATCTACACGCGCATCCAGAACCCCACGCAGGATGTCGTCGAGCAGCGCATCGCCGCGCTCGAGGGCGGCACCGGGGCCCTGCTCGTGGCGAGCGGCCAGGCGGCCGAGACCTTCGCGGTGCTCAACATCGCGCAGGCGGGCGACCACATCGTCTCGTCGTCGTCGATCTACGGCGGCACCTACAACCTGTTCAAGTACACGCTCGCCAAGCTCGGCATCGAGACGACGTTCGTCGAGAACCAGGACGACCTCGAGGAGTGGCGCAACGCGGTGCGCCCCAACACGAAGCTGTTCTTCGCCGAGACGATCGGCAACCCGAAGATCAACATCCTCGACATCCGCGCCGTCGCCGACGTCGCGCACGAGAACGGCCTGCCGCTGATCGTCGACAACACGATCGCGACGCCCTACCTCATCCGTCCGTTCGAGCACGGCGCCGACATCGTGCTGCACTCGGCCACGAAGTTCCTCGGCGGCCACGGCACCACGATCGGCGGCGTGATCGTCGACGGCGGCAGCTTCCCGTGGTCGCAGCACGTCGACAAGTTCCCCGGTCTCACCGAGCCCGACCCGTCGTACCACGGCGCCAGCTACACCACCGCCGTCGGCGACGGCCTGGCCTACATCATCAAGGCGCGCGTGCAGCTGCTGCGCGACCTGGGCTCTGCGATCGCCCCGATCAGCGCCTGGCTGCTGCTGCAGGGCATCGAGACGCTGTCGCTGCGCATCGAGCGTCACGTGCAGAACGCGCAAGAGATCGCCGAGTGGCTCGAGAGCCACGACGACGTCGCGACGGTCAACTATTCGGGCCTGCCCACCTCACCCTGGTACGCGACCGCCAACCGCTACGCGCCCAAGGGCGTGGGCGCGGTGCTGTCGTTCGAGCTGAAGGGCGGCGTCGAGGCGGGCCGCGAGTTCGTGAACTCGCTGACCCTGTTCAGCCACCTCGCCAACATCGGCGACGTGCGCTCGCTGGTCATCCACCCCGCCTCGACCACGCACTCGCAGCTCACGCCCGAGCAGCAGCTCACGACCGGCGTCACGCCGGGCCTGGTGCGGCTGTCGGTCGGCATCGAGAACATCGACGACCTGAAGGCCGACCTCGAGCAGGCGCTCGGCGCCGCCCGCCGCGTCGCCGAGGCCGCGCGCGCCTGACCCCAGGGTGACAAGGTGGCCGATGCCCCGCCCACGCCTCGCGACGGGTCGGGGCATCCGCCGTCTCAGCCGGTTCTCCCGTTGGCGGCCGCGACGTGAGATCATGCCGCCATGTCGAGCGTCGAACCCTTCATGCCCGCCCACGAGCCGCCCGCGCCGCGTCCGGACACCGAGCGCGACATCGACGGCGACGTCGACGTGATCCTCGAGCCGGAGGATCCCGCGCAGGCGGGCGCTGCGGCGTTCGACCCGGATGCCCCGCCGCCGCCCTTCCACCCGCCGGTGCCCGGCGAGCACCTCACCCGTGACGAGCTGGAGCACGACCTCGACGACGAGGCGTAGCCGTCGCCCGCTGCCTCCTCGTCCGGCGCGACTGCGCCAGTTCCGTGCAGGCGCGCCCCTTTTTGCGCAGCGGTCGCATGGAACTGCCGCGCGACGCGCACGACCGGCTCATGTAACGCGGACGGATCACGCCCCCTGACCGGCGAGAATAGACGAATGGACTGGCAAACCTCCGAAGACACCGTGCCCTCGGCGCCGGTGACGGAGGCCGACGCGCGCCAACTGCTGGGCAGGCCCCCGGCGACCGGCGCGTGGCGCGACGGCGATCCCGCCGGCAACCGCCGCTTCGCCGCGTTCGGCACGTTCCGCACCGAGGGCGGCGGCGAGCTTCCGGGCTATCGCATCGCGTACGAGACCTGGGGCGAGCTCAACGCGGCGCGCGACAACGCCGTGCTGGTGCTGCACGCGCTGACCGGCGACAGCCACGTGCGCGGCGACGCGGGGCCGGGGCATCCCACCGCCGGCTGGTGGGACGACATCGTCGGCCCCGGCGCACCGATCGACACCGACCGGTGGTTCGTGGTCGCGCCGAACATGCTGGGCGGATGCCAGGGCTCGACCGGTCCGGCCAGCATCGCGCCGAACGGGGTGGAGTGGGCCTGGCGGTTCCCGTACCTCACGACCCGCGACCAGGTCAACGCGCAGGTGCGCCTCGCCGACGCGCTCGGCATCGACGCGTGGGCAGGCGTGGTCGGCGGATCGATGGGCGGCATGCACGCGATGGAGTGGGCGATCGGCTTCCCCGAGCGCGTACGGCGGCTCGGGGTGCTGTCGGCGCCTCCGGTCAACACCGCCGACCAGATCGCGCTCAACTCGGTGCAGCTCGAAGCGATCCAGATCGACCCCCGGTTCCAGGGCGGCGACTACTACGACGCCGATGCCGGCGACGGCCCCCATCGCGGGCTCGCGCTCGCGCGGCGCATGGCGCTGCTGAACTACCGCTCCCCCACCGAACTCAACCAGCGCTTCCAGCGGTCGTGGCAGTCGGGCGTGAGCCCGCTCGGGCACGGCGGCCGGTTCGCCGTGGAGTCGTACCTCGACTTCCACGGGAACAAGTTCACGCGCCGCTTCGACGCGAACTCATACCTCACCCTCGTCGAGGCGATGAACTCGCACGACGTCGGCCGTGACCGCGGCGGGGTCGAAGAGGCGCTGGGCCGGGTCACCGCCACAACGCTCGTGCTGGGAATCGACAGCGACCGGCTGTTCCCCGTCGACGGGCAGCACCGCATCGCGCGCGGCATCGGCACGACTCTCGACGGCGACCGCGCGGTGGTGCTTTCCAGCGACTTCGGCCACGACGGCTTCCTCATCGAGACGACGGCGGTGGGAGCGCACCTGCGGCGCCTGTTCGACGCCTGAGCCCGCACGGCGCGCAGGCGACGAGCACCGTCAGAGCGAGCGCTCGTACGTCCAGGGCACGTCACCGGCGGTGAGGCGGTGCCGGGCCGTGCCGGCGGCCCCCGCCTCGTCGTACTCGGCGTCCTCGGCCCACAGCATCACCCGCCCGTGCGGGCCGCGCCGCGCGCGGGACTCGAACAGGCGCACGCCGCCGAGGCGCGAGAGGGCGAGCAGGTCGTCGACGGATGCCTGTCCCGCGAACTCGTGAAGGGTCACCCACGTCGGCGGGTAGAGGATGAGCTCGCCGCGGGCATGGCGCTCCAGCACGTCGGCCGGACGCGTCCACGCGGCCGACACCGCCTCGTCGGCGGCGAGCGCGAGGGTCTCGTCGGCCGGAGCCGGCGCGACGAAGAACCACGTGCGGATGCTCGGACGCGCGCCCGGTGGCGGGGTCCACACGGAGTGGGTCGCCATGCCCGTCGCGTCGACGACGAGCCCGGTCTCCTCGCGGGTCTCGCGCACCCCCGCACGACGTGCGACACGCTCCTCGGGCTCGTCCGCCGCTGCTCTATCCCCCGGATCGAGCTTGCCGCCGGGAAACACCCAGGCGCCCGCGAACGAGCCCCGATCGGGTCGTTCGATCATGAGCACCTCGGGTCCGCCCTCGGCGTCGCGCGCGAGCACGACCGTCGCGGCGATCGCAGGCGCGGCCTCGGGGCCGCCCGGGTCGACCTCGTCGACGGCGGCGGCCCGGAGGGCCCGGTAAGCGGGTGAGGTCGGCTCAGGCATCGCTCTCAGCCTATGACCCGTTGCTGTCTTCGCGGCTCGGGAGCATGCCGGGCCGGCCGCCGGGCGGCAGGTGGTGATCGCCGGACATGGCCGCCCGCGCGACCGGCGGGAGTCGACCGGACGTCACGATGCCCTCCGCGGCTCTTGACGCGCATGGGCGTCGCGCCACGTTTGGTAGCCGCCGTCGAGGTTGCGCACCGCGAAGCCGCGCTGGGCAAGGATGCGGGTGGCGAGGTGGCCGCGCAATCCGACCTGGCAGTTCACCACGAGAGGCGCACGCGGCAGTTCGTCGATGCGCTCGCGCAGCTCGTCCAGCGGCACGTTGACGGCTCCGGGAATGGCGCCCCGTGCGAACTCGTGCGCCGTGCGCACATCGATCAGGGCGGCGCCGGCGGCCAGTTCCTGGTCCAGTTCGTGCCACTGCACCGTCGGGGTCGTGCCGGTGCGGGTGTTCTCCGCGACGTAGCCGAGGAGGTTGACCGCGTCCTTGGCCGATCCGAACTGCGGAGCGTACGCGAGTTCGAGGTGGGCGAGCTCGGCAGCGGGAAGGCCCGCGTGCATGGCGGTGGCGATCACGTCGATGCGCTTGTCCACCCCGTCGCGCCCGACGATCTGGGCTCCGAGGATGCGATCGGACGCGGGGTCTGCGAGCAGCTTCATCGAGAACGCCTCGGCCCCCGGATAGTAGCCCGCGTGCGATCCCGGGTGCACGTGCACGGCGTAGAAGTCGCGACCGGCGGCGCGCAGTCGCCTCTCGCTCCATCCGACCTTCGCGGCGGCGAGGTCGAACACCTTCACGATCCCGGTGCCCAGTGCCGGCGCCGCGGCCGCCGCGCGACCCGCGATGACGTCGGCGACCATCCGGCCATGCCGATTCGCCAGGCCCGCCATGGTGACCAGCGTGGGCTCGCCGCCGACGAGGTCGCTCTTTTCGACGCCGTCGCCGACGGCGAAGATGTCGGGGTCGCTCGTGCGGCAGGTCTCATCGACCCAGATGCCTCCGGTCTCGCCGATGCGCAGTCCGGCCTCGACGGCAAGACCGATCTCGGGGACGACACCGGATGCGTCGACGATGAGCGCTGCGCAGATCGCCGTGCCGTCGCTCAGAATGACCATGCCGTCCTCGATACGGTCGATCTGCACGCCCAGGCGCACCTCGACACCGCGCTCGCGCACGGCGGCCTCGACGGGGGCCGCCATCTCGATGTCCAGCGGGGACAGCAGTTGACCGCCGCGCTGCACGAGCGTGACGCGCGCGCCCCGGGCGACGAGGTTCTCCACGGCCTCCAGGCCCGTGTAGCCGCCGCCGACGACGACGACCGGAACGCCCGCGTCGCTCACTGCGGTGCGGATCCTGTCGGCGTCATCGACGGTGCGCAGGCTGAGGGTGGGGATGCCCGAGACCGGCTCGTCGCGACGCGGGCGCGCACCGAGCGCGAGGATGAGCTTGTCGTAGGCCTCGGTGCTGGCCGCTCCGGTCTCGAGGTCCACGACGTGGACGGACCTGGTCGCCGGGTCGATGCGCACGACCTCGTGGCGCACGCGCACATCCAGGCGGAAGCGACGGTGCAGCGATGCAGGGGTCTGCAGCAGCAGCGAGGAGCGGTCGGCGATGACTCCCCCGACGTAGTACGGCAGACCGCAGTTGGCGTACGAGACCTCGGGGCCGCGCTCGAAGACGGTGATGTCGGCGGTCTCGTCGAGGCGGCGCATCCGGGTGGCCGCCGACATGCCTCCGGCCACACCGCCGACGACGATCACGCGCAGCGACGTGGTCACCGCTGGAACAGCTTCGACAGGCCGCGGCGCGGGCTCGGCTCAGGCTCGTGCCCGGAGCACCACTGCGATGCGGGCACCGTGCGGCGGACCGCCTCGATGTGCTCGCCGCACCCCGCCCAGGTTGTCTTGCCGCAAGTCCGACACTTCACCGCACGACACATCTCTCTGCTCCTTCGTTTCGATATCTCTCGTCTGCCAAAATACCCCTGGGGGTATAGTGAGTGTACTCGACGAGGCAAGGAGCGCCATGACCACGGTGGATGTCCAGACGCAGCGGAAGATCCTGAACCGGCTGCGGCGCGCCCAGGGACAGCTGACGGCCGTGATCGCGGCGGTCGAGCGTGGAAACGACTGCAGGACGGTCGTCACTCAGCTGTCAGCGGTGAGCGCCGCGCTCGACAAGGCGGGGTTCCAGATCATCGCGACCGCGATGAAGGACTGCCTGGTCGAGTCCGCAGATGAGGCCGGCGACGGCGCCGTCTCGTTGGCCGAGCTCGAGAAGCTCTTCCTTTCGCTCGCCTGAGCGGCCCCGCGGCGCGGAGCGGCCCACCAGAGCGCGGACCGGGTCACGCCACCGTCGGGCCACGGCGAGCGGGGGGCTCGAAGCTGCGCACAGCGCCGGCGTATCAGCCGACCACGCGCACCGCGTGACGCTCGGTCGCCAGGCTCACGAGGGCGATCGCCAGGCCGCACAGCGCGAGCCCGACGCCGACCCACGCCGGCGCCACGAACCCGAGCCCGGCGGCGATGACCACGCCGCCCAGGAGCGCTCCGAGGCTGTTGCCGATGTTGAGCGCCGAGTGGTTCAGGGCCGCGGCGATCGACTGGTTGTCCTGCGAGACATCCATGAGCCGCGTCTGGATCGTGGGGCTCAGCACCGACGACACGAACCCGGTGGCGAACACGAAGAACGCGAGCGCCCAGATCCCGTGCGACGTCAGCGCGAGCAGGGTCAGCACGACCGCGAGCGCGGCGAGCCCGCCGACGAGAGTGCGCGTGAGGTTCACGTCGGCGAGATGCCCGCCGACGAGGTTTCCGATGGTCATGCCCACGCCCATCAGCACCAGCACGATCGGCACCGCCCACTCGGGCGACCGGGCGATCTCGGTGACCATCGGGGCGACGTAGCTGTAGACGGCGAAGAAGCCGCCGAAGCCGACCGCGCCGATGCCCAGCGCATACCAGACCTGGCCGATGCGGAACACCTTGAGCTCATCACGGAGCGTCCGGCCGGGGTCTCCCGGATGCTCCGGCACGAACAACCCGATCAGCACCGTCGCGAGGGCGAAGATGCCCGCCACGACCAGGAACGCCGCTCGCCATCCCGCCTGCTGACCGAGGAACGTGCCCAGCGGCACGCCGACGACGTTCGCGACCGTGAGGCCCGTGAGCACGAACGACACCCCCTTCGCGCGCATGCCGGGGCCGAGCACGTCGGCGGCGACGAGCGCGCCGATGCCGAAGTACGCGCCGTGCGGAAGCCCGGCGAGAAAGCGGGATGCCGCGACCAGCTCGAACGTCGGGGCCAGGAAGGTCAGCGCGTTGAAGACCGTCAGCGCGAGCGCGAGGCCGATCAGGACGCGGTGCCGTGGAAACCTGGCGACGGAGCCTGCGATCGTGGGCGCGCCCACGACGACGCCGAGGGCATACAGGCTGATGAGCCAGCCGGCCTGGGCGATGGCGTCCTCGGGGCTTACGGCCCACATGGCAGGCAGGAGCTCCTCGGCGATGTTGGGCAGCAGACCCATCACGACGAACTCGGTCATGCCGATGCCGAAGCTGCCGACGGCGAGCGAGACGAGCGCCCAGGCTGCCGCGCTGCGGGTCTTCGTCGGAGAGTTCACCGCGTCATGCTAGCGGCGACGCGGCGAGCGTGCGATGCGAGTCGACGCCGGGCGTCACCGCTCGTCGCCGAGCGCGCGCTCGAGGCGCTCGACCTTGGCGTCGATCTCGCCGCTGTAGCCGGGACGGATGTCGGCTTTGAGCACGAGCGACACGCGTGAGCCGAAGGGCAGCACGGCCTCGGTCGCGCGGCGGACGACGTCGAAGACCTCGTCCCACTCCCCCTCGATCTCGGTGAACATCGAGGTGGTGCGGTGCGGCAGGCCCGAGTCGCGCACGACCCGCACGGCGGCGGCGACCGCGTCGTGCACGGAGCCGTCGGCGCTTGCCGTTGCCGCAGCGGGTCCGGTGCCGCTGGGTGCGACGGAGAAGGCGACGAGCATGGGGTTCCTCCTAGGGGATCGGTTCAGGCGCCGGCGCGGCCGCGACGGCGCGGCGGGCGCGGTGCGGATGGGTGCGAGTGCGCGCGAGCATCACCATCGTCCACCCGAACAGCACCACCAGCAGCACGTTGCGGGCCGTCAGCACCGCCACGGGGAAAGGCTCGGGGCTCGTGACCCCACCGTACGTCAGCGGGTACACCACCTGCGTCAGCAGCGCCGCCACGAGGGCGAGGGCCGCGGGCGGCCACCAGCGCCGGCGGTCGAGCACGAGCCCGATCGCGAGCGGCGCGATGAGCCATGACAGGTACTGCGGCGAGCCGACCTTGTTGAAGACGATCATCGCCAGCACGAGCGCGAGCGCGAGCGGCGGGAACAGCCCCGCGAAGGTCGCTGCGCGCCACGCCTTGACCGCGCCGACGGCGACCACCGCGATGAGCGCGGCCACCAGCACCGGCGTCATCACCGCGATGACGGCCTCGACGCCGGGTCCGGTCACCTGGAACGTCAGGATCTCATGGTCGTAGTAGACGAACGAGTCCGGATGCCCCGCCACCGCGCGCCACAGATAGAAGGCACTCACCGGGGCCTCGACCTGCAGCCCGCGCCCCGTCTGCTCGGTCACGAACGCCAGCGCATGCGCTCCGCCGCCGAGGACGACGATCGTCAGCAGGACGACGCCGGAGAGCGCCAGGGTCGTCCCGATCACCGCGAGGCGCCGTCGCACGGCCACCACGGCCGCGACGATCAGCGCCGCCGGCCACACCTTGATCCACATCGCGACGGTCAGCAGCGCCGACGCGATCCACGGCCGTCCGACGAGCCACAGGCACCCCGCGAGCGCGATCGGCGTCGTGACGCCCTCGAGCCGGTACATCCCGACAGGACCCAGCATCGCGATGAACACGAGCCAGAACCACGCCGTGACGAAGCGTCCGCTGGAGCGCCCACGGCCGACGAGGATCGCGAAGGCGGCGGCATCCAGCGCCGTCACCAGGAGCGCCCACGCGATCTCGTAGCCGGCGATCCACTGCAGGCCCTTGGCCAGCACCAGCGGCACCAGAGCGAGCTGGGGGTACACCCACGCGACGTCGATGCCCGCCACGCCCCGCCCGGTGAGGGCATCGGTCGACCAGGTGAGGTAGACGAGCTGCACATCGCCCATCGGCTGGTTCGGAAGCACCCACCCGAGGGCTGCGACCCCGACGTGCACGACCGCGAACGCGATCCACAGCACCGCCCGCTTCGACACGTCCCCCATCCTAGGAGGGGCTCCCTCTTGCTGCTGCGGACTCGTCTTCTGAGGGCAGCGGCGGGTTCGCACCCGCGGAAGGCGACTGCGCAACGGGGTCGAATCAGCCCGCGAGCGCCTGCGCGACGACGCCCGGGAGCGCCTCGGCGACGTCGAGCGCCGTGATCGGGCCGCCCGACGGCCCGCGCCCCGCCGCCGCCGCGGTGCCGGCGCGGCCGTGCACCCACGCCCCCGTCGCGGCGAGCGCGGCCAGCTCGTCCGTGCCCAGCGCGCGGTCATCGGCGCCCGCCCCGGATGCCGCCGCGCCCGCGACGACGGCGCCGATCACGCCCGCCAGCACGTCGCCGGTGCCCGCCGTGGCCAGCCACGGCGTGCCGCTGTCGACGATCCTCGCCCAGCCCGACGGGCTCGCCACCACCGTGCGCGCCCCCTTGAGCACGACCACCGCCTCGAGTGCGGCGGCGGTCTCAAGAGCGGATGCCTCGCGCTGGCCGTCATCGGCCGGTGCGAGCCCCAGCGCACGGCGCAGCTGCGCGTGCTCGCGATCGTGCGGGGTCACCACCCGCGGAGCCGTCGCTCGGACTGCGGCCTCCAGCGCCCCCGCGTCGACCACGACGGGCACCGCGCCGGCCAGCAGCGCGCGGAGCGCGGCATCCGTCTCGTGTTCCGCCGCCGGCGCGGGGGTGCCGGACCCGACCACCCACGCCTGCGCCCGCCCCTCGACGGTCACCGTCTCGGGGCGCCGCCGCAGCACGAGCTCGCGCGCGAACGCGGGCCCGAGGTAGCGCACCATTCCCGCGCCCGTGCGCCAGGCCGCCTCGACGCCGAGGACCGCAGCGCCGGGGTACTCGTCGGAACCGGTGCGAAACCCGACGACACCTCGGGAATACTTGTCATCGCGCGCGGTTGGCAAGCGGAGGACCCGCGCCGCGTCGTCCGCCGTCCACGTGCCGATCATGGCCACACCCTATCCCCCAGGACCTGCCCGATGAGCCTTCTGTTCTCGCCCTTGACCGTCCGCGACCTCACCCTGCGCAACCGCCTGTGGGTCGCGCCGATGTGCCAGTACAGCGCGATCGACGGCATCCCCCAGGAGTGGCACCACACCCACCTCGCGCAGTTCTCGTCCGGCGGGGCGGGGCTGGTCGTCGCCGAGGCGACCGCCGTGTCGCCCGAGGGCCGCATCTCGCCCGAAGACACCGGGATCTGGTCCGACGCGCACCGCGACGCATGGGCGCCGATCGTCACCGCGATCCGGGTGCGCGGCGCCGCCGCGGGCATCCAGCTCGCCCACGCCGGGCGCAAGGCCTCGACCTGGTCACCGCTGACCGACCGCCGCGGCTCAGTGCCGCACAACGAGGGCGGGTGGCAGACCGTCGCCCCCTCTGCGCTCGCCTTCGACGGGTACGCCGTGCCCGTCGCTCTCGACGCCGCGGGCCTGGACAAGGTCGTCGCGGACTTCGCCTCGGCCGCGCGACGCGCCGTCGAAGCGGGCTTCGAGGTGCTCGAGGTGCACGCCGCGCACGGATACCTGCTGCACGAGTTCCTGTCGCCGTTGTCGAACCGGCGCGACGACGAGTACGGCGGGTCGCTTCAGAATCGGGCGCGACTGCTGCTGCGAGTGGTCGGCGCGGTGCGGGATGCCGCACCGGCCACCGCCCTGTTCGTGCGCTTCTCTGCCAGCGACTGGGCTGCGGGCGGCTGGACGGTCGAAGAGACCGCGACCGTCGCGGGCTGGGCGAAGGACCGCGGCGCCGACTTCTTCGACATCTCCAGCGGCGGGCTCGTCGCCCACCAGCGCGTCGAAGCCGGCCCCGGGTACCAGGTCGCCTTCGCCGCCCACGTCCGCCGCACCGCAGGCGTTCCCGTCAGCGCCGTCGGCATGATCGACGACGGCGCCCTCGCCGAGTCGGTGCTCGCCGCCGGCGACGCCGACGCGATCATGGCCGGGCGCGAGTGGCTGCGCGACCCGCACTACGCCCTGCGCGCCGCGTCCGAGCTCGGCGCCGCCATCGACTACTGGCCCGCGCAGTACCTGCGCGCCCGCCGCGCGGCCTGAGCCGGCGACGAGACGGCCACTTGGGCCCTCGCGCGGCGTCGTCGCCTGTCAGCGACGGATGCCGCGGCGCGTGGCGTCCTGGATCTCGCCGATCAGCTCCTCGATGACGTCCTCGAGGAACAGCACACCGGTGGTGCGGGCCTCGTCGTCGCGAACCTGGGCGAGGTGCCTGCCCGCGCGGCGCATGAGGGCGAGCGCGTCCTCGAGGTCGGTCGACTCGAGCACCGGCACCATGCGGTGGATGCGCCGAGCCGGAAGCGGCCGGACGGCTCCGGCCGCTTCCGGCGCGGCATCCGGGTCCTGGGCCGGCTCGGCGGCCCGCAGCACGTCCTTCAGGTGCACGTATCCGATCGGCTGGCCCTCGTCGTCGACGATCACGTAGCGCGAGAAGCCGTGCTGGGCGACCGCGCGCTCGATCTGGTCGGGAGTCGTCGCCTCGGGGAGGGTCACCAGGTCGCCGAGCGGAACCGCGACGTCGACCGCCTTCTTGTCGGTGAACTCCAGCGCGGCCGCGACCGTGCCGGAGGCGTCGTCGAGCACTCCCTCGATACGCGATTGGCTCACGATCGTGGCGACCTCCTCGAGCGTGAAGGTCGAGGATGCCTCGCTCTTGGGCTCGACGCGGAACAGGCGCACCGCGTGGTTCGCGATCCAGTTCAGCACGACGATCACCGGGTGGAAGAGCTTCGAGACCCACACGATCGGCGTCGCGAGCATCAGCACCGCACGGTCGGGAACCGAGAACGCGAGGTTCTTCGGCACCATCTCGCCGAACACGACGTGCAGGTACGACACGACCACCAGTGCCACCACGAAGCCGATCACATCGACCGTGGACTCGCTCAGCCCGGTGAGTTCGAGCGGCGCCGCCAGCAGGTGGTGGATCGCCGGCTCCGACACGTTCAGGATCAGCAGCGAGCAGATCGTGATGCCCAGTTGGCTCGTGGCCAGCATGAGCGTCGCGTGCTCCATCGCGTACAGCGCCGTCTTCGCCGCACGCGATCCCTTCTCGGCCATCGGCTCGATCTGAGAGCGCCGCGCCGAGATGACGGCGAACTCCGCGCCCACGAAGAACGCGTTCGCGACCAGCAGCACGAACAGCCACGCGATTCCCGCCCAGTCGCTCATCGCCGCTCACCGCCTTCGTCGCCGCCGGGGGCCGGATCCGCGCCCGAGGCTGCGCGCGCCGCGTCGGCGTCGGCAGGAGCAGGCTCGGGGAGCGTCGCGGCCGTCCCTCCCGCCTCGTGCGGCATCGGGGTGGGCGTGAAGCGCACCCGCTCGACCCGGCGACCGTCCATGCCGACCACGTCGAGCGTGCCGTCCTCGACCTCGACCTTGTCGCCGACCACCGGAATGCGCTCGAGCCGGCTCATGAGGAACCCGCCGACCGTGTCGTAGACGTCGCCCTCGGGAATGCGGATGCCGGTGCGATCGAGCACCTCGTCGGGGCGCAGCTCGGCGGGAAAGACGACCCCGCCGTCGGTGCGGATGATCCCCGCCTGCCGGAGGTCGTGCTCGTCGAGCACCTCGCCGACGATCTCCTCCACGAGGTCCTCGAGCGTGACCACACCCGCGGTGCCGCCGTACTCGTCCACGACGACGGCCATCTGGTAGCCGCGGGCGCGCAGCTCCGACACGAGGGCGTCGAGGTGCACCGACTCGGGCATGCGCAGCGGCTCGGTCGCCAGCGCCATCGCCGGCACCTCGCCGCGCCGCTCGCGCGGCACCGAGACGGCGGCCTTGAGATGAACGATGCCGACGATGTCGTCCATCGAGTCCTCGTACACGGGGAAGCGGCTGTGCCCGGTGCGGCGGGCGAGCTGGATCACGTCGTCGACGGTGTCGGCGACAGACAGGGCGTGGATGCTGGGCCGCGGCGTCATCACGTCGGCGGCGCTCAGGCGCGCGAAGTTGAGGCTGCGGTCCAGCAGGCTCGCGGTGTCCTCCTCGAGCACGCCCGCGCTCGCCGAGCGGCGCACCAGGCTCGAGAGCTCCTCGGCCGTGCGTGCGCCGGACAGCTCCTCCTTCGGCTCGACGCCGAGGGCGCGCAGCACCCCGTTCGCGCTGCCGTTGAGCACGACGACCGCCGGGCGGAACACGGTGGTGAACGCGACCTGGAACGGCATGGCGAACTTCGCCGCCTGCCGCGGCACCGCCAGCGCCAGGTTCTTCGGAATCAGCTCTCCGAGGATCATCGACAGGATCGTGGCGATCGCGACGCCGATGATCGCCGCGAGCGGCACCACGACGCCTGCGGGCCACCGCCACGCCTCGAACACCGGCCGCAGCAGGTTCGAGATCGCCGGCTCCATCGTGTAGCCGGTCAGCAGCGTGGTGAGCGTGATGCCCAGCTGCGCGCTGGAGAGGTGCGTCGAGGTGATCTTCAGCGCGGCGATCGTCATCGACAGCCGTGTCTCGCCGCGCTCGCGGCGGGCTTCGAGGTCGGCGCGGTCGAGGTTCACGAGTGCGAACTCGCTCGCGACGAACAGCCCGGTGCCGATCGTGAGCAGGAGCCCCACGGCCAACATGATGTAGTCCATCACGCATCACCCCCGATCGTGGGGGCGGGGTCGTGGGGCGGGCGTCTGCAACTCGGCGGGTCGTCCATCTCGCGATGAGTCTACGGCAGTGCCGCCGCTTCGCGACGGGTGACGGATGCCGCGGCATCCGCCACCTGCGTGCCCCCGCCACGCCACGCCGCGACTGCGCCTGTTCGGTGCGAGTGCGGCGCATCGATCCGCCGCACTCGCACCGAACAGCAGCAGTCGCCCGGTCGAAGGCGGGCGAGGAGTGGATGCCGCGACCGCGGCATCCACTCCTCCCCAGGTTCTCTCGCGGACCGGTTCTGCACGGATCCCCGTCCGCACGGGTCGAGGCCGGCGGCGCTCCGTCCAGGCTCGACGGATGGACCTGACGACCGACCTCGACGTGATCCGCCGCCGCGAGCGCATCGACCCCATCGACAACCGTCGCCTCCGGCGCGCGCTCGACGACCGGACCTGGACGCGGGTAGCCCCGGGCGCGTTCGTCCTCACGACCCATTGGCGATCGCTCGATCCTCTCGAGCGGCATCGCCTTCGGGTCACCGAGGTCGCGCGACGGCTGCGCGGACCGGTGGTGTTCTCGCACTTCGCTGCGGCCGCTCTGTGGCGCATCGACGTCCTCGGCGCGTGGCCGGAGCTCGTCGACGTGTCGTGTCCGTCCGCGAGCGGCGGCCGCTCGAGCGGCGTCGTGCGTCGACGCACGCGGATCATGGCCGGCGTCGAGACTGTCTCGTGCGGGATGCACGCCGTGACCACGCCGGCGCAGACCGCACTCGACCTCGCCCGGAGCGAGGCCTTCGTGCGCGGGGTGTCGATCGTCGACCAGGCACTGTGGAAGGCCCGGCCGGAGGGCGCGCTCACCGACCTGTTCGAGATCGTCCGGCTCTGGGAGTCGCAGCAGGATCGCCGCGGCGTCGCACGCGCCGAGCGCGCGATCTCGTTCGCCTCTCCGCTGGCCGCGAACGTGCGCGAGTCGCAGGCCCGGGTCGTCGTCGCCGAACTCGGCTTCCCCACCCCGCGTCTTCAGGAGCGCCGCGTGCTCCCCGGTGGAAGGGTGGCGTACGCGGACCTGTGCTTTCCCGAGCAGGATCACTGGTGCGAGATCGACGGCCGTGCGAAGTACCGTGACCCCGTGTTCCTGGACGGCCGCACGCCCGAGCAGGCCGTCATCGACGAGAAGAACCGCGAGAACGAGATACGTCGCGAGGTGCACGCGTTCTCGCGGTGGGAGGCCGCGGACGCCGACCATCCGCGTCGGATCTACGACATCCTCACGCGCGACGGCCTGCCCAGCACTCGGCCCCGCCCGTGATCGAGGCCCCGCACCGCGAGTGCTGCACAAAGGTGCACATGCGGCACATCGATGCGGCGCAGTCGCACGGAAGCACAGCACTCCTGGTCGGTTCGCCGCGGAGCCGGGGCGCACGGGCCGAGCCGGGGCGCACGGGCCGAGCCGCGGCATCCGTCCCGGGAACCGCTACCAGCTGACCGGGAGCGCCTTGCCCTCCTCGTAGCCCGACGCCGACTGCAGGCCGACGCGCGCGCGATCGTGGAACTCGGGCACCGTGGCCGCACCCGCGTAGGTGAAAGAGGAGCGGATGCCGGAGGTGATCATGTCGAGCAGGTCTTCGAGTCCCGGCCGCAGCGGGTCGAGGTAGATCTTCGACGACGAGATGCCCTCGGCGAACAGCTCCTTGCGAGCAAGCTCGTACGGGTCGAGCCGCCCGAAGCGCTCGTGCACCGCCTTGGTGGATGCCATCCCCCACGATTCCTTGTACGCCCGCCCGTCGGCGTCGATCAGCAGCTCGCCGGGAGCTTCGATCGTGCCGGCGAACCACGAGCCGATCATGACGGCCGATGCCCCCGCTGCGAGGGCGAGCGCGACGTCGCGGGGGTAGCGCACGCCGCCGTCGGCCCAGACGGTCGCGCCCATCAGCCGCGCCGCCTCGGCGGTTTCGAGCACCGCCGAGAACTGCGGCCGACCGACCGCCGTCATCATCCGGGTCGTGCACATCGCACCAGGGCCCACACCCACCTTGAGGATCGACGCGCCCGAGACGACGAGGTCGTGCACGCCCTCGGCGGTGACGATGTTGCCGGCTGCCAGCGGGATGCCGAGGTCGAGGTCGGCGATCGTGCGCAGGGCCGAGAGCATGCCCTCCTGGTGCCCGTGCGCGGTGTCGACCACGAGCACGTCGACGTCGGCGGCGGCGAGCGCCCGCGCTTTGGCCGCGACATCGCCGTTGATGCCGACGGCGGCGGCCACGATGAGCCGGCCGGACGCGTCGACAGCGGGCTGGTAGATCGCCGAGCGCAGGGCGCTGCGCGCAGACAGCGTCCCGACGACCACCCCGTGGCGCAGAACGCACACGAGTTCGGCGTCGGCCGCCGTGATGAGGTCGAACGCCTGGCGACCCGTGGTGACGTCCTCCGCGTCGATCGAGGCGGCGCGCCCGCGCGCGAGATCGCCCAGCCGGGCGTCGGCGAGGGCCGTGCCCAGGCGCGTGGCCGGGACGATCCCGAGCACGTCGTCGGCGTGCAGTTCGGCGTACAGGTCGCCGGCCGGCTTGGCGGCCACCACGATGCCGTATCCGGTCGTCGCCGTCAGCAGCCGCGCGGCATCTGCCACCGTCGCCTCCGGCGGGAGCACGAGCGGCGTGTCCCACTGCACGGGCTGGGCTTTGACCCAGCGGATCGCCGCGTCGAGCTCCTGCAGCGGCATGTCCTGCGGCAGCACCCCCAGCCCGCCGCGGCGGGCCAGCGTCGCGGCCAGCCGCGCACCGGTGACCGAGTTCATGTTCGCCGAGACGATCGGGATCGTCGCGGTCGTGCCATCTCGCGGAGAGAGATCCACGTCGAGTCGACTCGCCACCGCTGAGCGTCGTGGGACGAGGAATACATCCGAATACGTCAGGTCGACGTCCGGCCGGTCTCCGTAGAACTCCATGTCCAGCAAGGTTAGCCATTCTTGCCGGTGGGGATAATGTTGCCGAATCGTCTTGGCCCCGCATCCTTCACCCGAAGAACACGGCGGCGACCTGGGTTACGCTTAAGAATCGTGCTCGCGGGCCAACGTCGGTCCCCGCACCTTCCTCTAAATCCCACGAAAGCAGGCGATCGAGCGTGTCGAGCCAAGTGACGGGCGTCGGTGTTTCGAACGAAGGCGAGTTCGGAGCCAACGAATGGCTCGTCGATGAACTCTACGAGCAGTACAAGGCCGACCGGAACTCGGTCGACAAGGCCTGGTGGCCGATCCTCGACGCGTACCACCCGGTCGACACGACCGAGGCGCCCCGAGTGCCGTCCGCCCCGACGGTCCCCGCTTCCGCGGCGGCGCCCGCGGCGGCATCCGAGCCCCGCCCGGTCACCGCGCCTATCCCCGTCATCGGCGCGCAGCCCGTCGCGCGCACGACCGCGCGTCCGGCCGCCCCGCAGCCCATCCCGGCGCAGGCGCCGGCCGTTGCCCCATCGACTGCCGAGGCCACCAGCGAGCAGGACGCCGTCACGGTGCTGCGCGGCATGCCCAAGACCCTCGCCGCGAACATGGACGAATCGCTCGCCGTCCCCACCGCCACGAGCGTGCGCACGGTCCCGGCGAAGCTCATGATCGACAACCGGATCGTGATCAACAACCACATGGCCCGCACGCGCGGCGGCAAGGTGAGCTTCACCCACCTGATCGGATGGGCGCTCATCCAGGCGCTCAAGGACTTCCCGAGCCAGAACGTGTTCTACGCCGAGATCGACGGCAAGCCGTCGGTGGTCGCCCCCGCGCATGTGAACCTCGGCATCGCGATCGACATCCCCAAGCCCGACGGCACCCGTGCCCTTCTCGTGCCGAGCATCAAGCGCGCCGACACCCTGACCTTCACCGAGTACCTCGCCTCGTACGAGGACCTCATCTCCCGCGCGCGCGGCAACAAGCTCACGGCGGCCGACTTCCAGGGCACGACGGTCTCGCTCACCAACCCCGGCGGCATCGGCACGGTCCACTCGGTGCCGCGCCTGATGAAGGGGCAGGGCTGCATCGTCGGCGCCGGCGCGCTCGAGTACCCGGCAGAGTTCCAGGGGGCCAGCGACCGCACGCTCAACGAGCTCGCCATCGGCAAGACGATCACGCTGACCAGCACCTACGACCACCGCGTCATCCAGGGCGCCGGCTCGGGCGAGTTCCTCAAGAAGGTGCATGAGCTGCTCATCGGCCAGCGCCGCTTCTACGAAGACATCTTCGCGGCGCTGCGCATCCCCTACGCGCCGATCCACTGGGCGGCCGACATCAACGTCGACCTGGCCGAGCGCGTCGACAAGCAGGCTCGCGTGCAGGAGCTCATCAACTCGTTCCGCGTGCGCGGGCACCTGATGGCCGACATCGACCCGCTCGAGTACGTGCAGCGCACCCACCCCGACCTCGAGATCGAGACCCACGGCCTCACCTTCTGGGACCTGGACCGCGAGTTCGTGACCGGCGGCTTCGGCGGCAAGCGCGTCATGAAGCTGCGCGACATCCTGGGGGTCCTGCGCGACTCGTACTGCCGCACGATCGGCATCGAGTACATGCACATCCAGGACCCCGGGCAGCGCGCGTGGTTCCAGCGCAACGTCGAGGTCAAGTATCAGAAGCCCGGGCACGACGAGCAGCTGCGCATCCTGTCGAAGCTGAACGAGGCAGAGGCCTTCGAGACGTTCCTGCAGACGAAGTACGTCGGCCAGAAGCGCTTCAGCCTCGAGGGCGGCGAGTCGCTGATCCCGCTGCTCGACGAGATCCTTCAGGAGTCCGCGCGCTCCGGTCTCGACGGAGCCGCGATCGGCATGGCCCACCGCGGCCGCCTCAACGTGCTGACCAACATCGCCGGCAAGACGTACGGCCAGGTCTTCCGCGAGTTCGAGGGGTCGGTCGCGATCGGCTCGAAGAGCGGCTCGGGCGATGTCAAGTATCACCTGGGCACCGAAGGCACGTTCGTGTCGGATGCCGGCACCGAGCTGCCGGTGTACCTCGCTGCGAACCCGTCCCACCTCGAGACCGTCGACGGCGTTCTCGAAGGCATCGTGCGCGCCAAGCAGGACCGCAAGCCCATCGGCACTTTCGCGTGGCTGCCCATCCTGGTGCACGGCGACGCGGCGTTCGCGGGCCAGGGCGTCGTCTTCGAGACGCTCCAGATGTCGCAGCTGCGCGGCTACCGCACCGGCGGCACGGTGCACGTGGTCGTCAACAACCAGGTCGGCTTCACGACGATGCCGCAGGACGGCCGCTCGTCGGTCTACGCGACCGATGTCGCCAAGACGATCCAGGCGCCGATCTTCCACGTCAACGGCGACGACCCCGAGGCCGTGGTGCGGGTGGCCGAGCTCGCGGTCCGCTATCGCGAAGAGTTCCACCGCGACGTGGTGATCGACCTCGTGTGCTACCGCCGTCGCGGGCACAACGAGGGCGACGACCCGTCGATGACGCAGCCGCTGATGACGAACCTCATCGAGGCGAAGCGCTCGGTGCGCCGTCTGTACACCGAGGCCCTCGTCGGCCGCGGCGACATCACCGAGGAGGAGTACGACCAGGCCAAGCGCGACTTCCAGGATCGCCTCGAGATCGCCTTCGCCGAGACCCACGCCGCCGAGACCGGGTCCTCTCCCGTCATCGACGCCGAGATCGTCGAGCCGGCGGCGGTGGGCGAGCCCGAGACGACGGGCGTCTCGCGCGGCGTGATCGAGCTCGTGGGCGACGCGTTCGTCAACAAGCCCGACGGCTTCACGGTGCACCCGAAGCTGCAGCAGCTGCTCGACAAGCGCCTCGACATGAGCCGCAACGGCCAGATCGACTGGGCGTTCGGAGAGCTACTGGCGTTCGGCTCGCTGCTGGTCGAGGGCACGAACGTGCGTCTCGCCGGGCAGGATGCGCGTCGCGGCACGTTCGTGCAGCGTCACGCCGTGCTGCACGACCGCGCGAACGGCCAGGAATGGCTGCCCCTGGCGAACCTGAGCGACAGCCAGGGCCGGTTCTGGGTGTACGACTCCCTGCTCAGCGAGTACGCCGCGATGGGGTTCGAGTACGGCTACTCGGTCGAGCGCGCCGACTCGCTCGTGATGTGGGAGGCCCAGTTCGGCGACTTCGCCAACGGCGCCCAGTCCGTCGTCGACGAGTACATCTCGGCCGCCGACCAGAAGTGGGGTCAGCAGTCGAGCGTCGTGCTGCTGCTGCCGCACGGGTACGAGGGCCAGGGTCCTGACCACTCCTCGGCGCGCATCGAGCGCTACCTGCAGCTGTGCGCGCAGGACAACCTGACCATCGCGCGGCCCTCCACGCCCGCGTCCTACTTCCACCTGCTGCGCCGCCAGGCCTACGCGCGCCCGCGCCGCCCGCTCGTCGTCTTCACGCCGAAGTCGATGCTGCGCCTGCGGGGCGCGACCAGCCCGGTCGACGGCTTCCTCGACGGCCGGTTCGAGCCGGTGCTGGACGACGACCGCGGCGTCGACAAGTCGGCCGTGCGGCGCGTGCTGCTGCACTCGGGCAAGATCCACTGGGATCTGCGCGTCGAGCTCGACAAGAACCCCGATCCGTCGATCGCTCTCGTGCGCGTCGAGCAGTTCTACCCCGCGCCGATCGACGAGCTGAACGCGGTCATCGACAGCTACCCGGGCGCCGAGCTGGTCTGGGTGCAGGACGAGCCCGAGAACCAGGGCGCGTGGCCGTTCATCGCGCTCGAGGTGGTCAAGCACCTGCACGGGCGCACGATCCGCGGTGTCATGCGCGCGGCGGCCGCCTCGACGGCGACCGGCTCGCCCAAGGTGCACGCGGCCGAGCAGGCCGATCTGATCGCACGGGCGCTCGCCCGCTGAGCCAGGCGGGCGAGCCCGCCGCACGACGATGCCGTCCCGCGCCCGCGCGAGGCGGCATCGCCGTGTCTGGCCGGGTGCGCGGGGGCGTCAGCGGCCGGATCCGGATGCCGCGCCGCAGCGTTGCGAGCAGGTCGACGCCCGCTCGCGCGAACGCCGCGAGAACGGCATCCGTCGACGCCCTCGTCGTCAGTCGCTCTGGCAGACCGTTCCGTCGGGCGGCAGATCGCCGTCCAGCAGGAACGCCGTCGTCGCGTCGTCGATGCACGTGGACTTGCCGGTGTACGACGCGCCGTGGCCGTGGCCTTCGAGGGTGAGGAACCGCGTGTTGCCGAGCTCCTTCGCCAGGTTCTTGCCGCTCTCGAACGGAGTGGCATGGTCGCCGGTGATGCCGATGATGAGGATCGTCGTGTTCACCGGTCCCTTGAAGGCCTCGAGGTCGTCGCCGGCGCCGGGCAGCGCGCCGCACGAGACATCGGCGAACGGCGCGATGGTCTCGTCGGTGATCTGTGGACCGCCGAGCAGCTTCGGCATGCCCCTTGAGTCGATCTCTGCGAGCAGGCCGACGATGTCCGGGTCGTCGGGCATCGAGTGGCACGTCACGATCAGGCCGCTGAGGTCGATCGCAGCGCCTCCGCCCGCCATCGCCTTGGCGATGTCGTCGATCTGCTGCTGCTCGCCGGCGAGTGCGCCGCCGATGTTCTCGAGTGCGATGACGCGGCCGGCATCCCGGCCGTACAGCGAATTCGTGGCGTAGCCGATCAGCATCTCACCGTTGACCTGCGTGCCGTCGGTCGCCACGAGCGGTGTCTCGTTCAGGCGCTGGGTCATCGACAGAATGTCGTCCTCAGTCGTGAGCGGGCAGACCTCGACCGGATACAGCGCACCGCACTCCCGAAACAGCGAGGCGAGCTGGTCCGAGATCGCGAACGCTTGGGCGAAGCTGCCCGAGGGAGACGCCCATCTGCTGTCGATCGAACTGTCCAGGACCATGCGTCCGACCCGCTCCGGGAACAGCGTGGCATACGTGGCGCCGAGGATCGTGCCGTACGAGTAGCCGAGGTAGTCGAGCCGGCGCTCGCCCTGCAAGGCGCGCAGCAGATCCATGTCGCGCGCGACCTGCGAGGTTCCCATCGTGCGTGCCAGCGGGCTGTGCTGGGCGCAGACCGCGAGCTGCACCTCGCGGATGGTCGATTCGACGTCGCAGCGAAGCGGCGCGCTTCGGCCGATGCCCCGCGGATCGAACCCGATGAGGTCGTACTGCTCCAGGATCGGGGCGAACGAAGGCGTCCCCATCATGCCCAGGACGTAGTCGATGCCGGAGGCGCCGGGTCCGCCGGGGTTGCCGAACAGCGTCCCGCGCTTCTCGGGACCCGTGGCGGGCACGTGCATCACGGCGAGTTCGATCGTCTCGCGGTTGTCCGGGCTCTCCCAGTCGAGCGGCGCCTCGATCATGGCGCACGTGATGTCGTCGAGGGAGCGGCCCTGCGCCTTGAGGTAGGCGGTGAGGTCCCCGTTCACGCCGAAGTCCTCGCCGCACTGGCCCCAGTCGACCGACTGCGTGTACAGCTGCCCGAACTCGGTGTTCGTGGGCTGCGGCGGATCATCGGGGTCAGCCGTGCACCCGCTGAGCGCCAGAAGGCCGATAGCCAGCACCGCCCCGCCGATACCGATCCGCCTCATGTCTGAACCCCCGGTCCGCGATGTGGGCAGCCCCGCAACCGGCCGCCCGGCGGTGACGCTGTCTTGATGCTAGCGCGCGTCGTGTGGCCCAACCACCCGCCCCGCGAGCACGGCAGCGGCACCACGATCGTCACCGCGGCGGCAGCGCTGCCCGGTCCGTGAGGCGATCGCCTCCGGCACGGACGAGCGCCGAGCCCGGGTCAGAGCGGATCGACGCCCGCGCGCGCGAAGGCGTCGAGCGCGGCATCCGTCGACTCGTCCCTGTCGGCGGCGACCAGCCCGAGTCTGGTGCGGCGGTCGAGCAGGTCCTCGACCGTGAGTGCCCCTTCGGCGACGATCCCCCAGCGCAGTTCCTGCGCGGTGACGCCGCGCGCCGCCGCGGGGCCATCGGCCAGCCGCGCGACGAACGGCGCCTCGGCGCCGTATCGGCGCACCAGTCGCGGCGCGGCGTGGATCGAGTCGAGCCGCTCACGCGGCCACGCGCCGACGAGCGGAAGCGTCGTCGTGCGCGACGCCGGCGCCTCGCCCGCGTCGAACCGCAGGCGCACGGCGGCGTCGATGCCGTCCTGGGCCATGCGGCGGTAGGTCGTGAGCTTGCCGCCGACGACGCTCAGGAGCCCGGTCGAGGACTCGAGGATCGCGTGCCGTCGCGACAGGTCGCTCGTCTGGTCGTGACGCTCGTCGGTGAGCAGCGGTCGCAGCCCTGCGAACGCGCCCGAGAGGTCGCTTCGGCCAAGCGGCACCGCCAGCACGGTGTTGACGACGTCCAGCAGCAGGTCCACCTCGCTGTCGGCGGGCACGGGCACGTCGGGCAGGTCGCCCTCGGCGGGGACGTCGGTGAGCCCGATGTAGGTGCGCCCGTGCGGGGCGGGAACGGTGAACACGAACCGGCTGTTCGAGCCCGGCACGGGCACCGTGAGCGACGCGCGGGAGCCGCCGAAGACGGCGGAGTCCACCACCAGGTGCGTGCCGCGACTGGGCCGCAGGTGCACGTCGGGGTCGAGCCCGCCGGCCCACACGCCGGTGGCGTTCACGACGGCGCGGGCGCGCACGTCGAACTCCTCTCCGCTGACGGCGTCGCGCAGGCGCGCGCCGTCGCCGGTCGCCGCCACGGCTTCGACGCGGGTGAGGACGGATGCCCCGTACCCGGCGGCCGTGCGCGCGACGGCGACGACCAGGCGAGCATCGTCGATGAGCTGTCCGTCCCACCCGCGCATGCCTCCGCGCAGCCCGTCGGCCCGCACGGCGGGCGCGAGGCGGAGCGTCTCGTCGCGGCCGATCGGGCCCGGCGCGTGGAGCACCGCGTCGGGAGTGCCGACCAGGCGGCGCAGACCATCGCCCAGGCCGTATCCGAGACCGACGTATGCCCCGCGCGTCATATGCCCCGGCGCATACAGCGGCACCACCTGCGCCATCGGCCTCGTGAGGTGCGGGGCGATGCGCGTCATCAGCAGGTGGCGTTCCGACGCGCTCTCGCGGGCGATGCCGAACTGGCCCGAGGCGAGGTAGCGCAGGCCGCCGTGCACGAGCTTCGAGCTCCACCGGCTGGTGCCGCTGGCCAGATCGTGGCGCTCGATCAGCACGGTGCGAAGGCCGCGGGATGCGGCATCCAGCGCGAGTCCCGCTCCGGTGATGCCGCCGCCGATCACGAGGATGTCGATGTCGGCATGGTCCGCGAGCGCCGAGAGCTCACGGGCACGGCGACGCGCGTGGAGCGCACTCGACCCGGGCGCGTGCGGCACTGGTCCGACGCCGCCCGTCACTGCGCGCCTCGGCCGCGTGCGCGCGGCCGAGCGTCTCGGCGTCGAGATCGGGCGGAAGTGGGCGCCATGCGACCACGATAGCCACTGACATACTGGTCACCATGGATGCGACGCCGCCCGAGCGCCGGCCCGTCGCTGTTCCGGCGCCGCGCGAACGTTCCGACTGGGACGCCTGGGGAACCCATGCCGCGAAGCTGCCCGCTGCCGCGCGCGCTCTCCTCACGACGCTGATCCCGGGCCGGCCCCACCCGATCCCGCGCATCCCCGGTCCCGTGCTGGTCCCCTCGCGCCTGGACGACGCCGACCTGGCCGCCCTCGCCGCGATCGTCGGCGACGACGGCGCGTCCCGCGACGATGCGGTGCGGATGCTGCACCTGGGCGGCAAGAGCACGCCCGACCTGCTCGCCAGGCGCTCGCACGCGCCGCAGTCCGCTCCGGACGCCGTGATCGCACCCGCAGGCCACGACGAGGTGCTCGCGGTGCTGCGGGTGTGCGACGAGCGCGGCATCGCGGTGGTCCCCTTCGGCGGCGGCACGAGCGTGGTGGGCGGCGTCCAGCCCGACGCGGGCTCCCACCGCGCGGTGATCTCGCTCGACCTCGCGCGCACCGCGGCCCTCCTCGGGCTGGACGAGACCTCGCTTCTGGCGACCTTCGGCGCGGGCACGACCGGCCCGCAGGCCGAGGAGCTCCTCGGCGCGCACGGATACACGCTGGGTCACTTCCCGCAGAGCTTCGAGTACGCCTCCATCGGCGGGTTCGCCGCCACGCGGTCCAGCGGCCAGGCCTCGCGCGGCTACGGCCGGTTCGACGATCTCGTGCACGCGCTGCGCGTCGCCACGCCCACCGGCGACCTCGCCCTCGGGCGCGCACCGGCCAGCGCCGCCGGGCCCGACCTGCGCGAGCTGTTCCTCGGCTCGGAGGGCGCGTTCGGCGTGCTCACCGAGGTGACCGTGCGCATCCGGCCCACCCCCGCCGCGACCGCGTATGGCGCGTGGGCGTTCCCGGACTTCGCCTCGGGCGCGGCCGCGTTCCGCGAGGCGACCCAGCGCGGCATCCGCCCCACCGTCCTGCGGCTGAGCGACGAGACCGAGACGCGCGTGAACGCGGCGCTCGGCGGCCATCTGCTGCGTCTGCGCGGGTGCCTGGCCGTCGCGACGAGCGAGGGCGAGTCCGACGCGGACGCCGCCTTCGTGCTCGACGCGCTCGGGGCGGTGTTGCGCGCACACGGCGCGAAACCGCTCGGTGAGCAGCCCTCCCGCTCGTGGGAGCGCGGGCGCTTCCACTCCCCCGCGCTGCGCGACACGCTGCTCGGGGCCGGCGTGCTCGCCGAGACGCTCGAGACGGCGACGACGTGGGCGGGGCTCCCGGCGCTGAAGCAGGCGGTCGCCGACGCGCTGCGCGACAGCCTGACCCCCGGCGGCACCAGGCCGATCGTGCTGTGCCACATCTCGCATGTGTATCCCGCCGGAGCCTCGCTGTACTTCACGGTCGTCGCCGCGCTCGGCGATGACCCTGCCCGGCAGTGGGCGGGGGCGAAGGATGCCGCCTCCCGCGCCATCAGCCGCACCGGCGCGACCATCACCCACCACCACGCGATCGGCCGCGACCACCGGCCGTACCTCGAGACCGAGATCGGGCCGCTGGGAGTGGCGGTGCTGCGCGCCGTCAAGGCGACGCTCGACCCGAACGGCATCATGAACCCCGGGGCCCTGGTGCCGCCGCCGGACGGCATCGCGTGAACGTGACGCTGCTGACCAACCCCGCCGCGCGCGCCGGAGCGCACACGGGGGCCGCCCCGCAGGCGGCGCTGCACCTGCGCGAGCACGGCATCCGCACGACGATCATCAGCGGCGGAAGCGCGGCCGAGTCCAGCGACCTCGTGCGCGAGGCGATCGCCTCGGGCACCGACGCGGTCGTGGTCGCCGGCGGCGACGGCACCGTGAACCTCGCGATCCAGCAGCTCGCCGGCACCGGCATCCCCCTCGGGATCATCCCTGCCGGAACCGGCAACGACTTCGCCGGCGGCGCCCTGGGTCTCAAGGAGCTCGACATCGCAGCCGCCGCGCAGGCCATCGCCGCGGGCGACCGGCGGACGATCGACCTCGCGCGCGTCACACGGGCGGACGGCTCGACGCAGATGTTCGGGAGCGTGCTGGCCAGCGGCTTCGACTCGCGCGTGAACGACCGCGCGAACGCGATGCGGTGGCCGCGCGGAGGCTCCCGCTACAGCATCGCGATCCTGCTGGAGTTCCTCGCGCTCGCGCGCATCCCGTTCGAGGTCGAGGTCGACCTCGAAGACGGCACGACTGAGCGGATCGCGCGCGACCTGATGATGGCCACGATCGGCAACGGCACGTCCTACGGCGGCGGCATCCCGATCTGCCCCGACGCCGACCCTGCCGACGGGCTCCTGGACGTCGTGCTGGTGCGCGCGCCCTCGCGCCTGCGGCTGCTGCGGCTGCTGCCCCGCGTGTACCAGGGCACGCACACGAGCGTTCCCGAAGTGTCGACGTATCGCGCGAAGGCGATCCGGCTTTCGGCGCCCGAGGTCACCGCCTACGCGGACGGCGACCCCATCGGGTCGCTCCCCCTGTCCGTCGAGGTGGTGCCCAAGGCGCTCACGGTGTTCGCACCGGCCGCCGCGCCCTGAGCCCGGTCGGCCGCACGTGGATCAGCCCGTGGCGACCCCCGCCGCACGAAGCTTCTCGATCACGAGCGTGCGCAACTCGTCGGGAGCCTTCTCCTGGCATGCGCGCGCCACCGCATCGGTCAGGGTGCGCGCCACGTGGGCCTCGTCTGCGCAGCCGGGGCAGTTGGCCAGGTGCTCGGCGATATCGGCGTACTCGGTCTTGCACACCTCGTCGCGCAGGAACTCCTCGAGGTTGCGCAGCGCCTTGTCACAGCCGCAATCGGTCATCTCTTGCTCCTCGTCGCAGCCGCCGGGCCGCGCTTCTCGGTCGCCGCGGCGATGCCGCGCTCTTTCGCATAGTCGGCGAGCAGGTCGCGAAGCAGCCGCCTGCCACGGTGCAGACGGCTCATGACCGTGCCGATCGGGGTCTTCATGATGTCCGCGATCTCTTGATACGCGAATCCCTCGACGTCTGCGAGATACACCGCGAGCCGGAAGTCCTCGGGGATCGACTGCAGGGCGTCCTTGACGACGGATGCCGGCATCCGGTCGATCGCCTCGGCTTCGGCCGAGCGCGTGCTCGTCGCCGTCGTCGACTCGGCCCCGCCGAGCTGCCAGTCCTCGAGGTCGTCGATCGTGCCCTGGTACGGCTCGCGCTGCTTCTTGCGGTACGTGTTGATGTACGTGTTCGTGAGGATGCGGTAGAGCCACGCCTTGAGGTTCGTTCCCTGCGTGAAGGTCTTCCACGAGGCGAACGCCTTCACGAAGGTGTCTTGCACGAGGTCGGCGGCGTCGGCCGGATTGCGGGTCATCCGCATCGCCGCCGCGTACAGCTGGTCCATGAAGGGCAGCGCCTGCTCCTCGAACTGCACGCGAGGGTCCGACGCCTCGGGCTGATCGAGGGCGGCCTCAAGGGAAGGAACCTGTGCGTCTGACGGATCGCTCATCACCGGCCAGCCTAGCCCGGGCGGCACGGAGGACGCCGGGAGCGGCATCCGCCGATCGAGCGTGGTAATCATCCGTGTCCATTCCGCGGGTTCCGAGACGGGGTTCAGTACTCTAGAACGCAATGACTGCTCATGGGTATTCCCCTCGGACGAAGCCGGTCGCCTCCAGATCGTGGAAGGCGCCGGTGGCGGCCGAGCCTCTGCGCGCCGCCCTCACTGTGCCGGGCTCCAAGTCTCTGACCAACCGAGAGCTGATCCTCGCGGCGCTCGCCGACGGACCCAGCCGCCTCACCTCACCCCTGCATTCGGACGACTCCGCGCGCATGGTCGAGGCGCTGCGCGCCCTCGGGGTGTCGATCCAGCCCGAGCGGGGCGCCGGCGAGTTCGGCGACGACCTGGTCGTCACGCCGATCTGGCCGTTCGTGGGCGGAGGCGTCGCCGACAGCGGGCAGGCCGGCACCGTGATGCGCTTCGTCGCCGCTCTCGCGGGCTTCGCTCTGGGCGACGTGACGGTCACGGCGCACGAGAGCGCACTGCACCGGCCGATGGGCACGATGATCAAGGCGCTGCGCGACGTGGGAGTCGACATTGACGACGGCGGTCGGTGGGGCCTGCCGTTCGTGGTCCGCGGCCACGGCCACGTGCGCGGCGGCGAGATCGCGATGGACGCCAGCGCCTCGAGCCAGTTCGTCTCCGGCCTGCTGCTGGCCGCTCCGCGTTTCGACGTGGGCCTGCACCTCATCCACACCGGTTCGCGGCTGCCCAGCATCCCGCACATCGACATGACCGTCGAGGCGCTCGGCCGGCGTGGCGTCCACGTGGAGCGTCCCGCCGCCGGCGAGTGGATCGTTCCCGCGGGCACGCTCCGGGGCAAAGACCTCGCGATCGAGCCGGACCTGTCGAATGCGGCGCCCTTCCTCGCGGCGGCGATGATCGCCGGGGGCTCGGTGTCGGTCAAGGGCTGGCCGGCGCACTCGACGCAGCCGGGCGCGATGCTCGGCGACATCCTGTCGATCATGGGCGCGCGCGTCGTGCGCCGCGGCGGCGCGCTCACCGTCACCGGCGGCGGCAGCATCACCGGGGTGGACCTGGACCTGTCGGCCGCCGGCGAGCTCACGCCGACCATCTTCGCCCTCGCAGCGTTCGCCGACGCACCCACGACCCTCTACGGCATCGGCCACATCCGCGGCCATGAGACGGATCGCATCGCCGCGCTCGTCGGCGAGCTGCGCCGCCTCGGCGGCGAGGCGCACGAACTCGACGACGGCATCCGCATCATCCCGCGCCCCCTGCACGGCGGCGTGTGGCGCGCGCACCACGACCACCGTATGGCGACCACCGGAGCCCTCATCGGCCTCGCAGTCCCCGGGGTCGAGGTCGACGACATCTCGACGACGAACAAGACGATGCCGCAGTTCGCGCAGCTGTGGCGGCGCATGCTCGACGGCGATCCCGACGATGTGTCGACCCGCCCGCACGGGGTGCGCAACCTCGCGTCGTGACATGAGGTGTCTTCGGTGAGGGGCTGCGCACGGTGAGCTGGCTCGGCCCGGACGATGACGACGACGAGCCCGACTTCGACGAGGCGGATGTGCGGGTGCGGCCCAACCCCAAGGCCAACCGGCCCCGCACCAAGCGCCGGCCCGCGCACGCGGACGCCCAGATCGCACGGGTGCTGGGTGTGGACCGAGGGCGCTATACGGTCCTCGTCGACGAGGACCTCCCCGAGGAGCACGCCGTGCTCGCGGTGCGCGCGCGAGAACTGCACCGCACCCCGATCGTCACCGGCGACCTCGCACGCATCGTCGGTGACACGTCCGGCGCCGAGGGCACCCTGGCCCGCATGGTGGGCATCGCGCCGCGCACGTCGCTGCTGCGCCGCTCGGCCGACGACACCGACCAGGTCGAGCGGATCGTGGTCGCCAACGCCGACCAGATGCTGGTGGTCGTCGCCGCGGCCGATCCCGAGCCGCGCGAACGGCTGGTCGACCGCTACCTCGTCGCCGCGCTGGATGCCGGCATCCGGCCCATGCTCGTTGTGACCAAGACCGATCTCGCCGACCCTGCCCGCTTTCTCTCGCACTTCGAGGGGCTCGACCTGCTGGTGTTCACCAGCGCGCGGGACGACATGCCGGTCGAGCGCATCGGCGAGGCGCTCGTGGGCTGCTCGACGGTCTTCGTGGGGCATTCCGGCGTCGGCAAGTCCACACTCGTGAACGCGCTGGTGCCCACCGCGGGGCGCGCGACCGGCCACGTGAACGTCGTCACCGGTCGCGGCCGGCACACCTCCAGTTCGACGGTGTCGCTGCGCTATCGCGGCCCGGCGGGCGCGGGGTGGGTCATCGACACCCCGGGTGTCCGCTCGTTCGGTCTCGGCCACGTCGACCCGGCCAACATCCTCAAGGGCTTCACCGATCTCGACGAGATCGCCAAGGAATGCCCGCGCGGCTGCACCCACCTGCCGGATGCCCCGGACTGCGCGATCGCCGAAGCGGTCGAGGGGGGCCTGCTCGGCCCGACCGGCGCGGCCCGTTTCGACTCGCTGCAGCGGCTGCTGGCGACGTTCGCCGAGAAGTGAACCTCCGCGCGGTCCCCGCCCGCCGATCGCGCGGGGACCGTAGCCTGGAAGGGTGACCGAACTCAGGCTCGAACCCGGCTCCCCCGCTCCCGAATTCACCCTTGTCGACCAGGATGACCGCGAGGTGGCGCTCGCGTCGCTGCGCGCGGGACGCGTGATCCTGTTCTTCTACCCGGCCGCCATGACGCCCGGATGCACGAAAGAGGCATGCGACTTCCGCGACAGCCTCGCACCGCTCCAGGCCGCCGGCTACACCGTGCTCGGAATCTCTCGCGACGACACGGCGAAGCTGCGCCAGTTCCGCGAGCGCGACGCCCTCACCTACGATCTGCTGAGCGACCCCGATCATGCCGTGCACGAGGCATATGGCGCGTGGGGCGAGAAGCTGAACTACGGCAAGCGCGTCGAGGGCGTCATCCGCTCGACCTTCGTGCTCGACGCCGAAGGGCGCATCGAGCACGCGCTGTACAACGTGCGCGCGACGGGCCATGTCGCGCGCCTGCGGTCGCTGCTCGGCGTGTGATGCGCCGGCCGCGGGCGGGTGCGCATCCGGCGGGTGCGGCCGGCGATGAACGCGGTCAGCGGTCGCCGGATGCCCCGTCGCGCGCGGCGCGCCCCGCGTCGCGGGCCGTGAGGATGAGCAGGGCGAGGGTGACGATCGCGGGAACGGCGATCGCGAGTCCTGTGAGCGGGTGCGCGTAGGCGCCCGTCGCCGCGCCGAGTGCGACGGCGAGGATGAGCGCCTGCGTGACGATCCCGCCTGAGCGACCCCACGACCGGCCGCGCCAGATCGCGACCCCGAACGCGCACACCGCGGCCGCGCCGACGGCGCTGAGCACGACGAGCGCCAGCGCGCTGTCGATCGACTCGGTGTCGCCCTGCACGACCGCGACGATCTGCCACCCGAGCAGAGCGAGAAGGGCCAGTCCCTCGAGTGCGACCAGGGCCGCCGCGACACGGGTGACGGGGTTTGTAGGCATGATTGCGGCAATCCTCACGGGGTGGGACGGCATTGTGGGATTCATCCACCGCAATGGGCGAACTCCCAGGCAATGCCACAGAACCAGGGGGGCAAACCCTTGATTCAGGTGAATGGCTATGGGACGATTGACGAAGCAAAGTGCTCCCACAGCGTCGTGGGGCGAGTTCTGCTCGCACTCACAACAGAGTATCGGAACCCGAATCCGGGCTCTGCTCTCGACCACCATTCCGCATCAAGGAGCACCCCTATGGATTGGCGCGACAAGGCCGCCTGCCTCACTGTCGACCCCGAGCTGTTCTTCCCCGTCGGCAACACGGGACCGGCTGTCGACCAGATCGAGAAGGCCAAGTCGGTGTGCGCCCGGTGCACGGTGACCGAGGTCTGCCTGCAGTACGCCCTCGAAACCGGTCAGGACTCGGGCGTGTGGGGCGGTCTGTCCGAAGACGAGCGCCGTGCGCTCAAGCGCCGCGCCGCTCGCGCCCGCCGCGCCTCTTGACGCGATTCGCAGCAATGCCGCGCAACGGCCTTGCTTCGAGGTGGGTAACGGTCGACTAGCCGGCGGAGCCGGCGTATCCAGACCCGCCCAAGCGTGTCGTGGCACCTTCCGCGGCATCCGCTCGGTCAGTTCTTGGGCCGCTCGATATAGCGCATCGGGATCTCGATCGTCACCTCGGTGCCGTTGCCGACCAGCGTGTGCCAGTCGATCGTGCCGCTCAGTTCGCCCTGGATGAGCGTGCGCACGATCTGCGTGCCCAGCCCGCGCCCGACCTGACCCTCGGGCAGGCCCACGCCGTTGTCGCGCACGCGCACCGACAGAACCTCGTCGGTGCGGTCGGCGATGATCTCGACATCGCCCTCCTGGCCGGCGAGGCCGTGCTCGACGGCGTTGGTCACCAGTTCGGTGAGCGCCAGGGCGAGCGGCGTCGCGTACTCACTCGGCAGCGTGCCGAATCGGCCGGTGGAGCGCGTCTTCGCGCGGGTGCTGGGGGCGGATGCCACTTCGGCGACGAGCTTGAGCACGCGGGCGAACACGTCGTCGAAGTCGACGCTCTGGGTCAGCCCCTCCGACAGGGTGTCGTGCACGACGGCGATCGCCGACACGCGCCGCATCGCCTGGGTGAGCGCCTCGCGGGCCTCGTCGGAGTGCGTGCGCCGCGCCTGGATGCGCAGGAGCGACGCCACGGTCTGCAGGTTGTTCTTGACCCGGTGGTGGATCTCGCGGATCGTCGCGTCCTTGGTGATGAGCTCCTGCTCCTGGTGACGCATCTCGGTGACGTCGCGGCAGAGCATGATGGCCCCGATGCGGGTGCCGTGGTCGCGCAGCGGGATCGTCCGCAGCGAGACTGTGACCCCACGGGCCTCGATGTCGGTGCGCCACGGCGCACGCCCGGTCACCACGACGGGCAGGGACTCGTCGAACTGCCGCTTCTCGGGGAGGATGCCCGTCACCACCTCGACGAGGGACTCGCCCTCGAGCTCGTCGTCGAAGCCGAGGCGGTTGAACGCTGACAACGCGTTGGGGCTCGCGAAGGTCGTGATGCCGTCGACGTCGAGCCGGATGAGTCCGTCGGACGCGCGCGGCGCGCCTCGGCGCGGACCGGTCGGGGCCGACAGATCGGGGAAGTCCCCCGCGGCCACCATGCCGAACAGGTCGTCGGCGCAGTCGTTGAACGTGATCTGCTGCCTCGACGGCGTGCGCGTCTCGCCCAGATTGGTGTGGCGGGTGAGCACGCCGATCGCGACGGGCTGCGCGCCTGCGCGCGCGGGCTCGCGCACGATCGGCACCGCGCGCACGCGGGTGGGGGTCTCTTCGAACCAGTCCGGCGACGCCGAGTCGACGATACGCACGGTCGTGAACGCCTCGCGCACCTGCGTGCGCCACTGGGGACGGACGCGATCGCCGACGATGTCGCGGTAGAACAACGTCGCCGCACTGCTCGGCCTGGTGTGGGCGACGGCGACGAACGAGTCGTCCGCCGTGGGGGCCCAGATCACGATGTCGGCGAAGGCGAGGTCCGCCAGCAGCTGACCGTCGCCCGCGAGCCTGTGCAGCCACTCGACATCGGGATCGCTGGATCGTCCTTGCGCGTAGACCAGGTCGCTGAGGGTCGACATTCCTCCAGCCTAGAGCGCTGCGCGAGCCCGCGACTCCCGGCACGACCGCGCCCATCGCGCGAGGTCGCCGCCGTCAGCGCACGGCAGCGGTCCGGTCCTGCAGCGACCCCTCGCGCGGCGCGCCTCGGCGCGGCGGACGCCGACGGGGCGGCGCTGCCAGCGGGGGCACGATCGCCTCGCCGACGAAGCGGCGCAGCGCGAGCGTGAACGGCGACCGCGGCGCGACCTCGGCGATCGGCCGCGCCGCGAGGAGGGCCGCGTCGACGCTGCGCGGGTCGGCCGGCACGAACCACACCGACTCGATGCCGCCGAAGCGGTCGAGCGTGCGGCGCACCTGACCGCGCGCGTCGATGCCGAGCGTGCCCGGGCGCAGGCGGTTGGCGAGCACGACCACGGGCGTCGCGCCGATGGTGGCCCGCAGCTCGGGGTACGCACGAAGAAACCGCGAGACGCCGACCGGGTCTGCCGCGACGGTCGCAACGACGAGGTCGGCCGCGCGCAGGGCGGCGAGCGTGGCCGCGTTGCGACGGGGTCCGCTCAGGTCGCTCACGATCTCTTCGTCCTGCTCGAGGGATGCCGCGACATCGACGACCGTGTGATCGGCCCACACCCGGCATGCCGCCAACGCCCCCGTGACACGCGAATCGCTCAGCTCGGGCCATCGCGAGGGGCGGTTGATGCCGGTGAGGACATCGACGCCGGAGGTGCCGATCGGCAGCGAGATGCGGGTCAGCTCCCGCGCGTCCAGTCCGCCGACCTCGACCTGCCGGCATGCCGCGGCGAAACCCGGACCTTCGTCGGCAAGCCCGAGGGTGAGGGCGATCGAGGGCGCGTGCGCGTCGGCGTCGACGAGCCCGACGTGTCTGCCGCCGCGCGCCAGTTCGACGGCGAGCTCGATGGCGATCGTGGATCGGCCGGGGGCCCCGGCCGTGCCCCAGACGGCGATCGTCCGGGGCCCGGCAGGCACATCGGGCGCGACCGGATGCGGCGCGGCGGCCCGCGCGGCCGGGCTGGCCTCGGCGACCGGGTCGGCGACGGCCGGGTCTGCGCGGGGCGCGCCCGGCGGCGCCTGCCGCGCGTCGGCCGCCGACGCACCGGCCGCGAGGACCGTCGGCGCCCTGAGCGTCTCGGCGAGACGCCAGGGCTCGACGTCGACCGGCAGTGCGGGCGGCAGCCCGAAGGCGGCGGCGATCCGCTCGTCGCCCGAGGCCGCGCTCAGCGGCGCGATCCGCACGCCGTGCCGGTCGCACAGGGCGACGACATCCGCCGTGAGGGTCTGTCGAGCGGCCTCCAGGACGACCACCTCGATCTGACCGAGGAGCGCGCCCATCGCCGCGGCATCGGGGAAGCCGGGGCTGTGCGGCTGCTCGGCGTCGGGAGCGGCATCCGCCTGCGCGTAGCCGTACGCGGCGGGCTCCCGCGAGACCGCTGCGAGCGAGGCTGCGGCCACGACGCCGATCACCTCGATGCCTTCGCGAGCCAGCCCGGACGCGAACCGCTCCTGCCAGGGCGCGTCGACGGCGACGAGCACCCTCATCACTGCGCCGCCGTGGTGGGAACGACCGACAGCGCCGAGTCGTCCGACATCGCCGCCAGGATCCCGGCGACGTCGGCGCGCGCAACGACGAGTTCGAGCGCGACCGAGGTGCCCGTCACCATGCCCTCGTCCCGCGTCACCGACACGACCGCCGCGTCGGCGACCAGCACGCGCGGGGTGTCGTACCTGCCGTGCTCGATGAGCGGAGCCTCCCAGACCTCGACGACGCTTCCGGTGCGCACGGAGGCTGGCACGTCGACAGCGCTGCGCACGACGACGTTCGTGGTGCTCGCCTTCGCCGCGTCGCCGATCGCGCTGCGGGGAACGAGCTCGCCCGAGCCGATCGTGCGTGTCGCTACGACGCCGGCCTCGAGGGCGGTGGGCTCGAGGTAGCTCGCGCCGACCTGACCCAGCGCGACGTCGACCACGCGCACGTCGTCGCCGGACAGCGGCTGCCCCGGCACGATGGTGTGCGCGGCCGCGAGGACCGGCACCGTCTGCCGGGCCGACGTCACGACGAACCAGACGCCCGCGATCGACGCGATCACCAGCACCACCCCGATGAGGAACCTGGCATCGGCCCAGAAGACGCGGGGGCGGGGGCGAACGGTGTCGAGTGCGGTCATGCCCTCCATCGTCACCCATCGGGTGCGACGGGCCCCGCGGTTATCCACAGCCTGGAGCCGCCCTGGCATGCGCACGCCTGCGCGCGCCATAATTGAGGTCATGCCCGTCACGCCGCAGCCGAACCTGCGCCTGCTCGCACCCGCGCAGGCCGCAGAGATCCTCGGCGTCACCGTCGACGAGGTGGTCGCGCTCGTGCAGTCCGCCCAGTTGCGCGGTGTGCGCGTCGGCGTGCCCGCGACCCTGCGCATCGCCGAGCACAGCATCACGGAGTATCTCGACGAGCAGGCCGAGCTCGAGCGTCTGAGCGCCCTGTGGAACGAGTCGAACGAGGCGAGCTTCCCCGAACTGTGGGGCACCGGCATCGTCCGTCACGCCGACTGAGCATGCGCTGCGCACCGCCCTCGGCCGGATCACACGTACGGGGTCGTCGCGGCGTCGAGTGCGATCCACGAGATCGCCGAGAACGGCACCAGGCGGTGCCCTGTCACCTCGGACGCGCGCCGGGGCGCCCCGGGCTCGTGGAGGGCGAGATCGAGATGGTCGGCGCCCGCGCGGTCGATGGTGCCCGTCAGCACCCGGCCGGCGCGAAGGTGCAGTGCGACGGCGCTGCGTCGCCGGACCAGGTCGCGCAGCACGAACCCCAGCGTGAGACGGTCCGACAGCGACGACCTCGATGTCACGGGCCGCGCCGTTCGCAGCACCTCCGCGTGAGCCAGGGCGATCGAGACGATCCCGTCGATCGGGACCAGCACCGCGCCGGCGCGCCCGCCGACCGGGTCGAGCGCGATCCAGTCCGCCCCGACACCGGTGACCTCGGCGGAGAGCACCGACCCGTCGAAGAGCTCGAACGCCGGCGGCGAGTCGATGCGCTCACGGCCCGCGAGCGCGATCAGGCGGTCGCGCAGGGGGACACGCGAGAGCCGCAGTCGCTCCGCCTCGGTGTCGAGCGCCGCGCGCTCGGCCTCCCATTCGGACGCGAACTGCGCCTCGAGATCGTCGAAGAATCCGTCCCAGCGCATCCCGCGAGAGTAGGGCACGATGCGTGTCAGAGGGCTCAGGTTATCCACAGATGACGAACCTGAGTTTTCGCTGAGGGTTCGCTCATGTTCTACTGATACCGCAACATCCAAGCCATTCCCCCCCTTGTCAAGAGAGGTCCACGCTATGGCTTCGACGCCCGGCGCCACCGCGCGCGCACTCTCGAGGTTCGAGGACGCGTACGAACTGACGCGGCTGTTCGCCCCACAGCGCACACCGAACGTCGAGCTTCCCGATCCGGCACCGCTGCTGCGGAACCTGACACTCGGCGTGCTCGAGGTCTTCGCCGGGGTACGCGACGTCGACCAGCTCGCGCGCTGGCTGAACGAGGACTCGTACCGCAAGCTCGTCACGCGTGCGAACCTCGCGGCCCGCGCTCGCAGCGCCCGCGGTGTTCCTGCGAGCCGGCCCGTGCACGCGATCCTCTCAGTGCGGCACTCCTCCCCCGTCGACGGCGTGACCGAGGGCGTCGTGATCGTCGCCGGCCCCGCCCGCACCCGCGCCGTCGCGATGCGGCTCGAGGGCACCGACGGGCGCTGGCGCGCGACCTCGCTGGCCCTCCTGTGACCTCCCCGGGCGGCGCCTGAGCCACGACGGCCGCCCCCGCGGGATGCCGCGCCCCGGCCCCGCCCCCTATTGGCGGTAGGACGACAGGAAGTTGCCCAGCCGCTCGATGGCCTCGGTGAGCACGCGCGCCTCGGGGAGGGTCACGATGCGCACGTGATCGGGCGTCGGCCAGTTGAACCCCGTGCCCTGCACGAGCAGCACATGCTCGGCGACGAGGAAGTCGTAGACGAACTTGGCGTCGTCGCGGATCTCATAGACCTCGGGGTCGAACTGGGGGAACGCGTAGAGCGCGCCCTGCGGCCGATGGCACGAGACGCCCGGGATCGACTCGAGGGTCTGCCACGCGGCATCCCGCTGCTCGTGCAGCCGACCCGTCGGCGCGATGAGCATGTCGATCGACTGCACCCCCGACAGGGCTGCCTGCACGGCGTGCTGCGCCGGCACGTTCGGACACAGTCTCGTCGAGGCCAGCAGCTGGATGCCCTCGAGGAAACCCGCCGCGTGCTTCTTCGGGCCGGTGATCACGAGCCAGCCGGAGCGATACCCGGCGACGCGGTAGGTCTTGGAGAGACCGTTGAAGGTCAGGCACAGCAGGTCGGGCGCGAGGGTCGCGAGCGGGATGTGCTGGGCGTCGTCGTACAGGATGCGGTCGTAGATCTCGTCCGACAGCAGCAGCAGCGAGTTCTCGCGCGCGATCTCGACGATGCCCTCGAGCACTTCGCGGGAGTACACCGCGCCGGTGGGGTTGTTCGGATTGATCACCACGATCGCCTTGGTGCGCGGCGACACCTTCGCGCGGATGTCGTCGAGGTCGGGCTGCCAGCCGTTCTCGCTGTCGCATCGGTAGTGCACGGGCGTGCCGTCGGCGAGGCTCGTCATCGCGGTCCACAGCGGGTAGTCCGGCGCCGGGATGAGCACCTCGTCGCCCTCGTCGAGGAGGGCCTGCATCGTCATGGTGATGAGCTCGGACACGCCGTTGCCGAGGTAGACGTCGTCCGGATCGAACTGCGGGAAGCCGGGGGTCTCTTCGTAGCGTGAGACGACCGCGCGGCGGGCGGACATGATGCCGCGGCTGTCGCTGTAGCCATGCGCCTGCGGGATCGCCTCGATCATGTCGCGCACGATCTGGAACGGCGCCTCGAAGCCGAACACCGCCGGGTTGCCGGTGTTGAGCTTGAGGATCGTGTGTCCCTCGGCCTCGAGTCGGTCGGCCTCGGCCAGTGCTGCCCCGCGGATCTCGTAGAGGACATCCTTGAGCTTGCTGGACTGATCGAGGGTTCTGAGACTCATCCCCTCAGAATATCCGCGCCCGGCGCGAGCCAATGGCCGGCCCGTGGCCCGGTCGTCCCGCCGAGGCGCCCGGGCGCGCCGCTCAGCCCTTGCGCTCGGCGGCGCGGCGCTGGGCGCGGTTCTGGGGGGCCTGGTCGGCGGCCGGTGCGGCATCCGTGCGCTGTCCGAACGCGCCGCGAGGCGCTTCGGCAGCCGGTGCGGCGGGCTGACCGGCGGCGGCTGCGGCAGCGGCCTGACGCAGCCGGGTAGTGGCCGCCTGCTGCACCTGGCCGCGGTCGTTGCGCACCTCGACCTCGCCGGCGTCGTTGGCCGCCGAGTACTGCAGACGCTGACCCTCGACCGGCGGCGCCGCGAGCCCCTTGGCCTCGACCTGCATGGCCTGCTCGCCTTCGCCGGCGCGCCGCACCTCGACCTCGAGGTTGTAGAGATAGCCGACCGACTCCTCTTTGATCTGGCCCATCATCGACTGGAACATCTGGTACCCCTCGCGCTGGTACTCGATGAGCGGATCGCGCTGGGCCATCGCACGCAGGCCGATGCCGTCCTTCAGATAGTCCATCTCGTAGAGGTGGTCGCGCCAGCGGCGATCGAGCACCTGCAGCACGACGCGACGCTCGAGCTCGCGGGTGGCGGCCTCGCCGAGGCCCCCTTCGCGCGCCTTGTAGGCGATGGCGGCGTCCGAGAGGATCTCTCGCTTGAGGCCCTCGGCGGTGATGCCGCCCTTGCGGCCCGCGGCCTCGGCGACGACCTCGTCGATGGTGACACCGACCGGGTAGAGCGTCTTCAGCTCGGTCCACAGCGCGTCGAAGTCCCAGTTCTCACTGTGACCCGACCCGGTGTGGTCGTCGATGACGGCGGTGATCGCGTCTTCGATGAAGTGGTTCACGCGGCCGGCGATGTCGTCGCCTTCGAGGATGTGACGGCGGTCGGAGTAGATCGCCTCGCGCTGGCGGTTGAGCACGTCGTCGTACTTGAGGACGTTCTTGCGGATCTCGGCGTTTCGCGCCTCGACCTGCGACTGCGCGCTCTTGATGGCGCGCGTGACCATGCCCGACTCGATCGCGACGTCGTCGGGGAAGTTGGTGCGCGCGAGGATCGCCTCGGCGGCGCCCGACTGGAACAGGCGCATGAGGTCATCGGTCAGCGACAGGTAGAACCGGCTCTCGCCGGGATCTCCCTGACGGCCCGACCGGCCGCGCAGCTGGTTGTCGATGCGGCGCGACTCGTGCCGCTCGGTGCCCAGCACGTAGAGCCCGCCGGCTGCGACGACCTTGGCCGCCTCGGCCTCGACGGTGTCTTTCGTGGCCCGGTAGACCGAATCCCACTCGGCCTCGTACTCTTCGGGCGTCTCGACCGGGTCGAGGCCCTTGGCCTTCATCTCCTGCACGGCGAGGAACTCGGCGTTTCCGCCGAGCATGATGTCGGTGCCGCGGCCGGCCATGTTGGTGGCGACGGTCACCGCGCCCAGGCGCCCGGCGCGGGCGACGATCTCAGCCTCGCGCGCATGGTTTTTCGCGTTCAGGACCTCGTGCTTGATGCCCTTCTTCGCGAGCAGGCGGGAGAGGTACTCGCTCTTCTCGACGCTCACGGTGCCCACGAGCACCGGCTGGCCGGATGCGTGGCGCTCGGCGATGTCCTCGACGACTTGGGCGAACTTGGCCCGCTCGTTCTTGTAGACGAGGTCGGACTGATCCTTGCGGATCATCGGCTTGTTCGTCGGGATCGGGACCACGCCCAGCTTGTAGGTCGACATGAACTCGGCGGCCTCGGTCTCGGCCGTGCCGGTCATGCCCGAGAGCGTCTCGTAGAGGCGGAAGTAGTTCTGCAGCGTCACGGTCGCCAGAGTCTGGTTCTCGGCCTTGACCGGGACGGCTTCCTTCGCCTCGATCGCCTGATGCACGCCCTCGTTGTAGCGTCGGCCGACCAGGATGCGGCCGGTGTGCTCGTCGACGATCATGACCTCGTCGTTCATCACGACGTAGTCGGTGTCGCGCTTGAACAGGGCCAGGGCCTTGATCGAGTTGTTCAGGAACGAGATGAGCGGGGTGTTCGCCGACTCGTAGAGGTTGTCGATGCCGAGGTAGTCCTCGACCTTCTGGATGCCGGGCTCGAGCACGCCGACGGTGCGCTTCTTCTCGTCGACCTCGTAGTCGACGCCCACCTCGAGGGTCTTGGCGATGCGCGCGAACTCGACGAACCAGCGGTTGGCCTCGCCCGAGGACGGGCCCGAGATGATGAGCGGCGTGCGGGCCTCGTCGATGAGGATCGAGTCGACCTCGTCGACGATCGCGAAGAAGTGACCGCGCTGCACGAGGTCTTCGCGGCGCCACGCCATGTTGTCGCGCAGGTAGTCGAAGCCGAACTCGTTGTTCGTGCCGTAGGTGATGTCGGCGTTGTACTGCTCGCGACGGACCTCGGGCGTCTGCCCGGCGACGATCGTGCCGGTCGTCATGCCGAGGGCGCGATAGATGCGGCCCATCAGGTCGGCCTGGTAGGACGCGAGGAAGTCGTTGACCGTGACGACGTGCACGCCCTTGCCGGCGATCGCGTTGAGATACGCCGGAAGGGTGGCCACGAGCGTCTTGCCCTCACCGGTCTTCATCTCGGCGATGTTGCCGAGGTGCAGGGCCGCACCGCCCATGATCTGCACGTCGTAGTGCCGCTGACCGAGGGTGCGCTTGGCCGCTTCCCGGACGGCGGCGAACGCCTCGGGCATGAGCTTCTCGAGAGACTCGCCCGCCTGATAACGCGCTCGCAGCTCGGCGGTCTCGCCGCGCAGCTCGTCGTCCGTGAGGTGAGCGTAGTCCTCTTCGAGGGCGTTGACGGCCGTCACGACCTGCTGAAGACGACGGAGGATGCGTCCTTCGCCGGCGCGGAGCAGTTTCTCGAGAGGATTGGCCACGGAACGTTCTCCATCTGTCGGGATGTGCGGCGACGGCCGCTCCCGCCCACGCGTCGTGCGCGCCGCGGGCATGCACGAGGCCCTGGCGGGCATATCTGCCTATGTTATCCGCCCGTGACCTTGGTGTGTGCTGGGTACGCGCCTATCATCCGGGGGATCCCGGATCCGACCCCGAATCGTCCCTGATCGTTCTCACCGCCCAGTGCCGAAGCGGTTAGGTTCGAAGGGATGCCGTGCGTCGACGCGCGGCGGAAAGGACGTCATGGTCGTCTGGCGCAGATGGATCTTCCCGATCCTCATGGTCCTGGTGTTCGGCGCGATCGCCGCCGCCCTGGTGAAGATCGCGTTCTTCCCTGATCCGGCCGAGGCCTCGGTGCAGCCGTCCGCCGGGATCGCCGACACGGTCGTGCCGGTCACGCGCGGCGAGGTGGTGAACGCGCTGAGCCTTCCGGGCACGATCGCGCGTGACGAGGCGGTCACGGTGAGGTCCGAGATCGACGGAACCGTGACGGCGGTGCATGTCGGCCAGGGTCAGCCGGTCGCCGGAGGGCAGGTGCTGTTCACCATCAAGCAGTCCTACCCGGAGAAGAACATCGACGTCGTCGCGCCGGAGGCCGGCGACATCGCGACGCTTTCGGTGGTGAAGGGCCAGGCCACGTCGATCGGCGGCGAGCTGGTGACGATCACCCCGGCCAGGTACCACGTGTTGAGCACGGTCGAGCCGGTGCAGCTCTACCGGCTCGTCGGCGCCCCGAGCGAGGCATCCGTCACCATCCAGGGCGGGCCCGCGCCCTTCACGTGCACCGGACTCAATGTTCAGGTGGCGCAGGATGCCACGACCAGCGTGCGCTGCGCGGTGCCGACCGACCAGATGGTCTTCGCCGGTCTGCAGGCCACGCTCGGCATCAGCATCGGGACGGTCTCGGATGTGCTCGTCGTGCCGACCACCGCCGTCAAGGGCGGGGCGGTCACCGGGATCGTCTGGGTCGACGCAGGCGACGGCTCGCAGCCGGAGGAGCGCACCGTCGCACTCGGTGCGAGCGACGGCAGCGTCGTCGAGGTGACCGAGGGGCTCGAGGAGGGCGAGAGCATCCGCCAGTTCGTTCCCGGCCTGGCGGCGGTGACCGAGCCGGTGTGCTACGACGACGGAATGGGCGGCCAGTTCTGCGAAGAGCCGGGGTGGAACTGGTGACCCTCGTCGCTCTCGAGGCGGTCACCAAGCACGTCACGCTCCCCGACGACTCGCGGCTGGACATCCTGCGCGGCATCGACCTCGAGATCGGCGCGGGCGACCACGTCTCGATCGTCGGCCGCAGCGGCTCGGGCAAGTCGACGCTGCTGAACATCCTCGGGATGCTGGATTCGCCGTCGAGCGGTTCCGTGTCGTTCCGCGGCGCGGCCGCGGGCAGGATGGGCCAGGCCCGGCTCGACCGGCTGCGCGGACGCAACGTCGGATTCGTCTTCCAGCAGTTCAACCTCCTCGCGGGGCGTTCGGCGCTCGAGAACGTCGCGATGCCGCTCAGCTACGCCTCGGGTCGCGCGTTCTGGACCCGCAAGCGCGTCGCCGCCGAGATGCTCGACCGCGTCGGCCTCTCGCACCGCCTCGAGTCCCCGCCGGAGCAGCTGTCCGGCGGAGAGCAGCAGCGCGTCGCGATCGCGCGCGCGCTCGTGCGGCGCCCCGCGCTGATCCTCGCCGACGAGCCGACCGGCGCACTCGACGTCGAGACCGGCGGCGCGGTCATGACGCTGCTCGACGACGTGGCGGCCGAGGCCGAGGCGGCGCTGGTCACCATCACGCACGACGTGCACGTCGCCGCCCGCGCGAGGCGCCACTACCGCCTCGAAGCCGGCGTGCTCGCCCCCGTCGAGCTCGACCTGGCGTTCCGCGAGACGGCGCTGGGCGTGGTCGCCGAGGCGCCGGCGGGCGTGTCGTGAGCAGCATCGTCGGGGCGCTCGGCGACGCGTGGTCCGAGCTTCGCCATCACCGGCTGCGGGTGCTGCTGAGCCTCATCGGGATCGCGGTGTCGGTGGGGGCGATCACCGCCGTCATCGCGCTCGGCGAGTACCAGCGCCAGCAGATGGCCGAGCAGTCCGACCGCTTCGGCGGTCGTCAGGCGACCATCTCGGTCACGGCGTTCGCGGCCGACGGGTCGCCGATGGATCCCGCCGCGTTCGACGAACGCGTCGACCGGGTGTCGGAGCGATTCGGCTTCTCGCATCGCACGCGGGTCGTGATCGGCTCCTCCGTCGAGGTGCAGACGCCCGATCAGGTGCGGACGGTGGGGCTGCGGCTGGTGGATCCCGCGTACTCGGTGATCCACCGCGCGCCGCTTCTCGAGGGCCGCTGGTTCCGCGCGGGAGACGAGCAGCTGCTCGCCCCGCCGGTCGTGGTCACCGAGTCGCTGTGGGACGCGTTCGGCCGCCCCGCCCTCGGCACGTTCGCCCTTCATCTTCAGGGCGAGGTGGACGGTTCGTATTCCGTGATCGGCGTCACCCCGCGGCAGTATCCCGGCGACGAGGAGAAGCTGCTGACCGCGCTGTTCGACGGCTACGCGTCCCGCGTCGACACGCTGCCGGTCGCCACGCAGATGACGTGGGAGATGTGGGTGACAAGCGACCAGGTCGCCGAGATCGGCCCGGCACTGGCCACCGATCTGCGCGCGGGCCTGGACGACAGTATCGAGGTGTCGGTCACCCGCAGCGACTGGGGCTCGCGACCCGAGATGGCCGCTCAGATGGCGATGTTCGAGCTGATCACCGGCGGGATCGCGGGCCTCGTGCTGCTGCTGGGCGGCCTCGGGCTCGTGAACATCCAGCTCGTCGCGATGCGTCAGCGCATCCGCGAGATCGGCGTGCGGCGCAGCTTCGGCGCCACCGGCAGCCGCGTCTTCTTCTCGGTTCTGCTCGAGAGCGTGGTCGCGACGGCGGTGGCGGGGGTGGTCGGCATCGCCCTGGCGATCGCGATCATGAAGGCGCCGTTCGTCGAACAGCTCTTCCAGGGACTGCAGGACGTGCCGCCCTTCCCCCTGCGCGCTGCTGTCATCGGCCTCGTCGCGGCCGTCGCGATCGGGGCGCTCGCGGGGTTCATCCCGGCGATCGTGGCGGTGCGGGCTCGGGTGATCGACGCGCTGCGGTTCTGAACGCGGCTGCGGCGACGGATGCCTCAGCCCGCGCTCTGCGTGGGCTGAGGCATCCGTCTTCGGTCTCTCTTTTCGCCTGTCGGGAGGAACTTGACTCGCTTCCCCGTATGCATATACTCAGTAACTAGTTACTCGGTATGCATCAACGGAGCGTGCGATGTCGGTGAGACAGAGCCTTTTGGCGATCCTCGATCAGGGGCCGTGCTACGGCTATCAGCTGCGCGCGGAGTTCGACCGCCGCACCGGGTCGACCTGGCCGCTCAACGTCGGGCAGATCTACAACACCCTCGACCGCCTCGAGCGCGACGGCCTCGTCACCAAGGGCGACACCGACCAGCAGGGGCACGTCTACTGGCACATCACGGATGCCGGCTCCGCCGAGGTCCGCGAGTGGCTGGCGTCTGCGGTGCGGCGCGGGAACGGCACGCGCGACGAACTCGCGATCAAGCTCGCCGTCGCCGCGACGCTGCCGGGAGTCGATGTGACAGAGCTCATCCAGACCCAGCGCCTGGCGTCGCTCGCACAGCTGCAGGAGCTCAACCGTGCGAAGTACGCCGGATCGTCGCCTGAGGGCGCCGAAGAGCTCGCGCGGTCGCTCGTGGTCGACTCGATGATCTTCCAGGCGGAGGCCGAGGTGCGCTGGCTCGACCACTCCGAGCAGCGCCTCGCGCGGCATCCGGATCACACGCTGACGCTCGAGCTGTCCACCCACAAGCCCCGGCGCGGGCGGCCGGCCAAGACCGCGCACCCGGCCGCTGCGGCCCTCGAAGCGCCGGAGTCCGCGCGCTGACCGGCGGTGTGCGATGAGCGCGGTGCCGGCCTCCTGAGTCTCGACGCGCATGGCTGCTCGGAGCGGACTCAGAGGCCCGAATGCGCCGAGACTTCAGGAGTTGCGCACGGGAGCCCCCCGCTGACGAGGTGAGGCTGCGCCGACATCGCCGCAGTCGCAGGGGCCGCGGCATCCTGCCCGCTCCCAGGCGCTCCCCGCTACCCTGAAGTGTGTCCCCTGACGATTCCCCGATCGAGGCCGAGGCTCCCGCAGAGCCCGCCGCGATGACGTTCGCCGACCTCGGATTGGGCGACGCCGTGCTCAAGGCGCTGCGCGAGGTGGGATACGAGACCCCCTCGGCGATCCAGGCCGCGACGATCCCGACCCTGCTGGCGGGTCGTGACGTGGTCGGAATGGCCCAGACCGGCACGGGCAAGACCGCCGCCTTCGCGCTGCCGATCATCGACCGCCTCGACGTGTCTCAGAAGACCCCGCAGGCGCTCGTGCTCGCCCCCACGCGCGAGCTCGCCCTGCAGGTGTGCGAGGCGTTCGAGAAGTACGCGGGGCACCTCAAGGGCGTGCACGTGCTTCCCGTCTACGGCGGCCAGGGCTACGGGGTGCAGCTGTCGGCGCTGCGCCGCGGCGTGCACATCGTCGTCGGCACGCCAGGCCGCATCATCGACCACCTCGAAAAGGGCACCCTCGACCTGTCGGAGCTCAAGTACCTCGTGCTCGACGAGGCCGACGAGATGCTCAAGATGGGCTTCGCCGAAGACGTCGAGACGATCCTCGCCGAAACCCCCGACACCAAGCAGGTCGCCCTGTTCTCGGCGACGATGCCGGCGACCATCCGCCGCATCTCGCAGCAGTACCTGAACGACCCCGAAGAGATCACCGTCAAAGCCAAGACGCAGACCTCGGCGAACATCTCGCAGCGCTACCTCGTGGTGCAGTGGCAGCAGAAGATGGACGCTCTCACGCGCTTCCTCGAGGTCGAGAACTTCGACGGCATGATCGTGTTCGGCCGCACCAAGTCCGTCACCGAAGAGATCGCCGAGAAGCTGCGCGCCCGCGGCTACTCCTCCGCCGCGATCAACGGCGACATCGCGCAGCCTCAGCGTGAGAAGACCGTGAACCAGCTGAAGTCGGGCAAGCTCGACATCCTGGTGGCGACGGATGTCGCCGCCCGCGGCCTCGACGTCGAGCGCATCTCGCACGTGGTGAACTTCGACATCCCCACCGACGCGGAGTCGTATGTGCACCGCATCGGCCGCACCGGACGCGCCGGACGCACCGGAGACGCGATCAGCTTCGTGACGCCCCGCGAGCGCGGGCTGGTGCGGATGATCGAACGCGCCACGCGGCAGGAGCTCACCGAGGTGCCGCTGCCGAGCGTGGACGAGGTCAACGTCACCCGTCTCGCCCGCTTCGACGACCGCATCACCGCCGCCCTGGCCGAGACCGAGCGCATCGAGAGCTTCCGCGACATCGTCGCGCACTACGTGCGCAACCACGACGTACCCGAGGCCGACGTCGCCGCCGCGCTCGCGGTGGTCGCGCAGGGCGACCAGCGGCTGCTGCTCGAGCCCGACCCCGAGCCCGCCCGGCGCCCGGAGCGGCGCGATTCCGGCGACCGCGGGGCATCCCGATTCGACCGCGACGACCGCGGGGAGCGGCCGGATCGGCCCGACCGCGCTGCGCGCCGCCCGCGCGAAGGCATGGCGACCTATCGCATCGCCGTCGGCCGGCGCCAGCGCGTCGAGCCGCGGCAGATCGTCGGCGCCCTCGCGAACGAGGGAGGGCTGCGCCGCGACGACTTCGGGGCGATCCAGATCCGCCCCGACTTCTCGCTCGTGGAGCTTCCCGCAGACCTCTCCCCCGAGACGCTGGAGCGCCTGTCGACCACGCGCATCTCGGGGCAGCTCATCGACCTGCGCCCCGACGCCGGCGGCCCGAGCCGTCGGCACGACGGCGGGACCGACCGCGGATTCCGCCGCGACGATCGGCGTGGGAACGACCGGCGGCCGGACGACCGGCCGCGCAAGCCGCGTCACGGCTCGTCGGACCGCTGACGGCGGGGCGAGGCATCCGTCATCTGCGGCGCGGTCCGAGAACAGGAGACTTCACCCAGCGCAGGACGCTCGGCGCGGGATCGTCCTGCACCCGGTGACATCACCTGATCCGGTGACGGCGGGACGAGGCATCCGTCATCTGCGGCGCGGTCCGAGAACAGGAGACTTCACCCAGCGCAGGACGCTCGGCGCAGGATCGTCCTGCACCCGGTGACATCACCTGATCCGGTGACGGCGACGCCCAGCGCACACCACCGCCTCCCGGCGCTCAGGCCGTGCCCAGAAACCTCAATAGGATCGGTGTATGGCGGGATTCTGGGGCGCACGCAAGCGCGAAGACAAAGCGGCCCTCGATGCGCAAGATGCGGATATCGCCCGCCGGGCGCAGGCCTCGCTGATCGCGACCGACGAGCGCATCCGGGTGACGACCGACGAGCTGGCCTTCGCCGAGGCCGAGCTCGGCCCCGGGCCGACCAAAGACCTGCGCGAGGCGCTCGAGGCGGTGCGCACGCACCTGGGCGAGGCGTTCCACCTGCACCAGCTCAACCACGACGAGATCCCCGACACCGCCGAAGAGCTGCGCACCCGCAACGCGCGCATCGCGCAGCTGTGCGAGTGGGCCGAGGCGCTCCTCGATGACCGCACGGCCGCGCTCGCCGAGCCGATCGCGCGGGCGCGGCGGGCTCCCGAGATCATCCAGAGCGTGCGAGCGGATGCCGCGGCCCTGCGCGCACGCCTTCCCGAGGCCCGCGCGACCGTCGTGCGCCTGGCGGCGCGCTACGCGCCCGCGGCGCTCTCGCAGGTCGAGGCGAACCCCGCTGAGGCCGAACAGCTGCTGTCGTTCGCCGAGCACGGCGCGGGCGTCGCCGAACGCCGTCGCGAAGCGGGTCAGCGCGAGCAGGCCAACCTCGCGCTGGAGGCCGCGACCGAGGCGGTGCGCCGCGCGGCGACCCTCATCGACGCCGTCGAGACCTTCGAGATCGAGGCACTGCGGGCAGAGTCCACGCTCGGCGCCATCATCGAGGACTCCCGGCAAGACGTCGCGGTCGCGCTCAAAGAGCCGGCGACCCCCGCCGTGACCGACGCGATCGCGGCCCTGCAGGCGGCGCTGGCGGCGCTCCCCGTCGCGGGCGTGAACACCGACCCGTTCACGCACCTGTCGCGACTGCGCGAGGCGAACGCCGGGCTCGATGCGGCGATCGCGGCCGCGCGCGAGCGTGCGGCGCGTCCGATCCCGCCGCTCGAGCACGTGCGACACGCGATCGATGACGCCGACCGGCAGCTCGCGGTGGCCCGCGACGTCATCGCGGGCCACCGCGGCTGGATCGGCGCCGACGCGCGCACGCGCCTGGCCGAGGCCGAGCGGCTGCGTGTCGACCTGGACACGTTCCTCGGCACGTCGGCCTCCACCGTCACCGCGATCAACGAGGACCACCGCGAGGAGGCGCTCGCGAAGGCCCGCCGCGTGGCGTTCCTCGCCGGCGAGGCCCTCCAGCTCGCCCAGCGCGACATCGACGCGTCGCGCCCGCAGGCGCCGGACCCGTGGGGCGGGCAGCCCGGCTGGGGCGGGGGCCGCCGCGGCGGCGGCAACGACCTCATGGGCGGCATCCTCGGGGGGCTCGTGATCGGGAGCATCCTGGACGGCATCTTCGACTGATCGCAACGACCCTCAGCGACTCGGAGGGGCGGCGCGATGGGCTCAAGGTGCGTCGTGCGGCACGGCGAGGCCGCTGCGCGGCCGGGCGCCGGTCATGCGCAGCGCGATGACGCTGACGGCGCCGCCCGCGGCGCACAGCGCCACCACGAGCCACGCCATCGGCGCGAACGCGGTGACGCCGACGCCGGCGATGAGCGACGCGAACACCGGCGGCCCGATCGTCGAGCCGAGGTTTCCGAGCTGCGTGAGCACGCCGTTCGCCCGCGAGGTCACCACCGGGTCGGTCGACAGCGCCGGGATCAGTCCGAACGCGGCGCCCTGCACGAGCCCGGAGAAGAACATCAGCGCGAGCGGTGCGACAAGCAGCGCACCCTCGGCCGCGACAGCCGCCCACACGCCCAGCACGAGCACCGCGACACCGGCGTAGCCTGCGATGAGCACCACGGGCGGGGTCACGGTGTACTGGCCGACGAAGCCGGCGACGATCGTGCCGACGATGCTCACCAGCGGCATCCACACCAGCAGCACCCCCGCGATCGCCGGGTCGGCGAACAGCGGCACGAAGGCCACGAGCGGCACGTACATCATCGTGTGGAACACGAACACCACTCCGGGCAGGAACGCGCGGGGCGAGCGGTAGGCGAGCGCGTGCGCGCGGAAGAACCCGTCGCCGCGCACCTGTGCCTGCGGGCCGTCTCCGGCCACTCGCGGCAGCAGCAGCACGACGGCGATCAGCAGCACCGCGAACACGAGCGCGTGGCCGAGGAACACGCCCGCGACGCCCCAGCGGGCCTCGACCGCGGGGGCGGCCCATCCGGTGATCGCGAACGCGAGCCCGAAGAACGCGCCCCACAGGCTCATCGCGAGTGACACGTGCCGCCGCGTGCTGAGCAGGATGATCAGCACGGGGCAGGACACGACCAGCCCCAGGTGCGCGACCCCTTCGAGCAGTCGCAGCGCGAGGAACACCGGCACGGGCGGCAGGAACGACTCCGCCAGCGACAGCAGGCCCCCGATCGCGAGACACGCGAGGATGACGCGGCGAAACCCGATCCGCGCCGCCGCGACGCTCGCGGTGAGGCCGAGCAGCATGCCGACGATCGCGGGCGCCGAGATGAACAGCGCCGCGATCGGCTCGGGCGCCCCGAACGCCTCGGTGACCTCCACGAAGATCGTCGAGACCTTGGCGAACTGCATCGCCGCGGCGATTCCCACCGCGACGAGCAGCCCGATCGGCAGCCAGCGCGTGCGCCCGGCCTCCACCGGGTCGGTTACGAGGCTGCGCGCTGCGGCGCGGCAGGCGTCGTCAGCGAGATGACGCCGTAGTCCCAGCCTTTGCGGCGGTACACGACGCTCGGGTGGTCGCTGCGCGCGTCGATGAAGAGGAAGAAGTCGTGGCCGACCAGCTCCATGCGGTCAACGGCCTCCTCGACGGTGAGCCACTCAGGCTCGAAGTTCTTGGTGCGGATGACCACGGGCGTGTAGTCCTGCTCCTCCTCGGCGCCCGTGATGACGGGGATCTCGCCCGTCGCGACGGCGTGCAGGACGTCGGCCGAGACCGGCTCGACGTCGATGCCCTGCAGCGTCCCGCCGGCGAACTTCGCGCCGCGCGGGTGCTGGCGGGCGTCGACCCGCTTCTCCTTCGCCCGGCGCAACTGCTCGCAGAGCCGGTCGACGGCCTGGTCGAGTGCGACGAACTTGTCGGCGTCGGTGGCCTCGGCCCGCACCAGGGGGCCCTTGCCGGTGACCGTGAGCTCGACGGTGTCGTCCTCCATGCGGCCGTTGTGGTAAGCGCGATGCGTGACCTTGACATCCACGCGCAGGGCGCGCGGCGCGAGGTTCTCGATGCGGAGGGTCTTGTCCTCGACAACGGTGCGGAATCGATCCGTGATGCCCACACCCACGCCGACGATGCTGGTTTCCATCCTTGACCTCCTTGTTCCGGTCCTCCCGGCCAAGGGCGGACCTTCAGTCGCCTTGTCCCTTCCACGCTAGCCCTCCCGGGCCCAGGTGTCACCTGTGGAAACGCGATGTGACGACTATGTGTCCAGACCACATCGGAAGCGCCGCGCCGTCACCGCGATCGTGATGGCGCCCACGACGTGCGCACCGGCGGCGCGCAGCGCCCGCACGCCCTCATCGAGGGTCGCTCCGGTGGTGAGCACGTCGTCGAGCACGAGCACGCGAAGCGGCGCGACCTGCTCGCCATGGCGCCCCCGCACACGCCGGGGCGCTGCGGCCCGCATGCTGTGCGCGACGTTCGCGCGCCGCGCCGCGACGTCGAGCCCCCGCTGATCGGCGGTGCGGCGCACCGGCGCGAGCAGCCGTTCGGTGCGCAGCCCCGCGCGCCGCGCCACGAGCTCGGCCACCCGGAATCCGCGCCGGCGGTACGCCGCGCGCGAGCTCGGCACGGGCACGATCGCGTCGACCTCCCCCGCCCAGGCGGCCGCGGCCGCGCGCAGCGCCGGGGCGAGCTCCCGCGCGAGCGCGGTGCGGCCGTCCTCTTTGAGGGACCGGATGACGCGCGCGGTGGCACCGTCGAACGCGAGACCGCTCACCACCCGCAGTCCGGACGGAAGGGTCGTGCGCCGCGGCGCGGGCTCGAGCTCCCGCCGGCACGCGCCGCACAGCTCCGCGTCGGGCTCGCCGCACGCCGCGCACTGCACGGGAAGGACGATCGCGAGGGCGTCGGCGAGGGCGGCGCGCACGTGGGGCCAGGAGCGGGTTGCGGTGTCCATCGTCCGAGTCTGGGGCCGGCGCGCGCCCGCGCGGTGTGCGCGCACGAGATCTGCGGATGCCTCACCCGGCGCACGCGCCTGGGGAGGAGGCATCCGCTCCCGGGCCCTCAGCCCTCAGTTGGGACGCCCCTGCTGGGTCGCGAGCACCAGCACATCGGCGAGGGACTGCGTCCAGCCGGCACCGCGGCGCGTGTACACCAGTCCGTCGCTCGTGTGCAGGCGCACGGTCGACGGCGTGTTCACCCCCGCGATCGAGGCCACCCCGGCGGGAGCATCCGTCGTGGCCTGCGCGCCGCCCACGGTCTGCTCGGTGAGGGTCGGGCCGCCCGGTCCGGCGGCGAGCACACCCACCGTCGCGTCGTCGAGCCACGCCAGCGACGTCCCCGGGCCGGGGAGCGTGCCGAGCAGTTCCGACACACCCAGCCGCTCGGGCACTCCATCGGCATTGCGAACGACGCCCGCGACCCAGATCTCGCCGCGGCCGCCGGCGTTGACCGACGCGGCCAGGCGCGTGCCGTCTCGCGACAGCGACATCGCCTGCACCTGTGTCGCACCCGCGAACGCGTCGGCGATCGCGACCACCGAGTCGTCCGGGCCGACCGCCTGCACCTGCGACGGGTCGCCCGCCGGGACGCTCCAGATGTACCCGAACGGGTCGACCGTCGGCGCGACCAGCCCCTGCCGTGTGTCGGTCGGCACGACACCGCGCACCGGATCGAGGCGTGCGACCGAGCCGTCCGGCAGTAGCGCGGCCGCCGTATCGCGATCGGCGCTGACCTGGATCGCGATCGGCTGGGCCGCCACGACCACCGGTGAGAGGTCCTCCAGCGGCGCCAGTTCGCCGCCGGTCACGAGTCCGAAGCCGTCCTCGGTGAGCACGAGGGCCTGTGAGACCACCCCCGTCGACCGGAAGGCAGCCGCGTCCGGCACCAGAGTGCGGTCGGCGACCGAGAGCTGCACCGACGTGATGTTGGCCGTGCGCAGGCTCTCGTCGAGCTGGGTCTGGATGCGGCCGAGCGTCTCGGGGTCCAGGGCCTGCGCCTCGCTGGAAAGCCCCACGCTCGCGACCCCCGACGACACCGGTACCGCAGCCGGGTCGAGAAACACCCCCTCGGGAGCAGCGGTCCGCACCGAGGCCGCCAGCCACGGGCTCGGCGATCCGTCGAGCAGCGCCCCCGCGATGCGCGTGGGCGCGTTGCCCGAGGGGAACCAGCGCAGGTCGGGCACGAGGTAGGTCCACGTGGGATCGAAATACATGATCGAGTAGCGGTGGAACACCCGCGGGAAGACGTTGCGCGCGAGCACGACGCCGTCCGGCGCCTCGGTGATGCGCCACTCGCCGTCGTCCTGCTGGCCGAGACGGAACGACAGGCGGGTGGTGGTCTCGTCGTCCGGCGAGTAGGCGCCGGTGTCGTCGACGGTGCCCACCCGCACCAGGTCGGCGGTGACCTGGCTCTCTGTCGGCGACACCAGCACCCGCTCGCCGAGATCGACCGTGACGCTGGCATCCGGGTTCCACGTGTTGCGGATCGATGGCGCGAGGAACTCCCGCGCGCGCTCCCAGTCCCCCGCGGCGCCGGTGCCGGCGCGCAGGAACCCGTCGACGATCTCGGTGGGCGTCGCGCCCGGCTGCGGCCCCGCCGGGGCGAACGCGAACTCGGGCTCGGTCAGCGAGTCGACCACCGGCAGGCCCTGGTACACCTGTCCGTCGGTCGGCAGGCTCCCGCAGGCCGTGAGGGCGAGCACGGCGGCCGCGGCGGCGAGCAGGCCCAGGATGCCGCGCCCCCGCGCGGTGCTCGGGCTGCGGCGCGACCTCGCCGGGGCCGCGGCGATCGACGGCATCAAGCGCTGCCTCCCGGTGTCGGCTCCGCCCCGGCGTGGGGAGGCACCGCCAGCGGACGAATGTCGAGGGGCTGGGTCAGCCCGAGGGCGTCGAAGGCCGAGGCATCGTCGTCTCCCGGCTCGAGCGGAACCGGCGACACGCCGTCGAAGCTCGAGCCCGAGCGCGGGATGGTCAGCACGAAGTTCGACCCGCGCCCCGGCTGCGACCACACCGCCAGGTCGCCGCCGTGAAGGCGCGCGTCGCCGAGCGAGATCGACAGGCCCAGGCCCGTGCCGCCGATCGTTCGCGTGCGCGACGGATCGGCCCGCCAGAAGCGGTCGAAGACATGCTCGAGGTGCTGCGGCTCGATGCCGAGTCCGAAGTCGCGCACGCCGAGCGCGACGGCCTGCTGGTTGCTGTCGACGGTGACGACGATCGGATGCCCCTCCCCGTGCTCGATCGCGTTGCCCAGCAGGTTGCGCACGATGCGCCGCACGCGGCGGGCATCCATCTCCATGGGCGAGTAGCCGCCTGGGGCGACCAGCCGCACGTCGCTGCCGTGCTGCTCGGCGAGCGCCTGCATCGAGCCGATGACGTCCCCGGCGAGATGCGCGAGGCTGGTGGGTTCGAGCTCCAGCTGCACCGACCCGGCGTCGTAGCGGCTGATCTCCAGCAGGTCGGTGAGCAGCGTCTCGAAGCGCTGGACCTGCGCGTTGAGCAGTTCCGCCGCCCGAGCGGTCGCCGCGTCGAACTCGTCGCGTCGGTCGTTGATGATGTCGGCTGCGAGGCGGATCGTCGTCAGGGGCGTGCGCAGCTCGTGCGAGACGTCCGACACGAATCGCTGCTGCACGAGCGAGAGGTCGGCGAGCTCCTTGATCTGCGACTCGATGCTGTCGGCCATCGCGTTGAACGACCGGCCGAGCGTCGCGAACTCGTCCTCGCCGCGCACCGGCAGCCGAACGCCCAGGTCGCCGGCGGCCAGGCGCGCGCTGGTGTCGGCCGCATCGGCGATGGGCGTGGTGACCGAGCGCAGCACGAACCACGCGATGGCGCCGATGAGCAGCACCAGCCCCACCCCGACGATCCACAGCGTCACCTGCACGAACCCGAGGGTCTGCGCAGGTCCGACGAGGTCGTAGGCGAGGTAGAGCTCGTAGCTTCCGAGTGCCGGCACCTGCAGCTGCTGGCCGACGAGGATGCCGGGCGCGGTGCTCTCACCGATCGCGATGCCGATCGATTGCCACCACTGCTGCGAGGCATCCTGCTCGACGGCGGCGCTCATGGCGTCGCTCACCGTGACGAGCCGGTTGAACCCGCCCGAGAAGAAGTCCGGCGGGGCGATCGACGATGGCGTCTGATCGGTGCGGATCATGGTGAACAGGTCGGTCTCGGACTGCTGCGCGATCGTGCTCCCGACGGCGAGCAGCAGACTCTGCAGCTGCACCTCGTCGCCCTGCACCTCGGCCGAATCCAGGGTCGCCTGCGCCTCGACGGCGGCGCGACGGGCGTCGGCGAGCACCTGCTGCTTGCGCGACTCGAACAGTTCGTTCTGGATCGCCAGCGACATCCACACGCACGCGACGAGGATCGCCAGCGCCGTGAGCGCGAGCGTGATCACGACCGTTCGGAACCGCAGGGACCTCCGCCACATGGCCGCGATGTCGTCGGGCCAGGCCCGCCAGCCGGTCGCACGCGTGACAGGGCGACGGGATGCCGCAGCCGTGGTGCCCGTCGTCGCGGCGCCCTGCCCCCGAGCCATGGGCCGCTCAGACCACGGCGCCGGCGCGGTACCCCACACCGCGCACCGTGGTCACGATCTTCGGGTTGTCGGGGTCGATCTCGACCTTGGCCCGCAGCCGCTGGACGTGGACGTTCACCAGGCGGGTGTCGGCCTTGTAGTGGTAGCCCCACACCTGCTCGAGCAGCATCTCTCGCGAGAACACCTGCTGGGGCTTGGAGGCCAGGGCCACGAGCAGCTCGAACTCGAGCGGGGTCAGCGCGATGACCTCGTCTCTGCGGCGCACCTCGTGTGCGGCGACGTCGATCGTGAGGTCGCCCACACGCAGCGTCTCGCCCGCGGGCTGAGCGGCCGGGCGAAGGCGCGTGCGGATGCGCGCGACCAGTTCCTTCGGGTTGAACGGCTTGACGATGTAGTCGTCCGCGCCTGACTCGAGGCCTTTGACGACATCCGCGGTGTCGGTGCGCGCGGTGAGCATGATGATCGGGATGCCGGACTCGGCCCGCACGCTCGTGCAGATCTCGATGCCGTCCATGCCCGGCAGCATCAGGTCGAGCAGGATCAGGTCGGGCCGCTCCTCGCGGAACACGTCCACCGCCTTGCCCCCGTCGGCGCAGAACACGGTCTCGAACCCCTCGGTGCGCAGCACGATGCCGATCATCTCGGCAAGAGCCGTGTCGTCGTCGACCACCAAGATTCGTGATGTCATGAAACGCGTTCGTCCTTTGCGTGCGGCCTGCGCCGTTCGGGCCCGGCGCAGCCTGCGGACACGCTGTGCCCGCGCGTCGCCGCGCGCTTTCGCCCACTGTAATCCACAGCGCCTGAACGCGCGCCGAAGAGCGCCGCGACGTATGACACGATAGGGATGCACCCCGCTCAGGGCCACAGTGAGGAGGCGCCCATGACCGCCCAAGCGGCCTGGACCCCGGCATCCCGTCCCGGGATCATCCCCCTGCATCCGCTCACGTTCGGCACGATCCTGGGGCGCTCGTTCGCCGCCCTGCGGCAGAACCCGCGCGTCCTGCTCGGGTTCGCGCTGTGCGTGCAGACGGTCGCCTACCTCGTGCTCATCGTCGCGATCGGGGCGATCGCGTGGGCGACGTTCTCGCGGCTCGACACGCTGCTTCCCGGCACCGACGAATACGACGCGGTGATGGCGGGCTCGATCGCCATCACCGCCATCTCCGGCATCATCCTCACTCTCGCCGTGGGCGCACTCACCACCATCGTGCAGGGTGTCGTCGTCAGCGAAGTGGCACATGCCGCCGTCGCCGAGAAGCTGCCGCTCGGCGCGCTGTGGCGCCGTGTGAAGCCGGTCGCCTGGCGACTCATCGGCTACGCGTTCCTGGTGGCGACCGCCGCGCTCCTCGCCGTCGCGCTCGTCGTGGCCGTGCTCATCGCGATTGGGAGGGCCGCCCCCGTGCTGGCGGTCGTGCTGGCGGTCCTCTCCGTCCTGGCGGCGATCCCGCTCGCGATGTGGCTGTCGACCAAGCTGATCCTGACACCCGCCGCCATCCTCCTCGAGGGCGCCCGCGTCTTCGAGGCCGTCGCGCGCTCGTGGCGTCTGATCCGCGGCCGCTTCTGGCCGGCGCTCGGCATCAGCGTCGTCATCGCGATCGTGTTCAGCGTGGTCGGGCAGATCGTGTCGGTGCCGTTCTCGATGATCTTCGGCTGGATCGGCGCGACCATCGCACCCACCGGCGCTGGCGACGTGGGCAGCATCGTCACGATCATTCTGGCGGGGTTCGTCACCGAGGCGGTGACGCTGCTGGTGCAGTCCGTGAGCCTCATCGTGCAGGCCACGGCGGCCTCGCTGATCTACATCGACTGCCGTATGCGGCGCGAGGGCCTCGACCTCGACCTGCTGTCGTACGTCGAGCGCCGCGATGCCGGGGAGCACCCGCTCCCCGACCCTTACCTCGTAGGCGTCGGCCGCAACTTCGTGCGGCCGTACGCGCCCGCGCCGGCGGGATACGCCCCGGCCGGGTACGCGCCCCCGGCCTACCCGGGCCAGGCGCCCTATCCGGGTGCGAGCGCCTACCCCGCCCAGCCGGGGCAGCCCGCGTACCCTGCGCAGCCCGGGCATCCCGCGTATCCGGCGCAGGGCCAGGCGTACCCGCAGGGCTACCCCGCGCCGCACGCTGCCGCTGCGCCATACCCGCCGCAGCCCTCGGGCCCGCCGCATCAGGAACACGCTCCAATCCCCCAGCCGCAGCCGCCGGCAGCGGACCCCCCGCCGTATGCGCCGCCGCCTTCCGCACCTGCGCAGCCGCAGCCCGAGCCCGGCGCCAGCGCGCCGTCGACGCAGTGGACCGCCCCCGGTGCCGCGACGCCCCAGCCGGGCGCCCAGGATCCGTGGCGCTGACAGCGAGCTGCGCCGCGCTGGCCCAGTCGGTGCCTCCCCTCACGCCCGACGGCGACGAGGCCCGCGAGTGGGCCGAGCGCGAGCTGTCCGACCCCGTGTACGCGGCGGCCGAGCCGACCCTGCTCGACCGGATCGCGCAGGCGATCGGCGACTTCTTCGTCGGCCTCTTCTCAGCCGACCTGTCCGGCGGGTGGGGCGCGGGGTTCGCCATCGTGGCGGCCGTCGTCGTGACGGTGCTGATCGTGACGGCGCTGCTCATCTGGGGCGTTCCGCGTGCGCGGCGGCGGGCCGCGGCATCGGTCGACTCGCTCTTCGCGAAGCACGACACGCGCACCGCCGCACAGCTGCGAAAGGACGCAGCCGCGCACGCCGCCGCAGGCCGGTGGGACACGGCCGTCGTCGTGCGCTTCCGCGCGCTCGCGCGCGCCCTCGCCGAGCGCGACCTCGTCGAGGCGGCACCGGGCGCGACCGTGCACGCGTTCGCGCGTTCGGCCGCTCTGGCGTTCCCGCGCCACGCCGGCGAGCTCGAGGACGCCGCCGCGGTGTTCGACGACGTGCGCTACCTGCGTCGCCCCGGCACCGCCGACCTCTACCGGCGCGTCGCTGCGGTAGACGATGCCGTCGCCGCCGAGCGGCCGGTGCTCAGTCGAGGCCCGGAGGTGCCCGCGTGACCCTCACCGATGCTTCGCGGGCCGCTGCCGGCGCCGAAGAACCGCGGTCGAGACCGCGCCGACGGGCCGTGCTCGGCTGGGTCGTCATCGGGCTCGTGGTGCTGGTCGTCGGCGGATTCGGCGCGGTGCTCGGCGGCCTGGGCCAGTGGAGCCAGCGCGGCATGCTCGACCCCGAGTCCGCCGGGCCGAACGGCACGCGCGCGATCGCAGAGATCCTGCGCGACCACGGCGTCGAGGTCACCGTGACGCGCGACCGCGCGGCGGCCGCGGCAGCGCTGAACGAGGCATCCGCCACCCTCGTGCTTCCCGACGCGCCCGCCCTGAGCGACGAAGGGATCGAACGGCTGACGGATGCCGCGACCGATGTCGTGCTGATCGACCCGCGCGCCCGCACCCTGCGCCTCGCGTTCCCCGGCTCAGAGCCCGCCGGATCGGCCGGGCCCGATCCCCTCGTCCCCGCGTGCGACCTCGCGGCGGCCAGCATCGCCGGCGTCGTGGCACCCGGCGCCGTGTTCACCGCCGGCGACGCGCTCGAGGCGTGCTACCGGTCCGGCGACGGCTATGGGCTGCTCGCCGACCACCACGGCCAGGACGGGTGGGCGTCGGCCATCGACGGGCGGGCGCTGCTGACCAACGAACGCCTGGCCGAGAACAGCAACGCCGCCCTCGCGGCGAACCTCATGGGCCGGCTGCCTCATCTGGTCTGGTACGTGCCGAGCGCAGCCGACACCGACCTCGCTGCGCACTACCCGTCGCTCGGCGAGCTGACCCCACCATGGGTGAGCCCGGCGATCGTGCTCCTGCTCGTCGCCGGCGTCGCCGCGACCGTCTGGCGCGGCCGGCGCTTCGGACCGCTCGTGGCCGAGCGGCTTGCCGTGACGGTGCGCTCTTCTGAGACCACCGAAGGCCGCGCGCGGCTGTACGCGCAGTCGCGCGACGCCGCCCACGCCCTCGACCAGCTGCGCATCGGCGCGCTGGAGCGCATCGCACGCCTGCTGGGGCTCGGGCCCGCCGCATCGGTCGCCGAGATCTGCGACGCCGCGGCCGCACGCACCGGATTCGAACGCGGCCTGGTGCGGGCCATCCTCGTCGACGAGGTGCCGGCCGGCGACGCGCAGCTCGTCGAGCTCGCCCAGAACGTACGGCACATCGAGAGGGCGGTGCAGGAGGCCGTGCGGCCGCCCGGCAGCGACCCGCGCACGACACCGACCGACCAAGGAGGATCATGACCGACGCTCCCCAGCCCCCCGCCCAGGCCGACCCGCCGGGGACGCCCGCCGCGACGGCCGCCCCCGCCGCTCCGGCCGCCCCGGCCGCCCCCGCCCAGGCCGACCCGCCGGGGACGCCCGCCGCGACGGCCGCCCCCGCCGCCCCGGCCGCCCCTGCCGCTCCTGCCGTCCCGGCGCCGACCGACGACGCAGCGCTGCGCGAGGCGATGAACCGCGTGCGGATCGAGGTCGGCAAGGCCGTGATCGGCCAGGACGGCACCGTGACGGGCCTTCTCATCGCCCTGCTCGCACGCGGGCACGTGCTGCTGGAGGGCGTCCCCGGCGTAGCCAAGACGCTGCTCGTGCGCGCCTTCTCGACAGCGCTCGGCCTGGACACCAAGCGCATCCAGTTCACGCCCGACCTCATGCCCGGCGACGTGTCGGGGTCGCTCGTCTACGACGCGCGCACCGGCGAGTTCGAGTTCCGCGAGGGGCCGGTGTTCACCAACGTCGCCCTCGCCGACGAGATCAACCGCACCCCGCCCAAGACGCAGGCGGCCCTGCTCGAAGCGATGGAGGAGCGCCAGGTCTCGACCGACGGCGTCACCCGGGCGCTGCCCGACCCGTTCCTCGTCGCCGCGACGCAGAATCCGATCGAGCACGAGGGCACCTACACGCTGCCCGAGGCGCAGCTGGACCGGTTCCTGCTCAAGCTCATCGTCGAGGTCCCGGCGCGCGAAGCCGAACTGGCGGTCCTGCGCCGCCACGCGGGTGGGTTCGACCCGCACGACCTCGCCGCGGCGGGTCTGCAACGGGCCGTGTCGGGTGACGAGATCCGTGCGGCGCAGCGGGCCGCGGCATCCGTCACCGTCACCGACGACCTGCTCGGGTACGTCGTCGACCTCGCCCAGGCGACCCGGCGCAGCCCCTCGGTGCAGCTCGGGGTCAGCCCCCGCGCGGCGACCGCGCTGCTGGCGACCGCGAAGGCGTGGGCGTGGCTGGGCGGGTACCCCGCCATCACGCCCGACCACGTGCAGACGATGCTCGTGCCGACGTGGCGCCACCGCATCCGGCTGCGTCCGGACGCCGAACTCGAGGGAGTGTCGGCCGACGCCGTGCTCGGCTCGGTGCTGCAGCAGACGAGAGTTCCGATCTGACGCGAGTCGAGCTCGAGCGCCGGCGCTGCGCGCAGGCGAATCGAGACCACACCCCTAGAGGACCATGTACCTGACCTATCGCACCCCCCTCCTGGTCGCCATCGGCGTCGTGCCGGTCGTGCTGCTGTCGCCGGCCGGAGTGAACGCGTGGGCGTCGATGGCGGGATGGCTGGTGCTGTGCACGGCGGCGGTGCTGACCGATGCCGCGCTCGCACCCGATCCGCGCGCGCTGCGGGTTGAGCGACGCGGGCCGCGCCGCGCGCTGCTCGGTCAGTCGGTCGTGACCGAGATCGCTCTGGTCAACACCGGCGGGCGCACCGTGCGTGGGCGCGTGCGCGACGCGTGGCAGCCGACCGCCGGCGCGCCCGAGGCGCGCGCGACGATCGCGATCCCGCCCGGTGAGCGCCGCCGGGTCGCGGTGCCGCTGCGGCCCCGCCGGCGCGGCGAGCTGGTCTCGCGGTTCGTCGTCGTGCGCTCCGACGGCCCGCTCGGCCTCGCCGGACGCCAGGCGCGCATCGCTGAGCGCGGCGCGATCCGCGTGCTGCCGCCGTTCACCGCCCGCCGCCACCTGCCGTCGCGGCTCGCCCGCCTGCGCGAGCTTGACGGCAACACGAGCGTGCAGGTGCGCGGCCAGGGCACCGAGTTCGACAGCCTGCGCGAGTACGTGCGGGGCGACGACGTCCGCTCGATCGACTGGCGGGCCACGGCCCGCTCGACCACCACGATGCTGCGCACGTGGCGTCCCGAGCGCGACCGCCACGTCGTGATCGTCGTGGACACCGGCCGCACCGCGGCCGCGCGCGTGGGCGACGGCGTGCGACTGGATGCCGCGATGGAGGCCGCCCTGCTGCTGGCGGCCCTGGCGAGCCGGGCCGGCGACCACGTCCACCTGCTCATGTTCGACCGCGTCACCCGCGCTCGCGTCTCGCGGGTCGACGGCCCGGCGCTGCTGCCGGCGCTCGTGGACGCGATGGCTCCGGTCGAGCCGCAGCTGATCGACACCGATTGGGATGCCGCGTTCGCGCAGGTGCGCTCCCTCACCTCGCGCCCGTCGCTCGTCGTGCTGCTCACGGCGCAGGACGCCCCCGAGGCCTCACGCGGGTTCCTCGGGTCGCTTCCCGCCCTCGCACACCGCGCCCATGTGCTCGTTGGCACCGTCACCGACGACCCGGAGCCGCTTGCGGACGGCCGCGACCGGCGCCCGGAAGCGGCCGACGTCTACCGGGCCGCGGCGATCGAGCGGGCCACGCGCGACGCCGCCCGCGTCGCGGCGGCGGTCGGGCGCGCGGGCGGCGAGGCGATCGCGGCGAGCCCCGACCTGCTGCCGCCGCGCATCGCCGACCGCTACCTCGCGCTCAAAGCCGCCGGGCGGCTTTAGCGCCGGGACTCTGACACGCCCGGAAACCTGCTGGTCAGCCACCTCTGGGCGCCGCTACGCTCACGACCGTAGAGGGAAAGGAGTCCGTCATGTCGGATGCCCCCACCAGCGCCCCCAGCACAGCGACCAAACTCGTCGCAGAGGCGCTCGGAACGTTTCTGCTTGTCTTCGGCTCACTCGGCGCTGCGCTTTTCGCCGCATCGTTCGGTCAGGGCACCGACGACTCGATCAAAGCGATCGGATTCCTCGGTGTGGCGCTCGCGTTCGGCCTCACGATCGTGGCCGGCATCTACACCTGGGGCCCGGTGTCGGGCGGACACTTCAATCCCGCCGTCACCTTCGGGCTCGCCGCGGCCGGACGCTTCGAATGGAAGAACGTCGCCGGCTATGTGATCGCGCAGATCGTCGGCGGCGCGGTCGGCACGACGCTGCTCGTGCTGATCGGCCTGTTCGGCCCGGCGGGATGGCTCTCGTCGGCGCAGGACTCCGGTTTCGCCAGCAACGGCTTCGGCGAGCACTCCCCCGGCGGCTTCGGCCTGGGCGCGGCGATCATCGCCGAGATCCTGTTCACCGCGATCTTCGTGCTCGTGATCCTCGGGGTCACCCACCCGCACCGCGGCGCCGCCGGGTTCGCGGGGCTTGCGATCGGCCTGACGCTCACGCTCATCCACCTCGCCTCGATCCCGATCGACAACACCTCGGTCAACCCCGCCCGCTCGATCGCCGCGGCCATCTACGGCGGCCCCGACGCGCTCATCCAGTTGTGGGTGTTCATCGTCTTTCCCCTCGTCGGCGGCCTTGTCGGCGGGCTGCTGCACCGCGCGCTGTTCGAGAGGACGCCGGTGGCGCCGGCGCCCGAGGAGGCGCGCCGGCGCTGACCGCCTGGACCGTACGCGCAACGCCCGCCCCCTCTCGGGGACGGGCGTTGCGTCATTGCGATCCGGATGCCGGCCCGGTCAGCGCAGGTCGAAGCGGTCGAGCTCGGTGACCTTGCCCCACGCCGCGACGAAATCGCGCACGAACTTCTCCGTCGCGTCGTCCGAGGCGTACACCTCGGCGAGCGCGCGCAGCTCGGAGTTCGAGCCGAACAGCAGGTCCACGCGGGTGCCGCGTCCCACGACCTCGCCCGAGCCCTCCTTCGTTCCCTGGAACGCGTGCGAGCCTGGGTCCAGCGGCTTCCACGTCGTGCCGAGGTCGAGCAGGTTCACGAAGTAGTCGTTCGTGAGCACGCCGGGGCGGTCGGTGAACACGCCGTACTCCGAGCCGTCCCAGTTGGCGCCGAGCACGCGCAGGCCACCGACCAGCACCGTCGTCTCGGGTGCGGTGAGCGTGAGCAGGTTCGCGCGGTCGAGCAGGTGGTGCTCGGCCGGCATCTCGGCCAGCGGCCCCTGGTAGTTGCGGAATCCGTCGGCCACCGGCTCGAGGTAGCCGAACGACTCGACGTCGGTGTGCTCCTGCGAGGCGTCGGTGCGGCCCGGGTGGAACGGCACCTCGACCTCGACGCCGGCATCCGCCGCCGCCTTCTCGACCGCCGCGTTGCCGGCCAGCACGATCAGGTCCGCGAGCGACACCTTCTTGTCACCGGCCTGCGCCGAGTTGAACGAGTGCTGGATGCTGCCGAGCGCCGAGAGCACCTTCTGCAGGCGAGCCGGGTTGTTGACCTCCCAGTCCTTCTGCGGCGCGAGGCGGATGCGGGCGCCGTTCACTCCGCCGCGCTTGTCGCTGCCGCGGAAGCTGGATGCCGCCGCCCACGTCACCGAGACGAGCTCGGAGACGGTGAGACCGGTCTCGAGGATCTGCTGCTTGAGCGCGGCGGCGTCCGCCGCGTCGATCAGCTCGTGGTCGACGGCCGGGACCGGATCCTGCCAGATGAGCTCCTCGGCCGGAACCTCGGGGCCGAGGTAGCGCGAGAGCGGGCCCATGTCGCGGTGGGTCAGCTTGAACCACGCGCGCGCGAAGGCGTCGGCGAAGGCCTCCGGGTCCTCGTTGAAGCGTCGCGAGATCTTCTCGTACTCGGGGTCGAAGCGCAGCGAGAGGTCGGTGGTGAGCATGCGCGGCTCGCGACGGCCGTTCGAGTGCGCGAGCGGCACCAGGTCGGCCCCGGCGCCGTTCTTCGGCCGCCACTGATGGGCGCCCGCCGGGCTCTGCATGAGCTCCCACTCGTACGCGAACAGGATGTGGAAGAACTCGTTGTCCCAGCGCGTCGGGTGGTAGGTCCAGGTGACCTCGAGACCCGAGGTGATCTGGTCGTCGCCCTTGCCCGAGCCGAAGTTGTTCTTCCATCCCAGGCCCTGCTGCTCCAGGCCCGCCGCCTCGGGGTTGTCTTCGAGGTTCGAGTCGGGAGCGGCGCCGTGCGTCTTGCCGAACGTGTGGCCGCCGGCGATCAGCGCGACCGTCTCTTCGTCGTTCATCGCCATGCGCGAGAACGTCTCACGGATGTCGCGGGCCGCCGCCACCGGGTCGGGGGTGCCGTTGGGGCCCTCGGGGTTGACGTAGATGAGGCCCATCTGCACGGCCGCCAGCGGGCGCTCGAGGTCGCGGTCGCCCGTGTAGCGCTCGTCGCCGAGCCACGTGGTCTCAGGGCCCCAGTACACGTCGTCGTCCGGCTCCCACACGTCGGGGCGGCCGCCGGCGAAGCCGAAGGTCTTGAAGCCCATCGACTCGAGCGCCACGTTGCCGGCGAGGATCATGAGGTCGGCCCACGAGATCGACTGGCCGTACTTCTTCTTCACCGGCCAGAGCAGGCGGCGCGCCTTGTCGAGGCCGACGTTGTCGGGCCACGAGTTCAGCGGCGCGAAGCGCTGCTGTCCCGCCCCACCGCCGCCGCGGCCGTCGGTCACGCGGTAGGTGCCGGCGCTGTGCCACGCCATGCGGATGATGAGCGGACCGTAGTTGCCGAAGTCGGCCGGCCACCAGTCCTGCGACGTGGTGAGGGTCTCGGCGATGTCTTTCTTGACCGCCGCGAGGTCGAGCGCCTCGAAGGCGGCCTTGTAGTCGAAGTCCTCGCCGAGCGGGTTGCGCACCGACGGGTTCTTCGCGAGGATCTTGAGGTTCAGCTGGTTCGGCCACCACACCCGGTTGGCCGACCCGTTCACCGGGTGCGGCTGCGCGCCCGCGTGCAGCACCGGGCACTGCTCGGCCTGCGCCTGTTCGGCGCGGGCGCCTTCGGTGTCGGTGACGGTCACCGACTGGTCGGTGCCGGTCGGGTTCTCACCGATGCCGGTGGTGTCGTCGGTGTTGCTCATGGTGTGAGTTCCTTCCTCGAGAACGGGTGGGACGGATCAGGCGGCGGCTTCGGCGGCGCACGCGGGGCACAGCCCCCAGTACGTCACCTCGGCCTCCTCGACGATGAAGCCATGCGTGTCGGAGGGCTGCAGGCAGGGCGCTGCGCCGTGGGCGCAGTCGACGTCTTCGATCGCGCCGCACGAGCGGCACACGATGTGGTGGTGGTTGTCGGCGACTCGCAGCTCGAAGAGCCCGGCGCGACCGGCGGGCTCGATGCGCCGGACCAGTCCCGCGTCGACGAAGTCGTTGAGCGCGTTGTAGACCGACTGCAGGCTCGTGCCGGGGACGGTGGGCACCACCCGCGCGTAGACGTCGTCGGCGCTCGCATGAGGGTTCGCGCAGAGCGCGTCGTAGACCGCCCGCCGCGAGTCGGTGACACGCAGCCCGGAGCCTCGGATCGCGGCATCCGCCGTCGTCGACCCTCGGAGCATCGTCACCCCTCGAGCGTAGCGCTGTTTTGAGTCATCCAAAACAAGGTATGCTCTCCGCCCTCTCCCGCACAGTGAGAAGACGGTGACGGATGCCGCGGCATCCGTTGCGGCGTCATCCGGCCGTCAACGTGGGGGTGCCCGCCTCCTGCTCGGTGAGATCGCCCGTCTCGCCGGATCGGTGCGCCCGCCCGCCGACGACGAGCTGGTAGACGAGGAAGAGCGCCAGGGCGCCCGCGCCGATGCCGATCTTGACCGGCCACGGCCAGGGCTGAGCCGTCACGAACCCCTCGATCGCCCCCGCGACCCCGAGGGCGATCACGAGCCCGACGGCGACGGTCGCCAGCGCCCGCCCCGCCGACGCGAGCGACTCGCCGCGTGGGCGGCGCCCCGGCGCCGCCCACGCCCAGAAGATGTGCAGGCCCGCCGCGGCCGCGACGAACACGCATGTGAGCTCGAGCAGGCCGTGCGGCAGGATGTACAGCACGAAGACGTCTGCGCGCTCGAACGAGATCATGATCCCGGCGGCGAGCCCCACGCTCACCGCGTTCTGCACGATCACCATGATCGGCCAGAGCCCGGTGATGCCGAACAGCACGCACTGCGCGGCGATCCACGCGTTGTTCGTCCACACGGTGCCCGCGAACACCGCGGCGGGGTTCTCGCTGTAGTAGCCGGTGAAATCCTCGGACGCGTACTGCTCGAGCTGGGCCGGGTCGCCGAGGCTCGCCACCAGCGCGGGATCGGACGACACCCACAGCGCCACCACCGTGGCCACCGCCACGAACGACACCGCGATCACCAGAGTCGTCCAGCGCAGCCGGTACAGCGCCGCCGGCAGCTGCAGCACGAAGAACCGCGGGATCTGGCGCATCACGTTCTCGGGCGCGCCGGTGAGCCGCAGCCGGGCCCTGGCGAGCATCGTCGACACGTGGTCGCCCTGGGCGCTGCGGCCCGCGGACGTCTTCATGTCGGCGAGATCGGCGGATGCCGCGCGATAGCGCGTCACGAGCTCGTCGATTTGTGCGCCGTCGAGCCGTCGGGTGCGACTGAGCTCGTCGAGCCGGGCCCACTCGTCGCGGCGGGCGGCGGTCAGTGCGTCCAGATCCATATGCTGTTTACTGTACCCATGCCCGGCGCTCCCGCATCCCACGCCCCCGGCCCCTCGGTGATCTCGATCCACCAGGACGAGATCCTCACCGGCGAGGCCGTCGCACTCGATGTCCAGCCCCTCGGCTACTTCATGCGGGCACTGGGCACCCTGATCGACTTTCTCATCGGCATCCTCGTGCTGGTGCTGTTCGCGCTGGTGTCGGGCTGGCTCATCGCCCAGGGCATCATCGACGGCAGCGCCGCGCCGATCCTGACCGTCACGGCGATCGTCGTGGTCATGGTGGTGATCCCGACCGCGGTCGAGACCGCGACCCGCGGGCGCAGCCTCGGCCGCCTCGCGGTGGGCGGGCGCATCGTGCGTGCCGACGGCGGGGCCTCGGGGTTCCGACAGGCCTTCGTGCGGGCGCTCCTGGGGGTGTTCGAGCTGTGGATGACCTTCGGCGCGGTCGCGGCGATCGTGGGCGCGTTCACGCCCCGCTCGCAGCGCCTCGGCGACCTCGTCGCCGGCACCTACTCGGAGCGCACGCGCACTCCCCCGCTTCCACAACCCGCGCACGGCGTTGCCCCATCGCTTGCGGCCTGGGCGATGACCGCCGACGTCGCCCGCCTGCCCGACCGCCTCGCACGGCGGCTGGCGCGGTTCGCGCTGAGCGCCGAGCGCCTCGACCCGCCCGCGCGGGCGCGGCTGGCGGCATCCCTCGCGCGCGAGGCGGAGGCGTTCGTCTCGCCGCTGCCGGCGACAGACCCAGAGACGTTCGCGCTGGCCGTCGCCGCGGTCCGGCGCGACCGCGAGTATCGTGCGCTCGCGCTCGAGACGCAGCGGGTCGACGCCCTCACGGTCGGCGTGTCGGCGGCGCCTCGCGGCTTTCCGACGCGCTGAGGCGCAGCGCTCGCGGTCATCGGGCCGCCCGAAGCGCACCAATCAGGGGACGGATGCCGCGGCATCCGTCATTCGCGCACTCTCGAGCGCGCTCGAGGCCCGTCAGTAGCGGTAGTGGTCGAGCTTGTACGGGCCCTCGACCGGCACGCCCAGATACGCGGCCTGGTCGTCGGTCAGCACCGTGAGTTCGACGCCGAGCGCACCCAGGTGCAGGCGCGCGACCTTCTCGTCGAGGGCCTTGGGCAGCACGTACACGCCCGTCGGGTACTCGTCGGTCTTCGTGAACAGCTCGATCTGGGCGAGCACCTGGTTGGCGAACGACGCGCTCATGACGAACGACGGATGCCCCGTGGCGTTGCCGAGGTTCAGCAGGCGCCCCTCGCTCAGCACCAGCACGCTGCGGCCGTTCGGCAGGCGGTACTCGTGCACCTGCGGCTTGATCTCGATCTTCTCGACGCCCTCGAGCGCCTCGAGGCCGGCCATGTCGATCTCGTTGTCGAAGTGGCCGACGTTGCCGACGATCGCGAGGTGCTTGAGCTTGAGCAGGTCTGCGGGGGTGACGACGTCCTTGTTGCCGGTGCCGGTCACGATGATGTCGACCTGCCCGGCGACGTCGGACAGGCGCGCGACCTGATAGCCGTCCATCGCGGCCTGCAGCGCGCAGATCGGGTCGATCTCGCCGACGATGACGCGTGCGCCCTGGCCGCGCAGCGCCTCGGCCGCGCCCTTGCCCACGTCGCCGTAGCCGGCGACGAAGGCGACCTTGCCGCCCATCAGCACGTCGGTGGCGCGGTTGATGCCGTCAGGCAGCGAGTGGCGGATGCCGTACTTGTTGTCGAACTTCGACTTGGTGACCGAGTCGTTGACGTTGATCGCCGGGAACAGGAGCGTTCCGGCCTCGGCGAGCTCATACAGGCGGTGGACGCCGGTGGTGGTCTCTTCGGTGACGCCGATCAGGCCCTCGGCCATGCGCGTGAAGCGCTGCGGGTCGCGCGCGAGCGACGCGCGCAGCGTGTCGAGGATCACGCGGTACTCGTGCGGGTCGCCGGGTGCGGCATCCGCAACAGCGCCCGCCTTCTCGAACTCGACGCCCTTGTGCACGAGCAGGGTCGCGTCGCCGCCGTCGTCGAGAATCAGGTTCGGGCCGTCTGCGCCCTCGTCGGACCAGTCGAAGATGCGGTCCGCGAGCCGCCAGTACTCCTCGAGGGTCTCGCCCTTCCACGCGAACACCGGAACGCCCGCGGGCGCGTCGACGGTGCCGGTCGGGCCCACGACCACAGCGGCGGCGGCCTCGTCCTGCGTGGAGAAGATGTTGCAGCTGGCCCAGCGCACCTGGGCGCCCAGCGCGACGAGCGTCTCGATGAGCACCGCAGTCTGCACCGTCATGTGCAGCGAGCCGGCGATGCGGGCGCCTTTGAGCGGCTGCGACGGGCCGTACTCCTCGCGCAGGGCCATGAGGCCCGGCATCTCGTTCTCGGCGAGACGCAGCTGGTGGCGCCCCGTCTCGGCGAGAGAGAGGTCCTTGACCTCGTACGCGAAGGGACGGGCAGAGGTCTCGGGAGCGGCGGTTTCGAGCGGCATCCGCCCATTCTGTCACGACCGCCCGCGAGCGAAGTCAGACGCCGAGCGTCTCGTGCTTCACGACCACCCAGCCCTTCGGCACCGAGAGCCGCTCGGTGTGGATAGCGCACAGATCGTGGGCGTGCGGGTCGGCAGCCGCCCCCAACGGCCCCACCGCGGCCATCTTGTCGCCGTAGTCGTAGGTGAGGGTCGACACCGCCTCGCGGGCGCACGCGACCTTGGAGCAGAGTCTCTCGCGCATCTGCGCCACGCTATCGTCCGCAGCCGTGCGCACGCGCGGGGCGCGCGGGAAAGCGCGGGGACGGATTCCGCGTCAGAAGTACCGGAACCGCTCCGGCCCCAGATCCCACGGGTCGCGATCGAGGTACTCGGCGGCTGCTCTGAAGACCGAGCCTTCGACCATCATGCGCCGGTGCAGGTCGTCGTTGCGGTGCAGGTGGCTCAGCCGCTCGATCGGAACCCGGTAGAGGATGATGCGGCGCTCATCGGGCAGCACCGTCCACCGCGGGATGCCCTCGTCGTCCGACGCGGCGGGCATGTCCCCCACCTCGAAGCGCACCTCGCGCAGTTCGGGCCACGCCGAGCGCAGGAACTCCGCGGCGGTCACGACGGCCAGGTCGAAGCGCTCCATGCGGGTGTCCAGCGGCGCAAGCGGCGGGCGCACGATCGGGCTGCGATCCTCGCGGCCGTGGCGACCGTGCCGCGCGGGACGCCGCACCGCGCTTCGCGCCCTCCGCCATGCCATGGCCCCCATCCTAGGCGCGCACGCACGCAGCGAGCGCCGCGGGAGGCCGCCCGCGCTACGGGTACACCGTGATCGGGCGGGAGGCCGCGTCATCGGGCCACACCGGAAAGCCGGCCAGCGCGCCGTCGCCGGTGAGCGACACGCCCGCGTGCACCGGGGCTGAGGGATCCAGCCGCACGATGCCCTGCCCGCGGAGGCGCACCGACGTCGTGGACTGGGCAGGCACGGTGACTTCGGACGCCTCGTCGAGGCCGCCGTACGCGACGACGAGGTCGGCGTCGCCGGTGTTGACGAGGGTGAGCGTCGGCTGAGGACCGGGCGGCAGCGCGAGCACCGTGGGCGCGCTCACCTCGGGCGCGGGGGTGTACCACGCGAAGTCGGCACCCGTGCCGAAGCCCGTCGTCTGCCACACCGCCGCCACCACCGGGACGTCCGCCACGACCTCCACCACGTACTCGCCGACCTCGAGCCCGCTGAGGTCCACCTCGACCGGGTACCCCGCTCGCAGCGGCGCCGAGATCGCCTCGCGGGCGGGGCCCGCGCCTCGAACGGCCGTGACCTGGATGGACGCCGTGCCGTCGGCGGTCGGCGCGAGCACGCGCGCGACGGTGGCGGCGTCTCCGGTCGCCGCGGCCGCGGCCGACGACACCGAGACGCCCGCGATGATCAGGGTCGGCTGCGCGCTCGCGACGGCGCCCACCGTGTCGACGCCGCCCGTTGCGAGCGTGCGGGTGATGCTCGTCTGCAGCGTCGCGGTCACCGCGGCTCCTCGCGCGCTCACGCGCACGACGGGGCTCGTCTCGCCGAACGCGAGCCCCGCCAGCGGGATCGCCCGCTGCGACCCGGGCGCCACGACGAGGTTCGCCCCGCCCGGGGGCACCACCGGCCCCTGCGCTCCGTACACGGTCAGCTCGACCATCGCCGGCACCGGGGAGGGGTTGCCCAGCAGCACGACGTCCGCGGCGCCGGTGGCGCCCGATCCTGCGACCAGCCACGACTCGGTGAGCGGCGGGCGGCAGGCGGAGGCCGCGAAGCCGCGCAGAAAGCTCGTCGACGCGGTCGCCGATCCCGATGCCGCGATCGGCGTCCGGTCGGACCCGACCGGCTCCGCGCTGAACGCGCCGGCCTGCGCGGGCCCTTCCAGCACCCAGTCGGTGAGCGGGGCGCCGTCGACGCCGGCGCCGGCTCGCACGGTCTGGGGCGAGACCAGGACCATCTGGTCGGCGTCCTCGACCACCTGTCCGAGTCCGAGGATCCCTCCGCCGCACGCGAGCACGCTCGCCGCCGGGACGGGCATGGCCTCGACCGAGAGCGCCTCGCGCGAGTGCGTCGGCCAGGGCACGCCGATGGCGGTCACGACGGCGAAGACGAACGCGGCGACGGCGACCGTCCCGGCGAACGCGCGGGCGCCGGTGGTCGCCCAGCGGAAGATGCGGCGGTCGCTCATCGTCCCTCCTGCCAGTGAATGCCGACCACGCGCGGGGCGCGGCGGGCGGCGCGACGCGACGCCGCCGTCGGGATCGCCAGCAGCACCGCGATCCCGAGTGCGACCAGCTGCGCGATCGCGATCCAGAGCCCGATGCGGTCGGCGGATACCCCGGCCGACGCACGCGGGGCGACGGCATCCGTCACCCGCCACAGCGAACCCTTCGCGGTGTCGCCGACGGCGACGAGCCCGTCGCGCTGGTCGAGCGCGGTCGCCGCGCCGAGCCGCAGGGCACGCGCCTGGTCTGACTCGGGGTCGGCGGCAGGCGCCAGCAGGACGAAGCCGATCCCGGCGGCGCCCAGCCGCCCCGTGACATCCGTCGCGGCGCTGGTCACCAGGTCGGCGGCCAACTGCGCGGTGCGGCGGTCCTCCTCGGTCAGTTCGGACCGCGTGGACACGATGCTCGCCTGCCCGCCGAGCGACTCGCTGGCACCCCACACCACGCGGGTCGCGACGCCGCCCGCTTCCTGCGGGGTGAGCACGATCGTTCCCACGTCGGGGTCGCTGCGCCCCTCGGCCGCGACGAACGCGGGCAGGGTGCTGGCATCCCCCAGATGGATCAGGGCGGTTCCGCGTGCCATGGCGGTGAGGTTCGGCACAGCGAGCACCGCGATCGCGGCCACCACGACCACCGCGAGGACGCCGCGCACCGCGGCCAGTCTTCGCGCGAGGTTCGGCGAGGCCGCTGCGCCGTCGGCGGGGTCGCGTCCTGTGCCGAGCGCGGCGTCGAGGGTCACGAGGGCCCCCGCGAGGGCCCCCAGCCAGGCGAGACTGAGGCCGGTCCCCGGCCACAGCGCGACGACGTCGGACTGCGTCGCCGCGACCGCGATGCCCACCGCCGCGAACGCGGTCGCCAGCCCCAGGCCGGTCACGACGAGCATTCCGATTCCGACGCCCCAGCGCTGCGTGATCGGCGCGATCAGCGCGAGCACGGCCACGGGCGCCGCCAGCAGCGGCACCCACCACAGGTCTTCGCCCGGGAGGAATGCGGACCACCCCGCCAGATCCGCCGTGGGAAGGCCCGCCGCCAGCAGCGCGCGGCCCTGCGCGTCGGCGGCGACCTGCGGGCCTGCCCACACGGCGCCGGGATCGGCGAGCAGTCCCAGGGCGTTGCCGTCGACGAGCTGACGCCACACCAGGGGGACGGCCACCACGATCGTCGGCACGACCAGCCAGATGAGCTTGCCCACGCCGCGAGCGCTTCGCACCGCGACGACGAGCAGGAGCGCCGCGATCCACACCACGGCGAAGGCGGGCGCCAGCACGGGCGCGCACGCGACGCACGTCGCAAGCAGAACGGATGCCGCGCCCGCCGGCACCCAGTCGCGATGCGCCGCGCACGCGGCGAAGAACAGCCACGGCAGCAGCAGGTGCAGCAGCACCGCCTCCGGCCGCCCCTGCACGAGGGCCGTGAGGAACGTCGGCGCGAGCGCCCAGATCGCCCCGCCCGCGAGCCGCAGCACGGCGCGGTCGCTCACGCGGGTGGCGGCGAACCAGCCGCCGAGCGCGGCCAGCGGCATCGCCAGCACCCATAGGATCACCAGCGCCCGCGAGGGCGCGGCCGGCCACAGCGATCCCACCGCCGCCACGATGCCCGCGAACGGATCTGCGGGCCCGACCGTGTGCAGCCCGATCGCGCGCGACCCGAACGCCGCGTCCGACCACAGCGCAGCAAGGTGCGACGGCAGCGGCAGCATCCCGCCGCCGCCCAGCACGGGCCACGCGAGCAGGGCCGTGAACGAGGCGACCGATGCCACCAGCGCCGCGAGCACGAGCCACGCGCCGCCCCCCGTGAAGAAGTGCAGGCCGCCGCGGGCGGCGCCGCCCGCCGCCTCCGGGTCGTCCTCGAGCCGCTCGCGCAGCTCGAGCTGCGTCATGCGCAGCGGAGCGAGCGCGGCCCACCCCGCCGTGCGGGCGCGCCGGATGCGCGCGCGGGAACGGCCGATCGCCCCCAGGCGCACGGCGACGACGGCGGCCGCGGCCCACTCCGGCGCCACGAGCGAGGGCTGCTTCTGCACGAGGCGCAGCAGGGTGCGCCACAGGGCGAGCGGCAGCAGCGCGAGCCATTGGAACGGCACCGCCGCGACCGGCGCGTAGGCCAGGCGCCGGTGCAGCTGGGCGACGCGGGACGCGTAGGCGCCCCGCACGCGCCGCACGGCGTCGACAGGCGCCCGCGGACCGGCCACCCCGTCGCCGGCAACGGCGACGATCGCGCCCGCTGCGAGGGCGGGGCGTCCGCCCGCAAGGCGCGCCCGCACCCCCAGATCGAGGCCCTCGTCGGCTCCGGCGAGCGCCGGGTCCAGTCCGCCGAGGGTCTGCCACGCGTCGGCGCGGACGAGAAGGCCGCGCACGTCGGCGCCCATGACGTCCTCGACGGCGTCGTGCTGGCCCTGGTCGAGCTCACCGTCGGCGAGTTCCACCGCGCGGCCGAAGCGCGTCATCGTGACGCCGAACGAGACGATCTCGCCGCGGTCGTCCCACCGCACGAGCTTGGGGGCGGCCAACAGCGCGGCGGGCGAGCGCTCGAGCGCCCCCACGAGCCGCTCCAGGGCCGCGCGTTCGGGCGCTGTGTCTTGGGCCAGCAGCCACAGGGCCTCGGCCGGCGCGGCATCGGCGTCTTCACCGGCTCGCGCGACCGCCAGCGCGACGGCGTCCGCGAACGACGTGCCCACGGGCGCGCGCACGATGCGCGATGCGTCGAGGGATGCCCCGCCCCCGCCGTCCTGCGACGCGCCTGCCGCATCCCCCGTCACGACCTCGGCGACGCGGACGGCGTCGCCGCACAGCACGACGGTCACCGCATGCGGCGGGAGGGACTGGCGCGAGAGGGCCGCGAGCGTACGGCGCACGTGGAACGCTGCGGCCGGATGATCGTCGGCGCGCACGATGAGGATGGCGTGTACTCGGGGGGCCATGACGTGGTCAGCCTAGGCGCGACGGCTCGCCGGCTCGGCGCTACGCGCCGAGGTCGGCATGATCGGTGTCAGCTGGCGCGGCGCTTGAGCTTGCGGCGCTCGCGCTCCGAGAGCCCGCCCCAGATGCCGAACCGCTCGTCGTTTCGGAGCGCGTACTCGAGGCATTGCGCACGCACGTCGCACGATGAGCAGATGCGCTTGGCGTCACGAGTCGATCCGCCCTTCTCGGGAAAGAAGGCCTCTGGATCGGTCTGTGCGCACAGCGCATCGGTCTGCCAGCCCAGAGCGTTCTCGTCGTCGACCTCGACCGGCCGACGCACCCCCGGAACGCCCAGTTGAACTGGGTCGACGAACCAATTGTCCGGAACGCCGGAACGGAACTGCGATACCCCCGCCATTTCGTTCTCCACCCTCTGATCCCCCCGGCACGCGGTCCGCGTGATGAAGTAATTACACCGGTGTAGTTCGAAACGGTCAAGTCGGGTATCGTAAAGCCTCAACCCCCGCGTTAACCTTCATGACGCGCCGACGGCGTGTCACGATTCCAGAACGGCGCGGGTCATCGGCCGGGCTCGGCGACGAAGACCTCGCCCTCGCCGGTCAGCGAGATCCGGGCCGCGCCGGCCGCGAACCCGGCCTTCCCGGGCGTGAGGGCGACCACGTCGCCCGGGGTCCCCTCCGAGACCGACACCGAGCCCGACACGGCCAGCACGATCGCCGCACCGTCGAGCGGCACCGACACCGGCTCACCATCGACCTGCACGCGCAGCAGCGCGAAGTCGGGGACGGGCGGGGCGTACCGGTCGACGTTCGCCGCGACCTGCTCCGGCACGAGCAGGGGCGGCGGGGCCGGGTCGCCGTCGACCACCTCGAGCAGGCCCGCGACATCGACGTGCTTCGGGGTGAGCCCGCCGCGCACGACGTTGTCGCTCGCGGCCATGATCTCGACGCCCAGGCCCTCGACGTAGGCGTGCAGCACCCCGGCGTCGACGAACAGCGCCTCGCCGCGCCGCAGCGTCACGAGGTTCATCAGGAGCGCCACCACCAGCCCCGGGTCATGCGGGAACGCGCCGCCGAATCGCCGCAGCAGCGACAGCTCCGCCGCGAACTCGTCGGAGCGGGCCTCGAGCGCCTCGGAGATCACGCCGTCGACCTCGGCGGCCGCCTGGCCCGAGAGCAGCCACGCGATCACGTCGCGCGGGGTCGAGGCATCCAGCCGATCCGCCACCGCCGTGCCCGCCTCGCCCAGCCCGCGCAGCAGGCGCCCGGTCGCACCGAGTTCGCGCAGCCCCGCGAGCGCGACGAACGTATCGCTCACCGCGACGATGAGCTCGGGCTTGTGGTTGTCGTCGCGGTAGGTGCGGTGCGCCGCGTCCCGCGGAATGCCGGCGGCCTCTTCGCGCGCGTACCCGGCGACGGCCTGCGCCTTCGACGGGTGGGCCTGGATCGAGAGGGGGGATGCCGCGGCCAGCAGCTTCAGCAGATACGGCAGCCGCACCGGCGCACCGACGGCGGCGCCCTCCTCGGTGAGCCACCGGTCCAGCGTGCGACCGTCGGGAAGGCGGGCGGGGCTGCCCGGGTGATCGCCGAACCACACCTCGGCCTCGGGGGACCGGGTCGGCTCGCGCCCCTCGAGCCCGGCGATGAGCGACGTGGAGCCCCAGGCGTAGTCGCGGGGAAGGTTCGTGATCGGCACCAGCACGGGACCAGCCTAGGCGTGATGCGCGCGGTAGCCTGAGATCGCGATGGCCATCCACACGAAGCACCCGGTGTCAGCCCCGCCGGGAGCCCCGGTCCGCGAGAAGACGGCACACATGCTCCTGCGGGGCTGGTGCATCTTCGTGCTCTTCATGGCCCTGTCGGGCACCGCGTGGATCAACGCGTTCGGCACGACGGCGACGACGGTGATCACCATCGCGGGGGGCGTGCTGTCGGCGGGGCTGTGGTTCGCCGTGAAGCCGCCGGTGCAGTGGCGGCGCCTGCCGTGGTTCGTCGTGGCCTACGTCGCGTGGGCGGCGCTGTCGATCACCTGGTCGGCGTGGCCCGCTGTGTCGGCCTTCACGTGGCTGCTGCTGGCGATCACGTCGCTGCAGGGCCTGTTCGTGGGGGCCGTCCTGACCTGGCGAGAGGTCGTGAAGGCCCTCGCCTCGGCGCTCAAGTGGGTCATGGCACTGTCGCTCGCCTTCGAGCTGTGGGTGTCGCTGTTCGTCGGCGGGCCCATCCTGCCGGGGTTCGTCATCCCCGAAGAGCCCGCGGCCGACCCCATCCTGTACTGGTCGCGCGACAACCTGCTCGACGGCGGGCGGATCCAGGGCATCATGGGCAACGCGAACCTGCTCGGTCCCGTGGCCCTCCTCGCGATCATCGTCTTCGCCATCCGGATCGCCGCGCGCGCCCCGCGCCGCGCGATCCTGTGGATCTGGATCGCCGTGTCGGCGTACCTGCTGGTGCGCGCAGCCTCGGCGACGGCGTATCTCGCCGCAGCGGCCGTGGTCGTGGTGCTCGTGACGATCCTCCTCATGCGCACCACCCGCAGACCCGGCGAGCGCACGAAGTACTACGTCGCCTACGCTCTGGTCGCCGTCGGGGCGGGGCTTGCGCTGCTGCTGCTGCGCGAGAAGATCCTCGACGCACTCGGGCGCAGCGCCGACCTCACCGGCCGCGAGGACATCTGGTCCGCCGTCCTGCAGCGGGCGGCGCAGCGCCCCTTCGCCGGATGGGGCTTCGCCACGCCCTGGGTCACCACCGACCCCGCCTTCGACGGCTGGATCATCGACCACGGTGTGAGTGTGATGCAGGCCCACAACATGTGGATCGACGTGCTCATGCAGCTCGGAGTCGTGGGCCTCGGCATCCTCATCCTCCTGTATGCCGCCTTCACGTGGCGGGCGTGGTTCTTCGCCGTCGACCGTCCTCGGTGGGACCTTCGCGCCGATCGCCCGTACTCGCCCCTCACGCTGCTTCCTTCGCTCGTGATCACGATCCTGCTCGTGCAGGGCGTGGCCGAGTCCGGTCCGCTCCTGGTGTGGGGATGGATGCTGGTGGCGCTGTTCGGGGGCAAGATCAAGCAGTCCCCGCACGTCGGGGCAGGACCGGCCGAACGGACGCTCGCGATCGAGCGGGGCGATCTGACGAAGCGGATGCCGTGACCGAGGCCACCCGCCGTGGGTCGCCCGGCTGGCTCGGGGCGCTGCTGGGCTCGGCCGAGTTCGCGCGCGCCTACACGATCGCCGTGCTCGGCACGGTGTTCGCCGCCTATCTCATCGAGCACCTCGCCGGCCGCGTCACCTACGCCACGATCGTGACCACCCTGTGCGCGACCGGGGTCGGAGTGCTCATCAGCCGGCGCCGGGAGATCTCGCTGCTGCGCCTCGTGCCGATCTCGCTCATCGTGCTCGTCGGCTGGATGCTCGCGAGCGTGTTCTGGGCGTCGGATTCCGGCCAGTCGTTCTGGAGCTGGGTCTACACCGCGGCGATCGCACTGCTGGCCGTCGTCATCGGGCATGTCCGCGACACGCTGCAGACCGCTCGCGCGCTCGGCGACGTGCTGCGCGTGCTGCTGTCGGCGTCGCTCGCGGTCGAGGTGCTGTCGGGGATCCTCCTCGACATCCCCTTCCGCTTCATCGGCGTGCAGGGCAGGATCGCCGAGTTCGGACCCATCCAGGGCATCTTCGGCACACGCAACGCCCTCGGGTTCGTCGCGGTCCTGGCGCTCATCACGTTCCTCGTCGAGCACCGCACGCAGTCGGTGCGGCCCGGGGTGTCGCTGTTGTCCGTCGTGCTCGCGGGCCTGCTGGCCGTGCTCAGCGACTCCCCCACCGTGCTCGTGCTGGCGGCGACCGTCGGGCTCGCCGCCGCCGTGCTGGCGCTCGTGCGCCACACCTCCCCCGCCCGCCGCTCGGCGCTGCAGTGGACGATCGGCTCGGTCGTCGTGGCCGGCCTCGTCGTCGTCTACTCCGCGCGGGCGCCCCTTATCCGGCTCCTCGGCGCGCAGGACGACCTGGCGCTGCGCACCGAGCTGTGGAGCGACCTGATCGGGTACGTGCGCTTCCATCCCGTGCAGGGGTGGGGATGGTACGGACCGTGGGCGACGGACGAGTTCCCCTTCAACAGCGTCAACTACTGGCTCCATCAGAACCACGCCAGCGCCCTCAACGCCTACGTCGACGTGCTGATCCAGCTCGGCTGGGTCGGTCTCGTGCTGTTCGTCACGTTCGCCGCCGCCGCGCTCGTGCGGTCATGGCTCGACGCCAGTGAGCGCCGTTCGATCGTCTACGCGTGGACGCCGCTCATCCTGGTGGCGCTCCTGGCGGACTCGCTCTTCGAGAGCTTCACGCTTTCGGGCCTCGGCTGGCTGATGCTCGTGGTGTGCGCGGTGCGCGCGGGCCAGTCCCGATCGTGGCGCGGGCGCCTGCGCGACGGGCCGGGCGGCGAAGAGCCCGACGTCTTGGAGGAGCTGCCCCACGAGCGGTGACGAACCCGCCTGCTGGTGGGAACGGTTGGGCGCGGCAGGTAGGATTCTCAGGTCATGTCTGCCCTCGCCGAATCCGCCGCGTCCGTCTCCGCCCCCGCCTTCGTTCCGGCGACCGCCACCATCGCGATCGTGACGTACAACCGATCGGGGCTGCTGACGCGCCTGCTCGAGAGCATCGAGCGGATGGACCCCAAGCCCGGCCACGTCGTGATCATCGACAACGCGTCGGTCGACGACACCACCGAGGTCGTCGAGGGCTTCCGCGAGCGCCTGGCTCCGATCGAGCTGGTCTACCGCCGGCTCGAGACCAACACCGGCGGCTCGGGCGGCTTCAGCGAGGGTATGCGGGTGGCCTACGAGCTCGGCTCCGAGTGGATCTGGCTCATGGACGACGACGTCGAGGTCATTCCCGACGGCCTCGCGAAGATGGGCAAGTGGGCCCCGCGCTTCCAGAGCATCCAGGGCCGCCGCTACGACTACGACGGCAGCGAGTTCTACTGGCAGTACCGCGTGTCCGAGCCCCTCGGCATCCCGATCCCGTTCGCTCCCGCCGGCTTCGACGAGTCCGGGTACAAGCCGATGAACTCGGGATGCTTCGAGGGCATGTTCATCAACCGCGACGTCGTTAGGCAGATCGGCCTTCCCGACCCGCGCTTCTTCATCTACTGGGACGACCAGATGTACGGCTGGCTTGCCTCCCGCAAGACGCAGTCGGTCATCGTGAACGAGTTCGTGCTGCGGCGCACGCGCGAGATCAAGCAGTGGGACATGGGCATCCGCCACATGAACGCGTCGAGCAACGCGTACCGCTACTACATCATGCGAAACCGCGCCCACATCAAGCGCTACTACCGCTCGCTGGGCGTCTACAACCCGGTGCTGTTCGGTCTCGGCACGGCGCTCACGTTCGGCAAGGAGCTCATCCGCCTCGCGTTCGTCGAGCGCACCGTGCGCGGCACGTCGAACCTGTTCCGGGGCCTGCGCGACGGGCGCAAGATCGCGAAGGATGCCTCGTGGCAGCCGATGCCGCCGCTGGAGAGTGCGGCAGGCTGACGCGGTCGAATCCGGGCTTCCACCCGGGGAGTTCGAGGATCACGGCGAAGATCTTCAGCAGGGCACTTTCATTCGTGCATTCGGGCGTATGACCTACCCGGGGATCCCTCGGGAACCGCCCCGTCCATCCGCCATCTCCGCGAGAACCTCCAGGTGACGCTGGGCGACGCGCTCGATCGTGAAGTGCTCTTCGATCAGTCGCTGCGCGTTGGCCGAAACCTGCTCGCGCGCTGCAGCCGGGTCCTCGAGCACCCGCATCAGCACACCTGCGAGAGCGCTCGGGTCCGCCCGCGGATCAGTGCTGCTGATAGGGGGCGTGATGAACAGCTCACGTCCGTCTGCGATGCGGAAGTCGAGGAAGTTGTCCTCCTCGATGGCCGCGATGACCGGCACGCCGACGGCGAGCGCCTCGAGGCTCGCCGTCCCGAAGCCCAAGCCTTCCAGCTCATGCACCTCGACGTCTGCCGCGGCAAGGTAATCGGGGATCCGCGCCTGCGGAATGGCCCCCGTGGTGATGAGTGCGTGTTCGACCCCCAGATCCTTCGCGATATGGAGGAACTCGTCGTGATACACGCCGCCGATGACGATGACAGCGAGGTCGGGGAATCTCTCGAGCACGAGCGGCAATGCGCGTACGAGCGCGATTCGACTGCGTTGAGGGATCACATGGCCGATCGAGACGACGACCCGGCGACCCTCCAGACCGTGTTCGGCGATGACGTCCGCAGGATCGCCGCCGCGCATGACATCGGGGGCGACGCCCACCGGGATCGCCACCTTGCCGGTGATGGCTCTGCGGTACCTGCGGTCGATGTAGCGGTCCATCAGGATGTCCATGACGACCAGCTTCGGCCGGTGGATGCGCATTGTGGGGACCACGACCATCAGATCGGCCATCGCGTAGACGAAGTCGTTGAACCGGCTGAGGGGCGTTTCGAGCCGAGTGTGGATGCTGAGCAGCGTGGGAACCCTGCGCTTGCGCGCCCACCATCCCGACAGCCAGGTCAGGTCGAAGAACTGGCCGTGCTGGTGGATCACATCCGGCGCGAACTCATCGAGCACGGCGAACACACGGCGCTTCGCCGAAGGCGAGATCGTGAATCCGATGTCGAAATTGGCTGACAGGCGGCTCTTGGGCAGCGTCCATGCGGGGATCCGCACGATGCGCACTCCGTCTCGCACCTCTTCGCGAGGGGCGTCGCCGTATGTCGCGGTGATCACGAGAATGTCGTGGCCGGCTTCGGCGTACCTGTGCGCGAGATGCTGGGAAAGATGGGCCGACCCACCGGGACGCGGCGGGTAGAAGTTGTTTACTACTGCGATTCTCATTGCTTGGCCGATCGGCGACGTGGACGGCGCTCTCGGCGCAACCTCTCCAGCCTAACAACCGTGCATCCACCACCCGGACGCCAGCGGTCGGGCGCGCCTCAGCCCGTCGGGTAGTCGGCGTTGTAGCGGTCGAGCACCTCGCCGATCGGGGCATCCATCGCCAGCCGGTGCTTGTCGAGATACAGGCCCCGCGTGCAGAAGCGGCGCAGGTCGCGCTCGCTGTGCGAGACGAAGAAGAGCGTGCGGCCCTCGGCGAGCAGTTCGTCGATGCGCCGGTAGCACTTCTCTCGGAAAGCCTTGTCGCCCACCGCGAGCACCTCGTCGACGAGGAGGATGGGCTCTTCGAGCTGCGAGACGACCGAGAACGCCAGACGCACCTTCATGCCGTTGGACAGGTGCTTGTAGGGGGTGTCGATGAACTCGGCGAGCTCGGCGAAGTCGATGATCCCGTCGAAGCGGCGCGCGACCTCGGCCTTCGACATCCCGTGCAGTCCCGCCGCGAGGCGCACGTTCTCGCGCACCGTGAGATCGCCGACGAAGCCGCCTGTGATCTCGATGAGCGGCGCGACGCCGCCGTTGACCGACACCGTGCCTTCGTCGGCCAGGAGCACTCCGGCGACGAGCTTGAGGAGCGTCGACTTGCCCTGCCCGTTGCGTCCCACCACGCCGATCGACTCGCCGGGCTTCACATCGAAGCTGACGTCGCGCAGCGCCCAGAACTCCCCGGGCTTGGAGCGGCGCGACGAGTCCGAGAAGAGGTCCTTGATGCTGCGGCGACCGCGGCGGTTGCGGCGGAAGCGCACGCCGAGATCCCGCACCTCGATCGCCGGACCGGATGCCGTCATCACAGTTCCTTCAGCATGGGACGCTCCAGCCGCCGGAACACGAAGACGCCCAGCGCGAGGAAGAGAAACGACAGGACCGCGCCGATGCCGATGGCCCAGGCATCCCATTCCGCAGCGAACAAGCCGACGCGGTAAAGGGCGAAGATGCCCGAGAGCGGATTGAACGCCGCGACGGTATCGAACGGCACGGGGAGGTCTTCGACGCCGTAGATGACCGGGGAGGCGTAGAAGAGCGCGCGCAGGATGAGCTTCGTGGTGCGCTCGAGGTCGTTCCACAGCACGCACAGCGGTGCGACGAGCAGCCCCAGCCCGACGAGCAGCACCGCCTGCAGCACGACGGCGACGGGCAGCCACAGCAGGCCCCAGTTCAGCTGCGCGGGGAACGTGGTGAACTGCGAGATCACGACGAACAGCGCGAGCACGGGCAGCGAGCAGAGGAACTCGATCCCCTTGCTCAGCACGATGCGGTTGACCCAGATCGAGCGCGGGATCGCCGTGGATCGCACCAGCCGCGCGTCCTTGTTGAACGCACGCGTGAAGTCCGACACCGAGGAGTTGAACCACACCCACGGCAGGAGCGCCGTGATGAGGAACACGATGTACGGTTCGTGGCCGACAGTGCGCTGGAAGACCTGCGTGAAGACGAACCAGTAGATGGCGCTCATGACCAGCGGATCGAGGATCGACCACAGGTAGCCGAGCGCGCTCGTGGAGTAGCGCACCTTCAGGTCGCGCGCCGACAGCAGCCACAGGGAGTGGAGGTAGCGCCGGGCGGATCCGGGTGCGCCGACGGCTGCGGTGGTCACGCGATCGATCTTAGGCGGCGGCCTTCGATAGGTAGTGCTCGAGCACGTACTCGGCGATGGCGATGGAGCTCGTCGCGGCCGGAGAGGGGGCGTTGCGCAACACGGTGACAGGGCCGACCTGATCCACGGCGAAGTCGTCCAGAAGCTCCCCTGCGCGGCCCCACGCCTGCGCTCGGACGCCGGCGGCGGACTTGTGCGTGAGGTCGGAGCTCTTGAGCTCGGGAATGAACCGGCGCGCCTTGCGGTAATACAGCGGCTTGATCAGCGAGGCGGAGATCTCGTCGACGCCCATGCGCCAGTGCTGCTTGGCGAGCGGCCATGCGCCCGGCCACCGCAGCGACTCCCACGTGTCCTTCACCGACCACTGCAGCCAGTCGTATCCTTCGCGGGCGAGCGCTGGCACGGCGTTCGGGCCGACGTGCACGTTGTCGTACACGCCGCGCGTGAAATGTACGCCGAGGAACGGGAATCGCGGGTCGGGAACCGGGTAGATCATCCCGTTCACCAGACCGGTGCGCTCCGGCGCGAGCTCCCAGTACTCGCCGCGGAACGGCAGGATCTTCGGCGACGCATCCGCACCGATCAGCTTCGCGACCACGTCGGACTGCAGCCCCGCGCACACGATCACCCGATCCACCACGTCCTGCGACACCGGGGTGGACACCCGCACCCGGCCGCTCTCCAGCCGCAGCCCGGTGACCTCATGGCCGAGGCGGATCTGCCCGCCTGCGGCACGCACGTCCTGGGCCATCGCCTCGGTGATCGACGCGTAGTCCACCACCGCGGTGTGCGGCGAGTGCACCGCGGCGATCCCGGCCACGTGCGGCTCGATCTCCCGCAGCCGCGCGACATCATCGATGCGGGCCAGGTCCGGCACCCCGTTCAGGGTCGAGCGGCGCTCGATCTCAGCCAGCGCGTCCAGCTCGGTCTCGTCGACGGCGACGACGAGCTTGCCGACCTCGCGATACGGCAGCCCCTTCGCCTCGCAGAACTGGCGGATCGACACGCGGCCCGCCGCGCACAGCGTCGCCTTCAACGACCCCGGCTTGTAGTACAGCCCGGCATGCACGACGCCCGAGTTGTGCCCAGTCTGATGCTGCGACAGCCGTGTCTCCTTCTCGAACACCACCACTTCGGCACCCCGCGACGACAACGCCCGCGCGAGCGCAACGCCCACGATCCCGCCACCGACGATCCCGATCTTCGCCATCAGTGCATGCACTCCTCATCCCTCGAGCCGGACGCGCATTCCGCGAGCAGGCGGTGCCGCATCGAACGCGTCGTGCGCGTCGTCCCGGCCTGGGCCCTCGGCGCCTCCGATCAGCCTAGAGCGCGCCGACTGGAGACCACGCGCACCCCCGACGGCACTGAGCAGGGCTGGTGGACTGTGCCGAGCGGTCTGAGTGGACATTGCGGCCGTCATCGGGTGGATATCCTTACCGAGTCGGCTCCGGCGACTCAATGAAACGGTGGACAATGAGCTTTGAGAACGATGTCGTCGTCGTCGGCGGCGGCGGTCATGTCGGCCTGCCTCTGGCGATCGCGCTGGCCAGCCGCGGAAGGCGCACCGTCGTGTACGACGTTGCCGAGGTGGCGGTCGCGCGCATCCGCGAGGCGAAGATGCCCTTCATCGAGCCAGGCGCCGACGATGTCCTGGCACGTGTGGTCGCGCAGGGCTTGCTCACCGCGTCAACCGATCCCGCGGTGGTCGCCACGGCCGAGAATGTCGTCGTCGTGATCGGAACGCCCGTCGACGAACACCTCAACCCCGACCCGAACGCGATCCCCCGTGCGCTCGCCACGTGCGCACCCTTCTTCCGCGACGGTCAGCTGCTCGCCTTGCGCAGCACGATCTACCCCGGTGTGACGGCTCTGGTTCGCGACATGGTCGCCGAAATGGGCATCCGAATGGATGTCGCATTCTGCCCGGAGCGGATCGCGGAGCATCGCGCGATGACCGAGCTGTTCGAGCTGCCGCAGATCGTGTCCGCCTATACGCCGGAAGGCCTTGCCCGAGCCGGAGCCCTGTTCGGCGCCCTCACCGACTCGATCGTGGAGCTGACTCCCGAGGAGGCGGAGCTCGCCAAGCTGTTCACCAACACCTGGCGCTACATCAAATTCGCCGCGGTGAACCAGTTCTACATGATGGCGAACTCCAAGGGCGTGGATTTCGAGCGCGTGCGCGCCGGCCTCACCAAGGACTACCCGCGTGCTCAGGACATGCCCGGGCCGGGATTCGCCGCCGGCCCGTGCCTGTTCAAGGACACGATGCAGCTCGCCGCGTTCAGCGACAACACCTTCCAGCTCGGCCACTCCGCGATGCTCGTGAACGAGGGCCTCCCGCTGTACATCGCCAGTCAGCTCGAGCAGTCGTACGACCTTTCGGACAAGACCGTCGGCATCCTCGGTATGGCGTTCAAGGCAGGCTCGGACGACATCCGTTCCAGCCTCTCGTACAAGCTTCAGCGCGTGTTGCGATTCAAAGCGCGCGAGGTGCTCGGCACCGACCCGCATGTGCCTGCGGAGGTGGACGCGTCTCTGGTTCCGCTCGAAGAGGTTCTCGAACGCGCCGACATCCTCATCGTGGCCACGCCGCACAACGAGTACCGCGATATCAAGACGGACAAGCCGGTTGCGGACGTCTGGAATCTGCTGGGGAACGGTGTGCTGATTTGACCCGCACCGAACCTCGCGTCTCGATCGTCGTCCCCGCCTACAACGAGGGCGATGCGATCACGCCATTCCTCGAGCGCGTGACGAAGACCGTGACGATCCCCTTCGAGCTGCTGGTGGTCGTCGACACGCCCGAAGACACGACGATCCCGGTCGTCGCCGAGGCCGCCAAGAGCGACCCTCGCATCCGCAGCGTGATCAACACCCACGGCCGCGGTCCCGCCCAGGCGATCCGCTACGGATTCGACGTGGCCTCTGCGCCCACAGTTGTGGTCACCATGGCGGACGGCAGCGACGATCCCCGTCAGATCGACCCGCTGACCGAACTGGTCGAGCGAGGCGTGGTGGTCGCGGCGGGCAGCCGCTACATGGCCGGCGGGCAGCAGATCGGCGGCCCGCGCCTGAAGCGCTTCTTGTCGCGCCTGGCGGGACGATCGCTGCACACGTTCGCAAGCATCGGCACACGCGATGCCACCAACTCGTTCAAGGCCTACAACGCCGAATTCGTCCGTGCGGTGACCATCCAGTCGCGCGACGGGTTCGAGATCGGCCTGGAGCTGACCGCGAAGGCTCGCCGCGCGCGCAAGCCCGTCGCCGAACTGCCCACGATCTGGCTGGACAGGACCGAAGGCGCCTCGAACTTCCAATTGCAGAAGTGGATCCCGAAGTATCTGCGTTGGTACTTCTTCGCCTTCGGGCCTCCGCTGCCCATCGACGAGATCAAGCAAGCCGCACAAGCCGGCTCGAAGGGAAACAAGTAATGGAAAAGGTTCTCATCACCGGATCCGCGGGCTTCATCGGCGGCTACGTCGTGGAGGAGCTGCTGCGCCAGGGTTACCAGGTGGTCGGCGTCGACAACTACTCGAAGTACGGGCCCGTCAAGAAGTCCTATGACGACAACCCCAACTACGAGCTCGTCATCGCGGACGTCACCGACACGGCGCGCATGACCCAGCTGCTGATGGACTGCGACCACTTCATCGCCGGTGCGGCCCTCATCGGCGGAATCTCCTACTTCCACACCTACCAGTACGACCTCATCGCGGCCAACGAGCGCATCATCGCCTCGTCGTGCGACGCGGCGATCGCGGTCAAGAAGGCCGGCGGAAAGCTCAAGAAGGTCACGTACATGTCGTCCTCGATGGTGTTCGAGTCGACCGATCGCTGGCCGTCGAAGGAGGGCGACGAGCTGCTCGTGCCGCCGCCGCTGTCCTCGTACGGATTCCAGAAGCTGGCCGTCGAGTACTTCGCCCGTGCCGCAAAGGGTCAGTACGACGTCGACTACACGATCCTGCGCCCGTTCAACTGCGTCGGCATCGGGGAGTCGCGTGCGCTCGGCGACGTCGAGATCCACTCGGGCAACGTGCAGCTCGCCATGAGCCACGTCGTTCCCGACCTCGTGCAGAAAGTGCTCAAGGGCCAGGACCCGCTCCACATCCTCGGCGAAGGCAACCAGGTCCGCCACTACACCTACGGCGGCGACCTCGCGCGCGGCATCGTGCTCAGCCTGAACCACCCCGCGGCGCTGAACACCGACTTCAACATCTCGACGCCGGTCGGCCACACCGTTGTCGAGCTCGCCGAGGTCATCTGGCGCAAGATCAGGGGCGCCGACGCACCGCTGAACATCGTCAGCGACCCCGCGTTCGAGTATGACGTGCAGAAGCGTGTGCCCGACGTGACCAAGGCGAAGGACGTGCTCGGCTTCGAGGCGACCACCACGCTCGACGAGATGCTCGACGAGGTCATCCCGTGGATCGAGAACGCGATCGCCGAAGGCAACATCTGATCAGATGATCCGGCGCCGGGCGGATGCTCGGCGCCGGATCGTTCTCGGCCCGCCGCACCGAGGAAGAAGTCACATCACCATGCGTATGCCCGACACCACCGACATCCGCGAATTCTTCATTCGCAACATCCGCCGCGGTGGCATCTTCCTCGCGATCGGCGGCCTCGGGTTCGTGGTGGATGCTGTCGTCTACAACCTGCTCGTCTTCGGCGGCGGCGAAGGCCCACTCGCCTCTGCTCCGCTCGTCGCCAAGACGATCGCTGTGATCGCCGGTCTCGTCGTCACCTATCTGGGCAACCGCCTGCTGACCTACCGTGACCGCAAGGTCGCAGTCAGCTGGGGCCAGGTCCTGCGCTACGCCGTTGTGAACGTGCTGGCCATCGCGCTGCAGTTGGCCTGCCTGGGCTTCTCACGGTATGTGCTCGGACTCGACTCCGTCGTCGCCGACAACATCTCCGGCACACTCATCGGCCAGGCCCTGGCCACCGGATTCAGGTACATCATGTACACCCTCTGGGTGTTCCCGCATTCCCCGAGCGTGGATCCGATCACCTACATCGAAGAACACCACGAATCCCCGGAGCGTGCCGTGCCCGAGCATCCCGCAGACCGCGACGCGCGGGATTGATGCCGCTCCGCCCTCACTCCGTGAAGACGCAAAGCCCCTCGGTGTCGACGATGGACAGCACGACATCCTGATCCAGACCGGTCAATCGACTCGCGCCGGACGGGACGCTGATCGGGACGTCGGCGTGGGCGTCGCCCTCCGTCGCGTGGACTGTGAGGGTGGCGCCCTCGGCGACATGGACGAGCTGCGTGTCGGGGTCATAGGCCACTGCGCCTCCCGCTCGAGGAGAGTCGCATCGGTTCAGATCCGGGGCGGGGACATCCACTGCCTCCGCCGTGAGGTCGAAGACCATCCTCACCGCCAGGAGGTCGTCAGGCGTGAACGCGACGGGTTCGAACTGTCCGCGATCCAAGAACGCGCAGATATCCGCCATCGTGAGCGTCGGAGCCATGACCGGTGACGGCACACGACCGGCCAGTGACTGGTCGTCGCACCCTCCCAGCTCGATCGCAGCGGACATCGCGCGCGGAACGGTCCGCTCGGCCGCGCTCTGCGCGCGTGCGATCGTCACGAAGCCGCCGGCGTTGTACGCGAAGAGGACGACCAGCAGTGCCGCAGCGATCGCCGTCAAGGTGCGCGACCGTCGGGCGGCAACACCGAGCGCAGCCACGCCCGCCGGTGTCAGCAGAAGTCCGTACACGTAGGCGTATCGCCCGACCGACGCCGCCGGAATCCCCAGCCCGACACGCGAGAAGGCGGTGAGAATCGCGAACAGCACCAGCGCAAGGACCAGGTAGTGCGCCACGCTCGCGCTGCGCAAGCCGGTACGTCGCAGGTCGAAGACAATCCAGACGATCAGCAGCACCAGCAGCACGGCCGAGACCACGCCGAGGGCCGGCGACGCCGCGAACGGCAGAAAGGACCGCACACTGTCGAGAAAGCCGTGCACAACGAATTCCGGTACGCCGAAGAACACCTCCGACGGCGTATCGGCTCGCCAGTTGTCCCAGATCGCCGGCGCACGGTTGAAGATCAGATACCACGCTCCGTACACGATGGCAGAGGCCAGCGCCGGGACCAGCGCGAGGCGCCAGCCGTGATGAACCAGGATGTAGAGCACCACGACTGCGATCATGGGCAGCGCCGTCCCCGAGAATCCGAGACTCACCACCAGCATGACGCTCACCCACACGAGAGCCCACCGGCTCATCGCCGGGCGCATCACGATGAGCAGCGCAGCCAGCCCGAGAGCGAGCGGCGTCATGAACCCGACCTGAAAGGCCCACAGGACGTTGTCGGCTCCGGGGGCGAGCACTCCGAACACCATCGCACCGAGGAGCGCGAGAAGGGGCAGGGCACTCGAACGCATCATCACCCGCCACAGCAGATGGATGATCAGCAGGTGCACCGCGATGGCGGGCAGCAGATAGGGCCAATAGCTGTGCAGACCGAACACGTACTTCGTGATCGTCGTGAGCAGTTGAGGGACCAGACTCAGGTGTCCGACGTGCGTCGTCAAGAGGTTCCACTCCGAGCGCTCGGCCAGGAAGTCCCACTCGTCGTAATAGAAGTACTGGCCCCTGGCCGCGACGATGATCAGCGCCGCGGTGACGAGGAGACTGACCAGGTGGGCGATGAGCCAGCCGCGAGCAAGAGCGCCGGGGGTGCGGTCCACCTCCGGCGCAGAGCCGACTGAACTCATCTGCACCCACCCTCGACTCACGAAGAACGTCTTCGAGCCTAGGCTGTGCGACGCACGCCGCCGAATCACGCCCGGCGGACTCATCGCTTCGGGAACGCGGCTCCCGCGCGGGTAGGCTGATTCGGTTCGTGCCGCCCGATCGGGCGGCGATGAGGAGGACTGCAGTGACCGATCGCTCGACGGGATCTGTGATCGAGCAGCGCCGCACGCGGGTGCTCATCATCACGGGCGATCCCATCCGCGAGCAGATGGCAGGCCCCGCGATCCGCGTGTGGAACATGGCCGATCTGCTGAGCGACTTCTGCGACGTGCGGGTCGTCTCGTGGAAGCGCATCGAGCGCACGACCGATCGCTTCGGGCTCCACTTCGTGCACGAGTCCGACGACGCCGCGATGGTCCAGCACGAGCAGTGGGCGGATGTCATCGTCGTGCAGGGCATGTCGTTCCGGATCTTCCCCGCCGTGCGGACCACGTCGAAGATCATCGTCGCCGACCTGTACGACCCGTTCCAGCTCGAGCAGCTCGAGCAGAACAAGTACGAGCCGGCGGATGCCTGGACCGACGAGGTCCGCAAGGCGGTGTCACTGCTCAACGAGCAGGTCGCGCGCGCCGACTTCTTTCTGTGCGCGTCCGACCGCCAGCGCGACCTGTGGCTGGGCAACCTGTCGGCGATGGGCCGGCTGAACCCGCTGACCTACACGCAGGACGAGACCTTCTCGGCGCTCATCGATATCGCACCCTTCGGCCTGGCCGCCGAGCCCCCGACGGCAACGCGCCGGGCGATCAAGGGCGTCGTGGACGGCATCGGCGAGAACGACACGGTGCTGCTGTGGGGCGGCGGCATCTACAACTGGTTCGATCCGGTCACTCTCATCGAGGCGATGGGGCTCCTGGCCCACGAGCGCCCCGACGTCAAGCTCTTCTTCCTCAGCACGACGCACTTCAATCCCGAGGTGCCCGAGATGCGGGCCATCGCCGACACGGTCGAGGCTGCCGAGCGCCTCGGGCTCACCGGCCGCACCGTCTTCTTCAACGACACGTGGGTCGACTACGACGATCGCGCGAACTACCTGCTCGACGCCGACCTCGGTGTGAGCACGCACCTGGTGCACGCCGAGACGCGCTTCTCGTTCCGCACGCGGATCCTGGACTGCCTGTGGGCGGGCATCCCCGTCGTCGCCAGCGACGGCGATGCGTTCTCCGACATCATCCGAGGCGCCGGCGCCGGGCGGGTCGTCGAGCCGGGCGACCCCCGTGCCCTCGCAGAGGCGATCCTCGAGCTGCTGTCGAGCCCCGAGTCGATGGCGGATGCCGCGGCCGGCGCCCGGGCCCTGCGCGAGCGGTTCGTCTGGAGCCAGACGCTCAGGCCGCTTCTGGAGTTCTGCGCCGCGCCCCGCCCGGCGGCGGACCGCGAGCTCATGGCGCAGCGTTCGGGCAGCATGGCGGGAAGCCGGTTCGAGCAGATCCTCCTGATGCCCCGCGGGCGGCGGCGCGACCTCGCGCTCTTCGCGTACTACCTGCGGCGCGGCGGGCTGGACCTCGTGCGCGAGAAGATGAGCGAGCGGCGGGGGCGCCTGGGCGAGGACCGCCACGCCGGGGATCAGTGAGCCGCGATCATCCGCCGGCTCCGGCATCCGGAAGCGGCCCGCACGACTCCACACGGTAGAGCGTCGACTCCCCGTCGGTGAGGACCGGCTCCAGCAGCCCCGCCTCGACGGCGTCATGGATCGCGAAGAACTGGTTGCCGATCGGGTCTCCGCCGCCGAACTCGTGCGGGTTGTAGACGACGTATCGCACGCGCAGCGCGTCGAGCGCCTCGCACACGGAGGGGTCGGACTCGAGCGCGGCGAACCGGTGCGCGAGCGCGATGCGGTGGGCGTCCCACTGCCCGTTCACGTGCGGGAACACCGGCCTCGCTCCCCCGAACATCAGCGAGAGCGCCGACCCGTCCCACGGATCGCCCAGCAGCAGCTGATCGTCGGGGACGATTTCGCCCACCTGGCGCAGGAAATCGATCTGCTGCCGTGAGACGACCTCGTCGCCGGCGGCCGAGTCCGGCATCTCGAAGACCTCGCCGATCGACGCCGCTGCTCCGCTGACGACGAGCGTCGCCGCCGCGGTGAGCGCGGTGAGCCAGGCCAGCACCTGGACCAGGACGCCCTCGGCGCGCTCGCGCAGAGTCGACCTCCCGCGCAGCCACGCCGCCGTGGCGAGGATCCCCGCCGTCGCGAACGCGACGCCGAGCACCGGGATCGCCGAGCTCAGGCGGTAGCGGTCCTTGTACCACAGCGCCGTCATGAGCTTCGTGACGACGTCGTCGCTTCCGGCCGCGAGCGCGAACAGCAGCACGAGCAGCGCCGCCGAGACCACTGCCCACCGGAAACGGCCCGCACGCCACACCGCCACCGCGCCGACAACGACGAAGACGGCGAGGAGGATCGCGCTGAAGGCGACCGTGCCCGACGACCCCGTCGGCCACGCCTGGCCGAAGGCTTCGAGGATGCCTGCGAGCACGGACTGCGTCGCGCGGGCCTGGGGGCCGCCGAGCCGGTCGTCGAGCGGCCGGTCGAAGAGTCCGAGGCGCAGCACCACGTACGCGAACGCCGCCGCCGCCGCGAGCACGCCCGCCGCGGCGACCGCCGACAAGGTGATGACCGCACGCCGCCGCCGCATCCCTCCGGCACGCCATGCCCGCAGGAACACGCGCGCGGCGCTCACCACCACGAACGGCGCGATGAGCACGACCCACGTCGCGAGCACGCGCGGCTGCGCGACGCACACCGCGCCGAGCACGAGCGCCAGCGCCGCTCCCCCGCCGAGCACGCCGACCACGCGCGCCACCTCGCGCCGGCGCGTCCACAGCACGACGGGAACGCCGACCGCTGCCGGCAGCAGCGCCGTGGCGAGCAGGGTCGGGTAGATCGTTCCCCACGACAGCAGCGCGTACGGCATCGACCCGAACGAGGCGCCGATCGGGAGCGCGACCAGTGCCACGCGCGTGCGCGGGAACCCGCGCACGACGAGTTGCGCCAGCCACGCGGCGCCCGGAAGCCACACGGCGGCGCACACCGCGATCCACGCCGCGTTCGAGGCGACGGCGATGCTCGCCCCCGAGAGCATCGAGGTCGATGCGACGAGCGTGTGCCAGGCCGCAGGGTAGAACGACCACGTGCGATCGGGCTCGATGAGGGTGCGCAGCGTCAGCGACGAGGCGTCGCCGTCGGTGAGGATGTGCGCGGTCGCGCTGAGGTGGAAGACGTTGTCGTAGGTCTGGCTGAACAGCTCGGGCGACGGCACGTGCCAGAACGCCACGACGGCGACGATGACGGATGCCGCCACCCACGCCGGAACCAGCCACCACGCCCCGCGGTCGGCGCCCGCGCGGGCCGCGGGCCGTGGCAGCCTTCCGCGCACGAGCAGGAGGACCGCCCCGACGACGACGGCGGGCACGACGATCTGCCATGGCGAGAAGCCGATTCCGACCAGGCCGAAGGCTGCTCCGGCGATGCCGATGCAGGCGACGCTGAGCGCCGCGCTCAGCGCCACGCGCGGCACCGGTCCGACCCGAAGCGGGGCGGTGGCGATGAGGCCGGGCGCCAGCAGGATCGCCATTGCGACGACAACGGCGGGCAGCGCCCCCAGCCACTGGCCGGTCACGCCCTGCCCTCGAAGATCCGCGCCCAGGCGTCCGGCGAGGCAAGCCCCGGTGCGGCGTCCCGGTACTGGCGCGACAGCCGCGGCCACAGCCGCCACAGGCGCGCGTGCAGTCGCACGCTCCGCCACAGCGCTCGCACCGTGTCTCGGCGACGGCGGCGGTACCACACGGTCGCCGTGCCGTCCGAGGTGTCGACGAACGCCGAGTCGATCCGCGCGAAGCTCGCCCAGGTGAGCTCGGACGCCGTCACGTGCGCGTCGGGGCGGAGGCCGGATTCGCGGCTCTCGCGCCGCAGGAGGTGTCGGCCCCACATGCGCGCGAGGAGCGCTGCCTGACGCACGCGACCGGAAGGCACCGCCACGACTGTTCCGTCGCCGATCGTCGCCGCAGAGGTGTCGACGGAGGCGGCATCCGGGAATCCCGCCCAGCCCTCTCGGATCTCGGCGACGCGCGTGCCGAGCCGGCCCGGCAGACGCTCAGGGCCGGCGAACACGTCGACGATCGCCTGCGCGCGCAGGGCGACGGCGCCGTACTGCAGCGTCAGCAACGGCTTCAGGTCGCCCAGGAACGAGTGCGCGATCACCCCCGCCGGGCGCCTGCTGGGCGTGTGCAGGAGTTCGCCGATGAGGCGGTTGCGGTGCAGGAAGTACGCCTCCCACGAGCGCGTCGGGGCCTTGCCGCCCCAGCCCAGGTGCCACACGGCGACCCCGGGCACGCTCACCGTCGCGATGCCGTGCGCGGCCGCGCGCATGCCGAACTCGACGTCGTCGCCCTTCAGGAAGAGCGGCAGCGCCAGCCCCACGCGCCGCAGCACGGGAACCGGGATGAGGCACATCCACCAGCCGTTGAAGTCCGAGCGGTGCAGCGCATGCAGGAACGGGGACTCCCGCAGCGGCGCGCTCGCGAAGTCGTGGTCGTACGCTCCCGGCCGGTCGAGGTCGACCCAGCCGATGCGCCGGTCCCACTGCTCGCTCTGCGTGTAGAGCACGGCCCGGTCATCGAGGTGGAGCATCCCCCCGCCGACGATCGCCGGAGTGGCCGCGGCATCGGCGAACGCGATCGCGCGCGCGATCGCCTCGGGCTCGCTGATCGCGTCGTCGTCGAGGATGAGCACGTAGTCGCTCTCGTCGCGCGCGAGCGCCTCGGCCATCGCCCGCGAGAACCCGCCCGAGCCGCCGAGGTTCGGCTGCCGGATCAGCACCAGCCGATCCCCCAGCGCCGCCGCGGCCGAAGCGAAGCCCGTCTGCGCCTCGACGTTGTCCGTCCCCTGGTCGACGACCACCACGCGATCGATGAGCGCGAGCACCTCGGGCGCCGCGATGAGTGCGAGCAGCTGGTTCAGGCAGTCGCTCGGCCGGTTGAACGTCGCCATCCCCACCGTCGCGGTGCCGGCGGGGCCCGTGGTCGCGATCGACCAGTCGGCGCCCGCGAACTCCAGCGCAGCGCCGCGCGCGGCGAGGTCGAACCAGTACAGCCCTCCGCCGTCGAAGCCCGATAGCGGCAGGTCGAAGACGTTCTCCTGGTCGGGGGTGAAGCCGCTCTCGGCGACGAGGACGCCCTTGCCCGCGGCATCCGATCGGAAGACGCGCACGAGACCGTCCGCCGCCGATGCACGCACCCGCAGCCGCACCTCGCGCACCGCCGTATGCGCCTGCCAGTACGCGGCGGGGAACGCGTTGAAGTACGAGCCGAACGACACCGTGCGCCCGGCCGGAATCGACAGCGAGGCGCGGCCCGTCAGCTGCAGGCCGGCGCCGTCGGCCTCGCCGTCGAGATAGAGCGGCACGACCTCGGCGATGTCGCGCTCGGGAAGGACGGTGCGCCAGACGATCCGCCGCTCCTGCGAGTCGGCACCGCCCTCGGCGCTCCCTGAGGTCGACACGGCGCTCACGCGAGCTGGTTGTTCCACATCGACAGCGCAGAGCCGATCGCCATGTGCATGTCGAGGTACTGGTAGCTTCCCAGACGCCCCCCGAACAAGACGTTCCGCTCGCCCTTGGCGAGCTCGCGGTATGCGAGCAGACCCGCCCGGTCCTCGGGCGTGTTCACCGGATAGTACGGCTCGTCGTCCAGCGTCGCGAAGCGCGAGAACTCGCGCATGATCACGGTCTTGTCGGCGGGATACCGGTCGGCGCGCTCGGGGTGGAAGTGCTTGAACTCGTGGATGCGCGTGAACGGGACATCCGCGTCGGCATAGTTCATGACGGACGTGCCCTGGAAGTCGCCGACCTCGAGCACCTCCTCCTCGAAGTCCAGCGTCCGCCACGACAGCGCGCCCTCGGCGTAGTCGAAGTAGCGGTCCACGGGGCCGGTGTAGACGATCGGCACCTGGCCGACCGCGTCCTTCTTGTTGAGCGGCTGCGACGCGTCGAAGAAGTCGGTGGACAGCTTCACCTCGATGTTCGCGTGGTCGGCCATCCGCTCGAGCCACGCGGTGTAGCCGTCGGTGGGAAGGCCCTCCCAGGTGTCGTTGAAGTAGCGATTGTCGTACGTGTAGCGCACCGGAAGGCGGCTGATGACCTCGGCCGGGAGCTCCTTCGGGTCGGTCTGCCACTGCTTGGCGGTGTAGTCGCGGATGAACGCCTCGTACAGCGGACGGCCGATGAGGCCGATGCCGCGCTCCTCGAGGTTCTGGGCCGACTTGGGGTCGAACTCCCCCGCGAGTTCATGCACGAGCGCGCGGGCCTCATCGGGCGAGTGCGCCGCCTGGAAGAACTGGTTGATCGTGCCGAGGTTGATCGGCAGCGGGTACACGACGCCCTTGTGGTTCGTGTACACACGGTGGACGTAGTTCGTGAACGTCGTGAAGCGGTTCACGTACTCCCACACCGTCGCGTTGGAGGTGTGGAACAGGTGCGCGCCGTAGCGGTGCACCTCGATGCCCGTGGTCGCCTCGTACTCGCTGAACGCGTTGCCGCCGATGTGATGGCGCCGATCGATGATCGTCACCTTGCGACCGGATGCCGCGGCGCGCTCAGCGATCGTCAGGCCGAACAGGCCCGACCCGACGATGAGCAGATCCACTCGAGAGTCCGTCATGATGCCCCGCTCAGTGCTCGTGCGATGTGGTCCGGCAGGTCGGCCCCGACGAGATCGGGCACCTCCCCGCTCAGGTAGGCGCGATGGATCCGTTCCACGAGGGAAGCGTCGACATGCTGTCGCTGCAGGCCGACGCGGTTGGCTCCCACGACCCGGGCGGGAGCGCCGTAGGCCAATGCGAACGCGGGGATATCCCTCGTGACCAGCGCTCCCATCCCCACCATCGCCCCGGCGCCGACCGAACGGAACTGGTGGACCTTCGTCCCGAGCCCGAGGTTGGCGCCGTCTCCGACCGTCGCGTGACCGGCCAGGAGCACGCTCGATGCCATCGTCACCCCGTTCCCGACGCGCCCGTCGTGCGCGATGTACACCTGGTTCATGATGAATCCCGCGTCGCCGATCGACGTCGGCGACTTCAGGCCTGCGTGGATCTGGGCATACTCGCGGATGACATTGCCCGACCCGAGGACGACACCCGCGCCGGGGTCGTCGCCCGCCGCGCGCGGATGGTCGAACGTCCGGACCTCCGGGGGCGCACCGATCACAACGCCGGTGCCGATCCAGTTGTCGTCGCCGATGACGACATCGCCGGTCAGGACGACGAATGGGCCGATGGTGTTCCCCCGGCCCAGGCGAACACCTTCGCCGATGACGGCAGTCGGGTGGATGTCGTTCATCGCGGCGCCCCTCCCGAGTCGGTCGAGTCGGCGAACGCTTCGTCGTACGGCGCACGCTCGACGTTGACGGAGCCCTCGCGCGCGAGGCGCCGGTGCATGACCAGCACGGCGAGGGCGGCCGCACCCGCTGCCGCCAGATCCGTCAAAGTGAACATCATCCGCGAGACGACGGTCATGGCGACGGACTCCGGAACGGTCAGGACCAGCGTGAGCGCCCCGACCAGCACCGCTTCACGGGCGCCGATGCCCGACGGCAGCAAGAACGCCACGAGTCCCGCCGTGAAGCCGATCGCCATCGCGCCCGTGATGAGGACGAGTGTTCCGAAGTCCGGGTCCACGAGCGAGTTCACCAGGACGAACAGGTGCAGTCCGTAGCAGATGTACGACACGATCGCCGTGCCGAGTGCGCCCGCCACGACGCTGAACGACACCTGGTGATCGAGCGGCGGACGGCGGAAGATGCGCAAGACCACAGACGCGAGCCACGTCATCACCTTCGGGTGAAGACAGATCAGTCCGATCGGCAGCAGCGCGAAGAGCCACAGCATCGCCGGGTGATCCTGAATGAGGATCGGCAGGGCGAGCGAGCCGAGCACGAGCGACGCCACGACCCCGACGCCGGCCGCGTAGAGAGAGGTCACCAGGACGCGCGGCCTTGCGATCCCGTACTGCCGGCCGAGTTCCATCTGCATGACGTAGGACCACACGGAGCCGGGGACGTACTTGCCCAGTTGTCCGACCAGGAGCACCTGCGCGGCCCGAAGGACGGGAACGCGCGGCCCGAGCCCGTTGAGGACGATGATCCAGGACAACGTGCCGAAGCCCACCCCGGCTGCGACGAGCAGCAGCGAGAGCACGATCGACGCCGGCGCGATGACCTTGATGGCAGCCGAGACCTCCTGCCACTGGGAGATCAGGTAGTAGACCGCAAAGCCGATGACCGTGACGAGCAGTGTGTAGCGCAGGATTATCAGCGCCCACGAACGGGGGCTTCGCTTGGCGGAGATGGGACTGCCTCTCAGTGGGGATGCCGGCGCGCGAAAGGCACCGTGTCCTCGCAAGTATGCTTGGGAGGTCATCCAGACGCTCTAGTGAGTAGGTTTCATGATACCCATTACGGTTGTGGAGTTCGGGCAGGCTGAAGAGCAGCTGGTGCTCGAGGTCCTGCGTTCCGGTCGGGTGGCCCAGGGCCCCTTGGTCGCGCAGTTCGAACAGGAGTTCGCGGAGTTGACGGGTGTCGCGCACGCTGTCGCGGTGAACAACGGAACAACCTCGCTCGTGGCGGCACTGCAGTGCTTCGATCTCGAACCCGGCGACGAAGTCATCACGAGCCCCTTCACGTTCGCCGCAACGCTCAATGCGATCCTCGAGGCGGGAGCGACCGCCCGGTTCGCCGATATCTCGGCCGATGATTTCAACATCGACCCCGAGTCGGTCGCGGAGCGGGTGTCGCCGAAGACGAAGGTGCTCATGCCGGTGCACCTCTACGGTCAGGTCGCCGACATGGATCGCCTCATGCCGCTGGCCGAGCAGCACAGCCTCCGCGTCCTGGAGGATTCCGCTCAGGCACACGGGAGCACGCAGAACGGCAGGGCTGCCGGAAGCTTCGGAGTCGGTTCCTTCTCGTTCTACGCGACGAAGAACATCACCACCGGTGAGGGCGGCATCATCACCACCGACGACGACGATCTCGCCGAACGGCTTCGCATCCTGCGCAACCAGGGAATGCGCGCGCGCTACGACTACGTGATTCGCGGTCACAACTACCGGATGACCGACCTCCAGGCCGCCCTCGGCATCCCGCAGATCCAACGCTACGAGTCGACGATCAGCAGGCGGGCAGAGAACGCGGCCAAGCTATCAGAGGGGCTCGCCGGGATCCCCGGACTCGTGACCCCGGCAGAGCTGCCGGGCCGTCGTCACGTGTGGCACCAGTACACGGTGCGAATCACCGAAGCGGCCAGGGTCGGACGCGACGAGTTCGTCGAACGGCTGACGGCCTCCGGCATCGGCGCAGGCATCTACTACCCGCGACTCGTCTTCGACTATGACGCGTATCGGGATCGAGCAGATGTCGTCCTCGATCCCACGCCGGTCGCCGAGCAGGTCGCTCGAGAGGCCGTCTCGCTGCCCGTGCACACGCATCTCACGGACGACGACATCGACGAGATCCTCTCGACGGTGCGTCGAGTGCTCGGAGCATGACCGTGATCAATGTCGCGCTCGTCGGCGCGGGCACGATGGGGTCCCATCACGCGCGAGTGGTGGCCTCATCCGCCCGCGCGAACCTCAGCCGCATCATCGACGGCCACCAGCCGACCGGCGAGGCCGTCGCAGACCGGTACGGCGCACGCTGGAGCGCCGAGCTCGGCGACCTCGGCGGCATCGACGCGGTCATCGTCGCCGCATCCACCGAAGCTCACTACGGCCTCGCCAAGAGTGTGCTCGACGCCGGAGTCCCGCTGCTGGTCGAGAAGCCCGTCGTCAACGACTACGCGCAGAGCTGCGAGATCGTCGAGCTGTCGGCCGCGACGGGAGTTCCGATCCTGTGCGGCCTGCTCGAACGCTTCAACCCCGCGGTGATGGCCGCGCGCCATTTCATCTCTGCGCCCATCCACATCACGTCGACGCGGCACTCCCCCTACGCTCCGAGAATCAAGACCGGTGTCGCGTGGGATCTGCTCATCCACGACGTCGACCTCGCCATCAGCATCCTCGGCGAGGCGCCGACATCGACCAAGGGCGCGCTCGGGTACTTTCACCCAGACTCGGTCGCAGGAGCCGAGGACGTCGCATCCGCGACCCTGGGGTTCGCCGACGGGCAAGTCGCCCAGCTGTCGGCGAGCCGGATCGGTCAGAAGAAGGATCGCACCATGACCGTGCACGAACTCGACCGTCTCGTCGAGATCGACCTCTTGCGCCGTGACGTCACCGTGTACCGCCACGGAGTCGTCGACGCCGCTGACGCCGACGGCCGCGGATTCCGGCAGCAGACGTCCATCGAGATCCCTGAGATCACGAACTCACGGGAGCCGCTCGCCGCACAGTTCGATCACTTCGTGGATCTCATCGAAGGACTCGCCGATGCCGATCAGGAGCGACGCTCGATCCTGCCCTCGCACGCGGCGATCGCGGCGCTGACTGAAGCACGCTGAGGCCGGTCCCCGGGCGATCAGTCGTCCGGGGACCGCTCAGCGGAAGCGGGGATCGGAGGGATCCGACAGATCCACCGACCCGATGACTCGCGCCGGCACACCGCCGACGATCGTGCGGGCCTCGACGTCGCCGGTCACCACAGCCCCGGCGCCGATCACCGCCTCGTCACCGATCGTGACGCCCATGTTGATGACGGCGTTCGCACCGATGAAGACACGGTCGCCGATCTTCACCGGGCGTCGCTCGACCTGCGGGAACCGCCGCCCCGACACGCAGCGCTTGGCGCTGGAGTGGGTGTAGATGTGCACACCGGACGAGATGTCGCACCCAGCGCCGATCTCCAGGCCTCCCGAGCCGTCGACGAGGGTGAAAGCCCCGATCCAGGTTCCGGCCCCGATGACCGGATCGCCGATGATCCACGCGTGCGGATTGTAGGGGTTCTCGGGAAAGTCCGACATCGTCCGGCGAATCGTCGGTGGGGTCAGGAGTTCTGGACCAGTCGGGTCATCCCGTCGATGACGTCGACCTGAGCCTCGAAGCCGATGACCTCTTTGGCGCGTGTGATGTCGGCCGCACGACGGGAGACCAAGACGTCGCGCGGGTTGAACTGGGGCTCGACATCGGAGCCCACCGCCGCGATGAGGATCCGGGCGAGCTGCTCGACGGTCGTGTCGATGCCCGTCCCCACGTTGATGGGCATGTTCGCCTTCTGCGAGGTCAGCGAGAGCACGACGGCGCGGGCGATGTCGGTGACGTGGATGAAGTCCATCGACTGCTTGCCCTCGCCGTCGATGATGGGCGCCTCGCCGCGCTTGAGTCGGTTCACGAAGTGGTTGATGACGGAGGTGTAGTACGCCGTCGTCTTCTGACCTTCGCCATAGACATTGAAGAAGCGCAGCGCGATCCAGGACAGTCCCGACCGCCGCTCGTAGTACGCGAGGATGTCCTCACCCGTGCGCTTTCCGATGCAGTAGGGCGTGAGCGGGTTGAGCTTGTCGTCCTCGTGCATCGGGAGCTTCTCGGGATCCCCATACACCGACGCACTCGAAGCGAACACGACGCGCTTGACACCGAGGGTGGCCGCAGCGGCGACGACGTTGTGCGTGCCCACGACGTTGATGTCGAACGAGGAGTACGGATCGGCGACGCTCTTGTTGATCGAGTCGGCGGCGAGATGGATGACGTGGTCATACCCGCGCATGGCCGCGAGCACGGCCGCCCCGTTGCGGGTGTCCTGGTCGACGACATCGACGCGGCCGGTGGCGGCGAGTTCGTTGGCGCGATCCCGGTCCCCCCTGACCATGTTGTCGAAGATGCGCACGCGCCAGCCGTCAGCCAGCAGCTGATCCACGACGTGCAGGCCGATGAAGCCCGCTCCACCGACGACGAAAACCTTCTTCTCGGACATGAATCAGTAGCTCTTTCTCGTGCTGGTCAGGAAATGGTCACCGGGCGCCGGCGACTGCGTCGGTCAAGACCTCGACCACGCGATCGACGTCTTCCTCGGTGAGGTTGGCATGCATGGGGATCGCGAGATGCCTCGTGAACAGATCCGCCGAGATCGGCAGCGAACCGGAGAATCCGTAGACCGGCTGAACGTGCGACGCGTAGGTGCCGAAATTGCACTGGACACCGTTGCCGCGCATGTGGTGCACGACCGCCCCGCGATCGATGCCCGGGTCGAGCGTCACGACGTACGACTGCCACGGGTGAACACGGTCATCGAGCGCGACCGGTGCGTGGACGCCGTCGACGGCGGCGAGGCGCTGCGCATAGGCTGCGGCGATCTCGCCCCGGCGTGCCACGAGATGCGGCAGTCGCTCGAGCTGTGCGAGCATGATTCCCGCCGCCACGTCGGAAAGCCGGTAGTTGTAGCCCGCCTCATCGAAGGACGGGATCGGCAGGTCCGTGCTTCCCTCGCGCGACAGGGCCGGCGCGATGCCGTAGGTGTGCAGCTTGCGCGCGTGGTCGGCCAGTTCTGAGTCATCCGTCGTCAAGGCCCCGCCCTCGCCGGCAGTGATGCCCTTACGTCCGTGGAAGCTGAAGGTGGCGACATCGGCCAGGCTGCCTGCCGCGCGACCGCGATACGAGGCACCCGCCGAACACGCGGCATCCTCCATGAGCCACAAGCCGTGCTTGTCGGCGATCGCTCGGAGTTCGTCATAGTCCGCCGACTGACCGAAGACGTCCACTGCCAGGATGCCGACGGTGCGCGGTGTGATCGCCGCCTCGACGGCCGCCGGATCCACCGTCCAGATATCGGGCCGGATGTCGGCGAAGACCGGCGTCGCACCCGTCCACATCACCGAATGCCCGGTGGCGGGGAACGTGTAGTCGCCCACGATCACCTCATCGCCGGCACCGGCGCCGAGGACCGACAGACCCAGGTGCAGGGCGGATCCGCAGTTGCTTGTCGCGAGGGCGTGCGCAGTACCGGCGGAGACAGCGAACTTCTCTTCGAACTCACGGCAGGTCGGTCCTGCACCGGAGAGCCAGCCCGAGGCGAAGACACGCGCGACCGCCTGCAGCTCTTCTTCACCGACAGTCGGTTCACCGAGCGCAACCGTATGCGGCATCGCATGCCTTTCGCGAGATAAGACGTGGGGGTGTCGGATCGACTGACCCGCGCCATCAATCGTATCCGATGCCGCCCCGGGGGCTGTCCGGCCGCCGAGCCGTCGCAGACCCGTCTGCCGACCGGAGCTGTCAGTCGGCGACGACCTCGTAGAACCGCATGACCGTAGGTCCCTCGGTCACGGTCGATATGAGGCTGAGGCAGGACTGCTGCACGGGAACCTCGGAGATGACCCACCGGACGTTCTCCTGCGCGAACACGGAGCACGAGTCGAAGGTCATCTGGATCTGATCCTGCGCAGGATTTCGGGGGTCGGGCTCTCCTTCGCCCACGACCCACGACACGTTCGCGAGCCGGTTCCAGATGGCCTCCTCGCGCCCACCGGGGTCGATCTCCGACCACATGTCCTCGGATGGCGCGCTCTGGAAGCCGTTGAACGACGGGACCGCGGTCTCGATCAGCAGCATCGTCGGCAGGGTGGTCGTCGAGATGCCGACCCAGTTTCCTGGAGAGTTTGCGTTGAGCCGCTCGATCTCGGCCGCGATATCGGTCTCCCGAAGGTCGACGACGCCCCGATACAGCGGGTTGACGCCGCTCGCCGCGGCGATCGACACGACGAGCACGACCGCGGCGCCTCCTGCCAGGTGCCCACGTGCGAACAGCCACACCGAGCCCACGAACAGCAGCAGCACGACAGCCGCCGCGACCATTCCCGTCAGATGGACCTGCTCGCGAAGGGCCGAGAGGCCGAATTCGCGGACGAGCACCCATGCGACACGGGCGACGACCACCGCGGCCAGCAGCGTGCAGACGGCGGCGACCCAGTGCGGGACAGGGCGGAGCCCCGCTTCCCTGTGCTCCGAGATGCGTACAGCCACCAGGACGATCATGACGATGCTGAGGATGCCGAAGCCCATTCGCACGCGGCCGTAGGTCGTGCGGTCGAGCAGGAGCACGTGCGCCACCGGATCCCATCCCGGGATGAACAGGAACGCCAGCAGGAGCGCGCCCATGGCCAGCACCGCGACCGTCAGCCAGTCGATTCGACGCGTGGAGCGGAAGCGGTCGACCACCAGCCAGACGAGCACCACGGCCAGGAAGATCCCCGGCAGAAGAAAAGTCGACGCTTCGGAGCTGTTCGCGGCGAACGGGTGCCCGGACGTGCTCTCGAGGCTGCCGGACAGTGGGCCGCTGAAGAGCGCATCGAACTCGCGCAGACCCGCTCCACCCACGTTCTGAAGTCGCTCGCCGGGGTAGACGGTGCTCGTGAACCCGACGATCGTCTGCCAGCGCGTGAGCAGCCAGAGCGCAAGCACCGCGATCGCGACCGCTCCGGCGACGAGAAGCGGGATCATCCGACGCACTCGCCGGCCGATCGACTCGCCCTTCGCATCCCGAGTGAGCACCGCGCCGACGCTGAAGGCCAGCGTCACCAGAACAGCGGGAACGATGAAGGGGACGTAGATGGTCGTGCCCATGGTCACGGTGACATACGAGCAGAGCGCAGCAAGCACCCACGGGCCCCACCTGCCGCGCGACTTCAGTGACCAGACGACGGTCGCCATCACGAGGAACGCCCAGGCCGCCGCGAAGAACGTGATCGAGAGATACCACCACTGGAAGAACGGCGCGAAGAAGAATCCCACCGCGATCATCGACGCGGCGACCGGGCGGCGGGGAAGCAGCGCCACGACGAAGAGATAGACGGCGGCGATCATCGCGAAGCCGGGCAGCCACCACTTGAACGCCATCGCCTGATCGAGCGGGAGCACGAGAAAGCCGAGCAGATGCGGCCGCAGGGCGGTCGACCAGTCGAGGGCGGGAAGATCATGCTGGACTGTCGCGTCCATCCCGCCGGGGAACGTCTCGTTCCGGATGGGAAGACCCTGCTCGACCTGCGAGATGGTCCAGGGCGTCTGCACGAACCATTCGTCGCTGCGGATCGCCTGCGGATGCCCGGACACCAGGTCCGCGTCCGCCGACGTGCTGATGAGCGAGTGCACCGCCCCCGACGACGATCCCGTCAAGCCGAGACCGACCAGGACGACGAAGACCATCGCCAGCAGCCCGAGCGGCAGCGAAACCACCCAGGCGTTGGGCAGTCCGTCCTCGCGCGGCTGGACGATCGTCCGCCAAACCGCGCGGGCACGACGAAGACGATCCTTCCCCGGTGTCGAGTTCTCTGATGCTGTCAACAGAGGGCTCCGCTCGGCCCGACGCCGTTCGCAGGTCGGGACACCCGCGGGAGGGCGGCATTCATGACAGGGAGTGACATCGGATTCTCATGGAGAGTGAATGAGGCGTGCCGGGGCGCACGATTAATCCTAACGGCTGGAATCTGGGGAATCCGTATGCGACCGGCGCCCGGTACGCGCCGCACGAGGGCTTCATCGGCGGGGTTTCCCACGCTCTGCCGCAGGGGCGGCCGGGCCCCGACGGGTCGTGCTCGCGCGGATCGGAGCGACGCGCTCAGCCGCCTTCTCCCGAGACCGGCTGTTCGAGCAGTCGCGCCGTCGCAGCCGCAGGACCCATCGTGCCCGAATCGCCCTCCACCACGAAGGTCGCTCCCTGAGTCACGGAGTGCGACGAACTGACGCTCAGCCCGACGACGTTCGCGTTGACGAAGTACTCGCCGGGACCGAGCCCGAGATCTGTCAGTGAGATGCGCAAGACTCTCGCATCCGTGATCGGGCTGAGCTCTACATCAAGCACATCGGTGTTGCTCGCCAGCGCGAGCTGACCGTGACGCGTGTTGATGCTGAAGCCTGCGGCCCATCGCTCGACCGGGCGAAGCGCTCGCACATGGAGGGCGACGTCGACCGGTTCGCCTATTCGGAATCGCGTCGAGATCGCGCCGGTCGAATCACGGATCTCGATCGCCGAGATCTCGAGGCTGTGCGATGCCCGCTCGCCCTGCACCCCGCGCGTTCCCTCCCCGCTGGCGAGGAGCTCACGGAAGCGGTCGATCGCGGCTCGCGCCGTCCCGTCCAGCACGACCTGCCCACGGTTGAGCAGAACGACACGATCGCAGAGCGACTCGATCTGCTCGAGCGCGTGACTGACGATGATGATCGTGCGCCCCTCATCCTGGAACTCTTTGATCTTGTCGAGACACTTCTTCTGGAACTGCTCGTCACCGACGGCGAGCACCTCATCGACCAGGAGGATGTCAGGATCGGTGTGCACGGCGACCGCGAATGCGAGACGCACGTACATGCCCGACGAGTAGAACTTGACCTGCGTGTCGATGAAGTCGGCGACGCCCGAGAACTCAAGGATGTCATTGAAGCGCGCCTCCGTCTCGGCTGTGCTCAAGCCGAGCACCGCCGCGTTCAGGAACACGTTCTCTCGGCCGGTGAGATCAGGATGGAATCCGGCGCCGAGTTCGAGCAGCGCTGCGACCCGCCCGCGATGACGGACCTCTCCGGTCGTCGGAAGGATGATCCCGCCGATCACCTTCAACAAGGTGCTCTTGCCGGAACCGTTGTGCCCGATGAGGCCGACGGTCGTGCCGGCCTGGATCTCGAGACCCACGTCGCTGAGAGCCCAGTAGTCCTGCTTGTGGCGGCGCCCCGCGCGACCGAGCGTGACGATCCTCTCTTTGAGTGAGGTGTCCTTTCGCACGGTGAACCGCTTGGACACGGCAGACGCCGATATCACGACGGGCGCCGACACCGGCGCTACAGGGTTGTCGATCATTGCCTCAGAGTTCCTGTGCGAAGTTGCCCTGCAGACGCAGGAAGACGCGATGACACCCGACCAGCACGACGAGCCCGACGATCAATGCGACGAACATGCGCAGAAGGAGGAGATCGGGTTGCGCCGCATCCGCTCCTGCCACCCAGAACGCCTCCTGGAAGCCGAGGATCGCGAGGGTGAGCGGGTTGTTCGTGTAGATCTCGACGATGACCGGGTTCTGGACCAGGTCGCGCACCATCTGCCAGGAATACACGACGGGCGATGCCCAGAACAGAAGAATGGTGAACACTTCGACCAGGTACTGCATATCGCGCAGATAGACGTTCAGCGCGCCGAAGAAGAGTGCGAACGCGAGACCGTAGACGACGATGATCGCCAGGGCGGGCAACGCGTACAGGATGGCCCAGTGGAACGGAGGGTGGCCCGTCAGGAACGTCGCCAGGACCAGGATGCACAACTGCACGAGGAAGTTGAACAGAGCCGATCCGACGCTGGCGAGCGGGAAGACCTCCCGAGGCACGTACACCTTCTTGACGAGCCCTGCGTTGGCGATGATCGAACCGGTGCCGCCGACGGCGATCTCGGTGAAGAGCCCGATCGCGGTGAGCCCCGTGAAGATGTAGATGGCGAAGTCCGGGATGCCGCGAGCGGCGCCGAGGAATTGTCCCAACACGACGAAGTAGATGAGAAGCTGCACCAGCGGGCGCGCCAGCGACCAGAGGAATCCGAGCGCGGAATCCTTGTATTTCGACTTCAGATCACGTTTGACAAGCAGCCCCAGCATCTCTCGCTGGCTGACCGCGTCGGTCACCGAGTCGAGGATGCCTCTGGGGGTGAAGGGGTAGGAGCCGCCGACGGATTCCAGCGGAACTGCCGCGAGCCGACGGAACCGCATCTCGACGGACTCGTTCTGTGAAGGCATGATGGAAAAGTCTATCCTGGGCGATTCTGTGCTCTTGCCGGGCGTCAGCGTGCGCGCCGAAGCCAGGAGCGGGGGCGCCGCAGGCGCGCAAGGATGACTCGAACCCTCTCCGCGCGTTGGTACCACGTCTCGATCGCCTGCTCGTCATCGGGGCGGTGCCGGTGCATGTACATGCGGACGAAGTCGCTCATGTTGCCCGCGCCCATGTACCCCAGGTCCCGGAGGACGCCGATCTGGTCCATCGTGGCGCCCGGAATCGTCTCCGACATCTGGTCGAGCTTGTAGTCCAGCGCCGTGTGGCTCATCGCGAAGTACTCGGCGTTGGCGATCGTGCGGGTGTGGTAGCCCAGTTCGCCCGCGGCGTAGGACGGCATGCGCTCCAGAATGTGAGCCAGGCCACCGTCCTGGTACGCCTCGGAGCCGCCGAAGTCGTCGTACGTCCACTCGTGCTCCACGAGGATGCGCAGTGCCGCTGGCCTGGCGATGTACATCGAGCCGAATGGAGCAAGCGGCGAGATGTCGTCGAGCGGGACTCGGATTCCGAGCTGCTTGCAGCGCTCGTAGAAACCGTGCTTGTTGGACCACCAGCTGTGTCCGAGGGTGGGATGCCCGAGGTGGATCATGGGCGGATAGACGATCCCGAGACCGGGCTCCTGCTGGAAGAGGGCGACGACGTTCGCCGTGTAGCCGGGGCTGTTCAAGAGGTTCAGGAACTGCTGGCGACGGAAGTGCCGCCCGACATGGAAGATGTCCTGGGGCGTCTTCTTGGAGTGGATCTTGACCACCAGGTCGTAGCCGCCGTCCAGCAGCACATCGCGGCAATCGATGAGGAACGCGCCCTGGTCCCGGCCGTTGTTGGAGGCGACCACGCGCACTTCGCTCTTGCCGCGCCGCCGCCGACCCGCGATGACCTGCCGGATCGCCGCTGCCTTTTCCTCGTCAGCGGTCGTCACCACGAGGTCGTAGTCGCCGGGCAGCATCTCGGCCCGATCGAGCATCTCGTCCGTCATCTCGGCGTAGAAGATGTGTGCGAGAACAACGGTGCGCAGGGGCGCCGAAGAGTCATACGAGACGTCCTGCTCGGGCAGCACCGAGAGCATCGCTGCGTCTGCGTTGTAGACGCGCGGCTGCACGTTGCGGGCCAGGTCCTGGTAGATCAGCTCGAGCGGATACCCCGACTTCTCGGCCACGTCGAGCGTCCAGCGCCCGATCACCGCCAGGCGATCGAGATGCGCCGGCCACTGGAAGAAGGGGCGGCGCTTGAGAGTCGGGCAGCCCGCTTCCAGAAGCTGCCGTGCGTAGAGCACGGGATAGTTCTCGGCGGTCTCGGTGACGATCGGAAACGCCACTTCGCCGATGAATCCCGCGTCCGAGAAGTGCTCCGTGAACACTCCCTCGTGCTTCACGACGGCGTCGGAGTACGAGTTCATCTCGGGCAGGTCGCGCCAGTACGCGCGCCAGGTGTCCGAGAGGAACATGCTCTTGCGCGCAGCGATCCAGTAGGACTGGAGGTGATACGGCAGATAGCCGGTCTGGGTGAACGGATGCGGCTCCACGCGCGCATGGTCGGTCATGCCCCAGAAGTGCAGCGACTGCCCGTCCATCTGGTCGAAGACAGGTCCGAACGGGTTGATCGGACCGAACCAGGTGTCGTTGGCCAAGATGACTTCGTCGTACTCGGCGATGCTCTCACCGAGATGGTCCAGGCCGGCCTTGTATCCCCAGATGTCGAAGCCGCGGTTCTCGCGTTCGAGCACCTCGTCGGCGACCGGCGCAAGCGCTGCGCGCCCGCGCGCGGTGAGCGTGCCGTTGACAACGACGAGGATGTGCGCGACGTGGACTCGCAACTCCCTGAGCGCGTACGGGATGTAGTCCTCCACGTCGCCGCGAACGTCGTAGACGACGTAGATCAGCAGTCGACGACCGTCCTGCGGGAATGGCTCTGACGCCCGCGACGGGAAGACGACGAGATCGCTTGTCTTGCTCATCGATCGGACCCCTCATCGGCGGTGGTCGGATGAAGTCCGCGGCGCACGAGCTTGGGGATCGTGAATGCCCAGTACGACAAGCTGTACAGCGGGAGCAGAAGACGCGACAGCAGTGGATGGTTCACGCGAAGGTACATGCGAGACAGCGCGACGACTCCCCCGTGGCCGGTGAAGCCCGCCCGATGCATGAACCTGATCTGCTCGACCGGGTAGCCGCGCGTGGTCGAGAACAGCTGATCCGCCTTGTACTCGAGCGACGTGTGGCTGATGGCGGCGTGCTCACCGTTGATCACGGTGCGGCAGTGGTAGCCCTGCTCCGCGGCGACGAGAGGAAGGATCCTCTCCTGCACGCTCCCCAACTGCACGTGCTTGCGCCGGTTTGCCCGGTTGTAGTCGTTGACCGTCCAGCGCACCTCAGCGAGGGGACGCACTGCCGCCGGACGACCGATCCACGTCCCGCCGAACGGCGCGAGTGGTGTGACCCGGTCCAGTGGCACTCGCACCCCCATCCGCCTGCACAACTCGACCGCCGCCTCTCGATACGGGCCCCAGCCGCGACCCATGATCGTGTTGCCGATGTGGGCCATCGGCGGGAAGACGAGCCCGAGACCGGGCTCCTTCCTGAACAGCTCGAGCAGATTCTCGACATAGCCGGCGCTCCCCAGCACATTGTCGAGCTGATAGCGCCGCGAGTAGTCGCGCATGTTGGCGGTCTTGCGCGACGAGACCCTGCCGTTCACGACGATCAGGAGGTCGTAGTCGTCGCCGAGGATGACGTCGCGGCACGCCATGAAGAGTGCGGCTTTGTCGCGTCCCCGGCGCGCCCACGACACCCGCGTCTCGAAGCGCTGGAAGGGAGGGTCGGGCCAGTCCGTCAGCATTCGATCGATCGCCTGCGCGCGAGCGCCGTCGCCGGTGGTCACGAACAGGTCGAACCCGTGTGGCAGCTCGACGAGGCGGGCACGCAGTTCGTCGACGAATGCGACATCGGGCACGTAGGCGATCACAGCGAGGCGGTGCGCCTGGCCGCCCCCGTCGGACGGCGGGTACTCGGGCAGCACCTCGAGCATGCCCGCGATCGTGTTGAGGGCCTTCGGCGCCACCGTTCGAGCCAGATCGCGCCAGGTCTCGGCAAGATCGAATCCCTCTTGCGCGAGGACGCTGAGCAGCTCACGGCCCAGCACCGCGTGCCGGTCGAGCAGAGGGGGGTACTGCGCGAAGACCGTCTTGCTCAGGAACGGGAAACCGTCATCGAGAAGGAGGTCGGGCGCGAAGAGCGCGGGGTCGCCGCGCGGATAGTTCCGCGCGGGAAACGCCTCGACGGCGGTGAATCCGGCTTCGGACAGCCCCGCCACGAATTCGTGCTCGGACCTCTTGCCGAGCGCCGACCACGCGCGCGCCCACTGCGCGGAATCGAGCAGCGCTCGACGCACGGCAATCCAGAGCCAGGTGAGAGGTCGCCCGGGAAAGCCTTCCTCGGGGAACGATTCGACCGCGCCGTCGATGTTGCCCGTCATCTGCCAAAGATGCGCGGTCGTCGAATCCATGCGGTCGAAGATCGGGGCGAGCGGTCTGGCCGGTCCGTACCAGCTGTCGCCGGTGAAGACGACTTCGTCCGCACCCGCGATGGTGACCCTCGCTGCGCGGAGGGCGGTGGAGTATGCGGCGTAGGCGCCGGGGCCATCGTGCTCGACGACCTCATCGACCGCGTCGCGCAGTCGCGCCAGATCCGCTGCGCTCGTACCGCGGGCGACGATCGCGACGACCGCGCTCGCCCAGCGCGCCAACTCGCGCAGCGCGGTGAACGCATGATCCGGCACGTCGCCGCGTCGGTCGTCGATGACGTACAGGATGACTCGCCGCCCGTCACTGGGAAACGCAGTGGGCTCGGGCACTGATGCGGTCGGCGACGGGGCGGATGCCGCGATCTGGTGCATCATGCGTGCTGGGCGAGCAGCCGGAGCAGATAGCTGCCGTACCCGCTCTTCACCAGAGGCTCGGCCCGCTCGCGGAGCTCGTCGTCCGAGAGGAAGCCCATGCGCCACGCGACCTCTTCAGGGCATCCGATCGACAGGCCCTGACGCTTCTCGACCGTCTTGATGAAGTCGGTCGCCTCGCTCAGCGAGTCGAAGGTGCCGGTGTCCAGCCAGGCCGTGCCGCGAGGGAGCAGCTCGACCTTGAGGTCGCCGCGTTCGAGGTATGCCTTGTTGACGTCCGTGATCTCCAGCTCGCCCCGCGGAGAGGGCTTCAGGCTCTTCGCGATCCCGACGACGTCGTTGTCGTAGAAGTAGAGACCGGGAACCGCATAGTTGCTCTTGGGAGCAGACGGCTTCTCTTCGAGCGATACGACATTGCCGACGGCGTTGAACTCGACCACGCCGTAAGCGGTCGGGTCGTCGACCCAGTAGCCGAAGACGACCCCGCCGCGCAGGTCGGTGTACTGGCGCAAACGCGTGCCCATGCCCTGGCCATAGAAGATGTTGTCGCCCAGCACGAGCGCGGCGGAGTCGGACCCGATGTGGCCCTCACCGAGGATGAATGCCTGCGCGAGCCCATCCGGCGACGGCTGGTTCTTGTAGGTGAGGGAGACGCCGAACCTGCTGCCGTCGCCCAGCAGACGCTGGAACTGCTCCGAGTCCTGAGGCGTCGTGATGATGAGGATGTCGCGGATGCCCGCGAGGATCAGCGTCGACAGCGGGTAGTAGATCATCGGCTTGTCGTAGACGGGAACGAGTTGCTTCGAGATGCCGAGAGTGATCGGGTGGAGCCGCGAACCGGTGCCGCCCGCCAGGATGATGCCACGCATACCCTCTAGTCTCCGGCATGAGTCTGGGAGTCGACAAACCGCGTCGGCGGGATCCGCCCGTATTCTGTACTGATGCGCAGACTCCTCGTCACCGGTGGCGCCGGCTTCATCGGATCGAACTTCGTCCACCACGTGGTCGAGCACACTGACGACCATGTGACGGTGCTCGACAAGCTGACCTACGCCGGCAACCGCGCGTCGCTCGACGGTCTGCCCGAGAATCGCGTCCGGTTCGTCCAGGGCGACATCGCCGACGCCGCCCTCGTCGACGAGCTGTTCGCCGGCGTCGACGCCGTCGTGCACTACGCGGCGGAATCCCACAACGACAACTCGCTGCACGACCCGCGCCCGTTCCTGGACACCAACATCGTCGGCACTTACACGCTGCTGGAGGCCGCACGCCGGCACGGCACGCGTCTGCACCACATCTCGACCGACGAGGTCTACGGCGACCTCGAGCTGGACGATCCTGCCCGGTTCACCGAGAACACCCCGTACAACCCGTCTTCGCCCTACTCGTCCACCAAGGCCGGCAGCGACCTCCTGGTGCGGGCGTGGGTGCGCTCGTTCGGCGTGCAGGCGACGATCTCGAACTGCTCGAACAACTACGGGCCGTACCAGCATGTCGAGAAGTTCATCCCGCGCCAGATCACGAACGTCATCCGCGGCATCCGTCCGAAGCTCTACGGCAAGGGCGAGAACGTTCGCGACTGGATCCATGCCGACGACCACTCGTCGGCGGTGCTCACCATCCTCGAGAAGGGCCGCATCGGTGAGACGTACCTCATCGGCGCGGACGGCGAGGAAGACAACAAGACGGTCGTCGAGCTGATCCTCCAGCTGATGGGCAAGTCGAACGATGCCTACGACCACGTCACCGACCGCGCCGGCCATGACCTGCGCTACGCGATCGACTCCACCAAGCTTCGCACCGAGCTGGGATGGCAGCCGCGCTTCCAGGACTTCGAGACCGGCCTCGCCGACACGATCGCCTGGTACCGCGACAACGAGGCGTGGTGGGCCGGCGCCAAGGACGGCGTCGAGGCGTTCTACGCGTCCAAGGGCCAGTGATGACCGACTTCGGCAAGCAGCTCTCGCCGACCGAGACTCCTATCCCCGGGCTGGTGTACTGGGATCTTCCCGTCCACGGCGACAGTCGCGGATGGTTCAAAGAGAACTGGCAGCGCGAGAAGATGGTCGCTCTGGGGCTGCCCGACTTCGCTCCCGTCCAGAACAACATCTCGTTCAACGACGCTGTCGGCACGACGCGCGGCATCCATGCCGAACCGTGGGACAAGTGGGTGTCGGTCGCCGCGGGGCGCATCTTCGGGGCGTGGGTGGATCTGCGGGAGGGCCCCTCTTTCGGGACGGTCTTCACGATCGAGCTCGACCCGTCGCGCGCGATCTTCGTGCCGCGAGGCGTGGGCAACTCCTACCAGACGCTCGAGCCCGACACCGCCTACACGTACCTCGTGAACGACCACTGGTCGCCGAGCGCTTCGTACACGTTCCTGAACCTCTCGGACGAGACGGCCGCGATCGACTGGCCGATCCCGCTGGATCAGGTCGAGATCTCGGCGAAGGACCTCGAGCACCCGCGGCTGGCGGACGTCACGCCCATGACGCCGCGCAAGACCCTGGTGCTCGGCGCGGGCGGGCAGCTCGGCCGGGCGCTGCGCGCCGAATTCGCGGAGGCCCCGGAGGTCGAGTTCGCGACCCGGGACGACCTCGACCTCGCGTCGGCCGAACTGGCCACAGCGCGCCGCTGGCGCGACTACGGCACGATCATCAACGCCGCTGCCTACACCGCGGTGGACGCGGCCGAAACACCCGAGGGACGCCAGGCCGCGTGGGCCGCGAACGTGACGGGAGTCGCGGCGCTGGCCCGCGTTGCAGCCGCGAACGGCATCACCCTTGTGCAGGTCTCGAGCGACTACGTGTTCGACGGCTCCTCCGCGCGCCCGTACACCGAGTCGGACCCGGTCGCCCCGCTCGGGGTTTACGGCCAGACCAAAGCGGCCGGCGATCTTGCCGCAGCAACAGCGCCGCGCCATTACATCGTCCGCACCTCTTGGGTCATTGGCGACGGCAAGAACTTCGTCGGCACGATGGCCTCGCTCGCCGCGCGCGGCATCGACCCGAAGGTGGTGGACGACCAGATCGGACGCCTGACGTTCACCAGCGACCTCGCGCGCGGCATCCGTCACCTGATCCAGGCGGATGCCCCATACGGCGTGTACAACCTCACCGGTGCGGGCGAGCCGACGTCGTGGGCCGACATCGCGCGCCGGGTGTTCGAGCTCAGTGGCCACGATCCTGCCCGCGTGACGGGCGTGACCACCGAAGAGTACTTCGCGTCAGCTTCAGGTCCGGTCGCGCCGCGACCGCGCAACAGCGTTCTCGACCTCGCGAAGATCCAGGGCTCGGGCTTCGAGCCTGCGGACGCGTCCACCTCGCTCGGCGCATACGTATCCGGCTCTTCGGACATTTGGTGGGGGTGAGGCTCGCCGGGTGATGGTCGGTGGGTAGGGGTCGAGGTCCCCGAGGATCAGTAGCGCCAACTGCTGTTCCATCACGAGGACCTCGACGTGTC